>QNVF01000027.1 GCA_004347965.1 Candidatus Nezhaarchaeota archaeon WYZ-LMO8
CCCTTGCAATCTTAGAACACTTAAGTGCAGTATCTATGCTCGGCTCAGGCTCTACATCACTGAAAACCTCTATAATCTCTGCCTTAATGCTACTCCTAACCATATCAACAAAACCAAGTTTCACCATGTTTTCATCTGCAACTATCAGTACCCTGCTTGCTTTCTCACTCTCTAAGAACGTTAAAGCATCTTCTCCAAAGACTACTGTTCGTGGAGAGACGAAGGTCCACATAGCTGTTAACCCGTATCTATTGGTATTGAAGACATGAGCTGACCATACCTAGTAACAGCAGCTACGTTCCTCATTAAGTACCCTAGATCGCCCTTCAACTTCAGTTTTCCTCTTACTATCTGAGTTGTCGTGTCAACTCTGCCCATTACGAGCTCTTTGAAAGCTGCATAGGGGCCGCTTAGAACAAATCTAGGAGTTGGAATTTCTCCAGGAGCAACCGGCTTGGCGTTCCTCAACTCTCCATGCCAGAAGTCAAGCCATATGTACGTTGAGGCTCCTTTAACTTCGTCGAGTTTTATCTCCCCGACCTTCTTAGCAAGCTCTTCAAAGTTTAACTTCGAGAGGTCAATATCTTGATCTAAGGCTAGCCCAAGCTTTTGAGCAAACCTTTCGATAGGAGTACCTTTGTAAGCAACCCTCTTTTCTGTAGGGATTGCAGCCAATAGTGATATGAGACCGCGTAGAATCTTTGGCTTTTGAAGGTCTTTCAGAGCCTCTTCATCTAGTTCAACTATGCATAAAAAGTCTCCTTCCCACCTTGCAGCCACCCTCTTATACGTCTCATCGCTATTAACTCTCTTTTGAAGCTCCTCTAACCATTCCTTAGATGGATATACTACTGCCATATAATATCATGGATAAAAGATGCTTAAATAGTTTTCAACGTGTTCATCATATTAATTGCAGATAAGGTTGTAAGCCCCATTTATGCTTTAGCACTCATGTTCTTAGATGGCCCAACAATCTTTCCAACGTTATTCCTACTGATTATGTGGAGAGTCCTATAACCTTCTCATTCCACTTCTAGCTATGTTCCTTGAAGCCGCTAACATAAGCAAGCCCTCTTTTCCCTTATTAAGTCTTAGGTTCTTAGTCAATAGAGAGATCGCTACGTATAATCTCTGCCCATTTTGTTTATTTCACTACTTCTCAGCTTTAGAGAAGGAGAAAAGTGCTAAGAAGAATATTGATAGTACTGTTAGAGACGTAAACCTGTAACGTTGAAAAAGCATGTAGTGATGCATGAAAGATCAGAACTCTAGGCTAAATACATTGAAGTTACTAAGAAAGGAGGTTTTCTTACCTTGTTATTGGAGGTCTATCGAAGTATATGTTCTTTGATGTAGCGCTCAATGGGATCGCTAACACCACGTCAGCGTCTATCAACTTTAAAGTTTGAGCCGCCAAGCCTGCAGTATACATAACTCTGTTATCTACGTTGTGGAGAGAAGCAGTCTTAACCGCTGAACCTATAGCTATGCCTAGGTTTATTAGGTTCAGTACCAAGTTTATGTCGTATTGATGGGATCGAGGGGCTTTGACACCTATATCCTTCACCTTGCAACCTATGAGGACTACAACATTCGATCTCCTTATGTTATCAGCATCTCTCCTAAAGTATTCACCTAGTTCTTCAGCCATTTTCTCCATAACTTCAGCAAGTCTCTCTATGTCGGTTCTATCCTGAATTATCCCAACAACTACGTTATCTACTCCTCTAGCCTTGGGGGCTGTTATCGCGCTTAGAGCCATGAGCCTAGCCACATTAATTAAAGACTCCTCAACTATCTTCTCTCTACTCTCCACAACCATAATCTTCGCCCCAAGAATACTTCGTGATAAAGGGTAAAAGCCTTTCGTTAAAGCATCTACGAAACATTAAGATGTAAGCCATTTCATCGATCTCTTCAATACATAGCACTTAACCATAGTTAGGAGACAACAAAATCAATGCGATCGACCTTTACCTACTCCACATGAACCGCTTTAAACTCTTTATACCAAGTAATTACTTAACGTCAAGACAGGCCTTAGAAGAAGGCTCAAAGATTATTTCTAGCTTTCTATGTAGACTAAGGGCGTCATAGCCTCGATGTTACTTTCTTTGCATGATGGCTAGTATCGCTTTGAATATGGATATCAATGCTAACACTACTATCAAACAGAAAAATGAGAGAGTCGATCATACACCATACCTCTCATCGGAAATCGCAAAGGTTACTTACATATATAAACCTTAATGGTTAAGGACTAGTCGTTATAGTAAAGACTTTTGCTGGAGTTTATGACTTAGTAAAAAGCTGTTGCTAGAGGAGTTTAAGAGGCAGTACATAGCTTGAGGATTTAGTTTCTTTCATTCCCGACCAAATGCTAGAAATTTTTAAGATAACGCTTTGGAGGTTATCTTGGTGCGACAGTTGATTTATGGCTTAAACCTATCTTCCCAAGTCGTATCTAAGTTGAGGGAGGAGGGCATTACGCTCAAATTGGAGAATCAAGGCTCCTTTGTGCTATATCAAAGAGAGGGCGGCTTTCCTGTAAGCTCTGTAAGGAAAGTAGTTACCACAACCAGGTGTAGAGAAGAGGACTTCTTAGCGTATCCAGTTCATTCAACTCAGCCAGAGATTTCAACAAACCTTTTGTTAAGGCTTTCTAGGCCCATTATCGTTGCGCCACACTCTACGATCAGTATATACGTTAAGGTACCAATTAGTGTTGGAATATACCTCTTTAATGAGGAGACTCAAATGTTGATAGACTCCTTTAGCCGCCATACGTACAAGTATGCACTTTACGGTTCTACCGCAAGTGGCATGATATGTCGTTTTCATAGAACTGACGTCTACCTTCAAGTTCCAGAGAAAGAGCTGTGGAATGCCATCACCAAGGTTATCATCGAGAACGACTCAGAAGATTACTGCGAAGTTAAGAACATAGTTTTCCCGGTCTTGAACACGATGACATACGTAGATGAGCAGGGAGCAGCTTACATTGAGACCATTCGCTTACACATCTCAAGAGGTGGTTTGGGATTTACATCTCTAGAGAATGCGCCCCCACTTGATGGATTGAAGGAGGGACCCCGACAATTCGGTAAATCACAGGAAAGGGTTGTTAAGTTCTTACTGGAGTTCGGTTTTTGAGGTGGTTTAATGGACATGCTTCAATGGCTTCAAGCTCACTGGCTTGACTTGTTATACGCTATTATAGTCATAGTAGTTGCGCTCTTCATCAGTACAATTCTTGAAAGAGCTGCGAAAAGAGCACTTCTGACTAGAGTTTCAAAGAGCACAGCAGATAACGTGGCGAAGCTTATTAGGTACAGCATCTTGGTCGTAGCCGTCCTCATAGCATTAACTTCAATAGGTGTGGACGTAACAGGAGCACTTATAGCCGGTGGATTTCTGGGTATTGTAATAGGCTTTGCTGCTCAAGCTTCAATATCCAACTTCATATCCGGGCTCTTACTATTATTGGAGAGACCATTCAAGATAGGAGACTTCATACATGTAGGGGATACCATTGGGATGGTAGTGGAGATAGGCATCTTATCAACGACGATAGTAACGTGGGATGGAGTGAAAGTACGCATACCGAGCTCTCAACTGTTTAATAGTAGCTTCAGGAACTATACGGCGTCAAGAGCCAGGCTTGTTAGTGTTGAGGTTCAGATACCGTACTCAGCCAGCATAGAGAAAGCTGTGGAAGCTATAGAATCTAAGTTGCGAGAGCAATGGTATGTCCTTGAAGAACCTAGGCCAATGGTTTTCGCGAAGTCATTTGGTGGTGATGGTGTAGTTTTGGAAGTTAGAGCCTGGACCCCTGGATCTACGTGGCTCATGCTTTATAGCAGCTTACCGAGGTTGGTGAAAAGTGCGCTCGACGAAGTAGGAATTGAGATTCCATTCCCACAAAGAGTTGTATGGTTTGCTTCTCCACTTAAAACGGAAGGAGGTGCTAAGTGAGAGCTTTACGATGATTTAGTACGCCAGTGCTTGCTAGCGCAATGATCTATGTACTCATTGTAACTATTAAATACTAGTCCACACACTTTACAGCAAGGTTTGAACCATAGCTTTGGATCCTTTTCCACTTCATCCATAGTGACTTTTCGTACTAAGAAACACCTCCAGCAACAATAGAAGATTACATTTCTCCATACCATGGATTTCATTTTAAGAGCCTAATAAGCATACCATAAGAGGGTTAATGCAGCAACTTGAACTAGGTTCTCAATCTGCTTAGTACTGGAAAACTTTTAGATCAGTTAACTATGTTCGACCATAACTTACTTATCTCGTCACGAACATATCTTGATATCTCTTCAATCTCGCCGTTAACTCTATGAAGTAGTACTCTCGGTACGCCACGATCCACGACTTCACCTATTATTGAGAAGCTTACACCGATATTCTTTAATGAGTTTAAGGCTACATCAATTAAGTCTGGCTTTATGGTTGCTATTAGAGCTCCACTACTTATTAGCTTGAGGGGATCGAGATCTAAAGATTCACATATGATCTTTGTTGAGGCTCTTATTGGTACCTTGTCTTCATAAATCGTCATTACGCAGCCAGATGCCATGGCCACTTCTAGAAGACCGTTGAGCAGCCCCCCTTCCGTCGGGTCATGCATCGACGTTGGAGTCCTAGTCTTCGCTAACGTTAATGCTTCTCTCACCACGCTTACATCGTTAAAGCATCGTACTGCTTCCTCTATTATGCTCTGTGAAACTCCCAGTTCTAGGAGCTTTACTCTAAAGTCGCTTGCTATTATCGCTGTTCCTTCTAACCCTGTAGCTTTAGTCATGAGTACTAGGTCTCCTGGTCTTGCTCCTCTCGTCAAGATCAGTTCGTCTTTCAATCCTATTCCCAAAGCAGTCATTACCACTATGGGCTTCTCGATTCCCGGAGATATTTCTGTGTGCCCACCAATTATCATGCCACCTACTTCCCTAAGTGCAGCATCCATCTGCTTTGTTATCGAGTCGAGAGCTTCGACGTCCCTTGAAGGAAGCAGTATCGTTGATAAGAACCAGCTCGGCTTAACTCCTCTAACGGCTACGTCATTACTTGCCACATGAACACTTAGCCAACCTATTCTCTCTACAGCCTCTGTTATAGGGTCTACATGTATGGCTAGGATCCTGTTGTTTCCTAAATCTATTATAGCGGCATCCTCACCTATGCTAGGACCGACAAGAACCCTATCATCGGTTACTCCAAGTCTCGAGAAGACAAGGCTCTCAAGCACGGCAGGAGGTAATTTTCCTAGGTTAGCCTTCATTCTACAAACACCCAGTTTTACAAGTTGTTAAAGAAGTTAACTGAGAAAAATTCAGCGAGATCGGTGCTCATCATCTCTATCAGATCATTAGCTCATCACGCCATTTGCTCTTCCATCCTTCCCTCCTATTTTTAAGAGACTCACTAATAAAGGCTGATAGCAGCATCTTCAATGCCATGCTTTAGGGTCAAGGCCTTAAGCTTTAAGTGACTTCACATTCCTTAGCTTGACGTTGTTGATCAAACTTCAACCTTTAACTGCTATAAGTCTGTGAGAGTTTAATTCCTAGTTGGGGATTTGTTTGCCGAGAGTTAGCAACGTCCTATACTCCCACTGTGGAATAATCTGCAGCTTCTGCAAGGCTTTTGTACAAGGTGATTGCCGTGGCTGCGATGCCCATATTGATGCTTGCGACTACATAAAGTGTTGCTTGAAGAGAAGGCTTAAGTGCTGTTTTGACTGCATAGAGTTTCCATGCAAGCTTCATGAAGAAGGTTTCACATGGGAGACCGAGGAATATGGCCCCTTGAAGTGGAAAGTCTACAGTGATGTGTTTCTGAGGATATTTCGAGCAGATAAGAAGACAACTTAATGACCTTATAGCGAGAGTCGAGGTGTCAGATAGCTGAAGGGTAGCTTAGTACAACTTAGATATGTAAAGACATTGCAAGATAGAAGCAGCTACGAAAGTCGAACATCATCGCCCCTTCTTTCATCACCTACAATTTTTATTAGCTAGCATCCCCATCATTAATCAGAGAGCTAATAGAAGGTTTTTACTTGCCCTTTTCTAGCACAACAATCTTACCGTTGCTTCCAACGTTTAGCTCAACCTCTCCTCTAAACTCCCTTGTGAAGGCATTTTCCACTCTTATCTTGGCACCTACATTAACTAAGTCGATTTGGTTTCTCCATAAGTTTAGCTTTATCTGGCCAGTACCATCGTCTATTATTGCGTATGCTAACTGTGCGGGGCCATAGCGAGTTTGAACTGTTTTAGGTTTGCTCTTTTCTACAACAACACCTTCAACTACTAGATCTCTCATTTCACCCTCTATTTCAGATATCTGAACCTTTCTCATCACAAAGCCTCCTGAGGAGAGAGGAGGAATAGAATTTATAAAAATTAACTGCTTTCATGGTTAGCCGCAACGTATTCAATAGATTGTTTAATCGAGTCTATTAGTGTTGAAGCCGAGAAATCATTGTTGGTGATTACATGGTTAGAGAATTAGTAATCGGAGTTGATATAGGAGCAACTAAGACTAGGATATGCCTTGGAGATTTCGATGGAAACATTTACGAGAAGTACGTATACTTGACATCACAGGCCTCACCGAATATCGTGAAGTTCATAATTTCAGAAGTTGAGAAGAACTTCTCACATAGTATGAAGGATGTTGTTGGTATAGGAGTTGCTTCTATAGGACCCCTAGATCTGAGAAGAGGGACTATACTATCTCCTCCAAATGCACCCTTCAGAAACGTTGAAGTAGTCACTAACTTAGAGGGGGCGTTTGGCATCAAGACCTTCTTGATCAATGACGCTGTAGCTGCTGTCTGGGCAGAGAAAGTCTATGGTTTGGGAAGGATCTATCGAAACCTAGCGTACATAACCCTAAGCACCGGCATAGGTGCGGGAGTTATAGTTGACGATAACCTGCTAATAGGTAAAGATGGAAATGCTCACGAAGTCGGCCACATAGTCATTGATAGCTCGGGAGAAATGAGGTGTAGATGTGGAGGTTATGGTCACTGGGAGGCATACTGCTCCGGTATAAACATTCCAATATTCGTTGAAAAACTATTGCGTGAGAAGTATGCAAGTGAATCTAGAGGGAGCTCACTATTCAATGAACACTGTAAAGGAGGTTTAACAACTGAAGTAATTTTCAAACATGCTAAGCTTGGCGATAAGTTAGCTCTCAAGATCATTGAGGACGAAGTAGGTAAGCTAAATGCTGCTGGTGTAGCATCTGTAGTGAACTGCTATGACCCAGAAATTGTTCTGCTAGGAGGAGCCATAACTCTGAACAATAAGGAGCTGGTGATAAATCCCATAGTGAGACACATAGATAGGTACTTGACTAACAGAAAGCCTATCATAACGTCAACGGACCTTGGAGAGGATGTAGTCCTGAAAGGAGCTATAGCCTTAGTTGCTCAACCACCACAAACGCTTATCGAATATTACAGAAGGTCATAAGCGTGACGGTATGAGGTGGCAAGGTAATGCACAAGTCCTTAGCAAGACAATTAATAAAAGCCTCGGAGTACATGTGTTCAGGGGGTTGCGAAGTACTTGAGCGAAGACTTAGTAAATGTTAAATTATCCTTACCGAGAAAAGCTTACAAGTGGTTTACGATAGTAGCTAAGAGGGATGGCACAAACGTAGAGAAAGTTCTCGAAGACGTACTTCTCGAACTTTACCTATTTAAAGATGATCTAAGAAACGTTAAGAAGTTTTACGATATAGTCGGTCCTCTTGACGGATTAACTAGCTTAGGTCACGCATTGAACTATACTTTAAACTTAGGTTCAGCACTTCACCACATAGTGGAGCACTTATTAAATGAACTTGAAGGTGGTAAAGACTTCGTTCTAAGCGATATTAAGCTGGTTCAAGACTCGCCTGGCGCGTATAAAGGCATATGCTTCGAGTTCGTGGCGAGAGATGTGCCCGGCGTTGTGATCGACTACTTTACGTTACAAATTCAGCATGACGGTCTATATCTAGATGCTACTTCAGTGCTGGGTTTTGACTCAGTGAAGATAGCCGCCGAAGCTCTTAGAAGACTGAGAAGGTCAGCGCTGAAAATCGTTGAGATGAATGATGTGAAAGAGTTGGAGGAGAAATTGAAAGAAAGAGGAGGTCTACTGAACATTGACATCAGCAAGGAGAGGAACGTCGTTTACTTAACGTTCATGGCTTATGCTCGTGAGGTACACGTTATCCCAAGGTTGCATAAAATTAGTGGTGTACTAAAGAAAATATGTGAAGATGCAGGTATTGAGAGGGAGCATAGCCACTAATTTCTTGAACTTTTTGGCTCAGAGTGAGATGGTTAGATCATCTAGTCACATGGATTGGTACTCGTCATCGCCTCAGGAAGATGATAAGTAGAGGAGGGGAATTAACCTTTTCTTAAGAGACTCCTTCAACTTGAAATGAGGAGACGTTCTGAACAATTGAAGATGCAAGGTGAGATGATGTGGAGGTTGTTGGAGATGTTGAAGATTTAAAACTAGAGTTTAGCGTTAAAGCGCTAGTTAAAGGCATGGCTAAGACGGCCTTCAATGCTAGAAGGCTTGGAGAAGCATTAAACATCTTAGAGAAGATAACGATTCAATGCAACCTGAGGGTTTTGACCCTAGCAGGAGCTGTAGTACCTGCTGGATTAAGAGGAATCTTATGTGACGTCTTAGCTAGAGATTTATTTGACGTTGTTGTGACTACGGGAGCTAACGTCACTCATGACTTGTTAATGGCTTTTGGGGGCAAGCACTATAGGCTTAAGCTAATCGATGTTAATGAAGAACGGTTAAAAATGAAGGGGTTTTGCAGGATCTACGATGTTGCGGTACGTGTTCAGGACTTCGAGGTCATGGAGAAAGGGCTACGAAGAATATTAGAGCAAATGGAGGATCGCGTCTATTCAACAAAAGAGTTTCTAAGAGAGGTGGGTCTTAGGTTGGAGGATGAAAGTAGCTTCGTACATACTGCAGCTTTAAAGAACTGTAGTATCATCGTACCCGCATTTTACGATTCAATACTTGGCGTACAAGTGTGGAGCATGACACAAACACGAAAGCTAATGGTTCTTGAGGCTCTAGACCTTAGCTACTTAGTTGATCTACAGTTTGAAGCTAAAAAGCGAGGAGGTAAAACCGGCGTACTCATTGTTGGAGGAGGAGCTCCAAAGAACTTCGCGTTGCAGTCAGCTCTAATTGCTAATAAGCCCTTCGACTATGCTGTTCAAATAACTATCGACCCGCCTTACTATGGTGGGCTATCTGGAGCTACGTTAGGAGAAGCTGTGAGCTGGGATAAGGTTTTTGAGAAGGCTGAGTATTGTACCGTGTACTGCGACTTTACGATAGCTCTCCCACTACTATTCTCCGCTTTACTATGTTAGGGGCTCCGATCTGGTGTCAGCTTTCATCAATCAACAATACCTGCCGTCGTCATTGCCCCGTTAGTACTAAAAATGAGGGTAACTTATTTGTTTACCGCAAGAGAGGTTTGAGGTGTGAGCAAGGGCTTCGTTGAAGCGATAACTCGTGCTGCAAATCAAAATCATAGTAGAGTAGTGTTGGCTCTCGACGTAAAGGGACCTAACACCATTGAGAAAGCTAAAAAGATACTTGAAGAGACTTCAGGCTACATATGTTGCGTCAAGATAAACAAGCACTTGATATTGTCAGTAGGTCTCGAAGGTTTAAGAGAGCTGGTTGAGAGAGCACATTCTCTTGGTCTTCCAGTAATAGTTGATTGTAAAATGTGCGATATCGGTCCAACCAACTTAGTGGAGACCTCGTATTACTTTGATTCTGGATTTGATGCTGTGACGGTTATGCCTCTGCCTGGTTGGATTGACGGTTTAAGCGATGTGTTTCACGTAGCTAAGGAGAGAGACAAAGGAGTTTTAGTGGTGGTTCTGATGAGCCATAAAGGAGCTTCAGAATTCTTCGAGACAATAGCCTTCGATGAGGAGTATGGAGTTTTCGATAAGCTGTATAGGATTTTTGCTAGAAGAGCTGTGAAGTGGCGTGCTGACGGGGTGATAGTTGGTGCCACTAGACCTGATGCAATAAGACAAGTTAAGAGTATAGTGGGGGAAGTACCCATATTCTCGCCGGGTATTGTGGTTCAAGGTGGGGTTGTCGAGGAGACTCTTAAAGCAGGCGCTTCCTACGTGATTGCTGGTAGAGCTATATGCGAGAGCATTAATCCTGCAGATAAAGCGAGAGAACTAAGAGATATTACTAGACGGTTCTCGTAATGAGTTAGAAGCTATCAGCTTTATTTATTACTAAGAAAACCACTGCCCTTTGATGCGGTCTTGGAGAGACCCCCTCCGATCGCTATAATTGAGCCGCTTAATACGCTTTAACTCTTCTACGATTAAGATGTTTAATCTCAAGAAGACGTAAGTCCATGATGCTTCTATGCCTGATGCTTGAGAGCTTTTCTAGCAAACGTTATGTAGCCAGTGTGACCAATCATTAATGTTTCGGGTCTTACTGCCCCCTCTTCAACCTTCATCTCTCTGAGGAGGAGCTCGTAGACCTTGATGTCGATGAAGCCGTACCTCCTTAGCTCTAAAACCGTCTTCTCTACTTGATTTACTGTTGGGCTAAAGCTTACAAAATGACCTGCTCCCTTGAGGGCTTTGTGAGCGTGAGGTACAACTAGCCATGGAGTAGCCATATCGAGAACTACTGCGTCAATATCTTCTTCGTCTATTCCTTCAGTAATGTCCTTCGTCTTCAACACTACGTAGTCGAGTAGACCTGCACGCTCCAAGTTCTTTCTTGCTACTTCTTGGAATTGTGGATCTATATCGTAACTGTAAACAACTCCAGGTCTTACGAAGAATGCTAGAGCACACGTTAAAGCACCACTTCCAGTCCCAGCTTCAACAATCCTCATTCCGGGTCTTAGTCCTAGCTTAAAGATCATTAAGGCCATGTCCTTTGGATATATTATCTGAGTTCTTCTCGCAACCTTCAAAACGTAATCCCAAGGCGTTGGTCGTAGAGCTACAAAGTCAGCTCCTATATTTGATTTCACTCGAGATCCGTATTTTAGGCCTATTAACGAGTCCATCACCACATATCCTTTATGTGTATGAAAAACACGTTCCTTCTCAACTTTAGTTAAGTACTTGCGCTTTCCATCGAGATACAACAATACGTAGGAACCTTCACTTATTACGTCTTCTTGACCACTTAAGGCCATAGAGGACCCTTATACTATACCCAGTTTTTCTTCGATTCTTCGAAGCCTTGACTTTAACTCCTCTAAGTCCTTCTTTATAGAGACCAATAGTGGTATTAAGTCGTTTATTATTATCGACTCTGGAGGTGATGGTAGGGTCCGCTCTCTTAAAGCCAGTAATTCACTCAACCTTCTATCTTCCACTAACGTCACCAATAGTTCTATTAGGAGGACCTAAACAAAAACTGTGTGGAATAACAAGAGGGTTAGAGAGCTTGTCTTTGAAGCGTGAAGTGACAAGGTACCTAGTTGCAATACTAGTAGTGGTCGCTTTCTTTGAAGTACTGAAAGTAGCTTCAGGTACTGACGTACCCCTAGCAATAGTGGAGGGGACTAGCATGGTTCCTGTACTTCATAGCGGAGATATAGTGCTACTCGTTGGTGCTAAACCGTCAGATCTCAAGGTGGGCGACATTATTGTTTACAAGTATGGAGGCAAATTCATAATTCACAAGATAATACACATAGAAGTGAAGGATGGCAAGTACTTCTTTGTAACACAAGGAGAGAACAACAAAGCACCTGACCCATACCTTGTATCTGAAGACCAGGTGGTTGGACGTGTTTTTTGCGTATTGATTCCAAGAGTTGGAATCATCCTACAAGAACCATTTAAGTACGTGGTTATTGGCCTACTTCTGCTTACCTTCATAGCGCTAATAATCAAGCCCCTTAAGAAGAGAGAAGAAGATCACGCTAAGGTGGGGAAGGGCTTTAGCGGTTAAGTTTAAAAGGAGCTTTAAATAGCTCTTAACGTGTTAAAAGAGAAAAGTTTTTAGGTGATAGTTCTTGACGAAGCCGAGGTATAAGATAGAGAACGTTGTGGCTTCTGTGACCCTCAATCAAACCATAGATCTCAATGCCATAGCAGGGGCGATATTCAAAGCTGAATACAACCCTGATCAGTTTCCCGGACTTGTTTATAGGCTTGATAGACCTAAGACTGCAACTCTAATTTTTAGCTCTGGAAAAATGGTTTGTACTGGAGGCAAATCCGAGAAGGATGTTTATAGGACTGTTAGGAAGATCATTCAGGAGCTTAAAGCTCACAAGATAGTTATAATTGGAGAACCCAAGATACAGATACAGAACATAGTTGCTTCAGCTAATCTCGGTGCCGAGATAAACTTAGAGAAAGCTGCATACTTACTTGAGAACGCCATGTATGAGCCTGAGCAGTTTCCAGGCTTGATATATCGCATGGAGGATGAGGGGGTCGTAATACTTCTCTTTAGCTCGGGCAAGATGGTTATAACTGGAGCTAAAAAGGAGGATGATGTGAAGAGGGCAGTCAATAAAATTTACGAGAAGCTTAAGGAACTAGGTGTGTTATACGTTAAAGAATAGTTTCTTTGAACCGTAGACGTCGTAGTACTCCTTTACCTTCTTGAGTATTGAAGAGTCTATTCCCAGCTCTATTCTCCTAGCCCAAATAACTTGGAAGAGCTCTACAGCATCTATCACTGAGTGGAACTTTAAGCCATGCATCTTAATGACCCCTGATGCTGGAGTATTTTCCTCTAGCTCATTCCTATCCATTAGCACGACGACGCCTACAACCCTAAAGCCCAAGTTCTCTAAGCGTTCTTTAACCTTCAACTTCGTTAAGCCAGTCGTCAGTACGTCATCGACTATTATCAATCGAGAACCTACATCTGCAGAGCCTACTATCACTTCGTCCCCCTTAGCTCCATAATCTTTGACCTCCTTTCTATCATAGAGTATCAGCTTTTCTTCTCCATAGAGCTGTCTCACCTTAAAGCTCGCTGCTACTGCGAGGGGTATGCCTTTATACGATGGACCGAAGATGCAGTTGAACTCTTTTAAGCCTATGAAATTAGCTATGATCTTAGCGTAAGCTTCGCCTATGAGTTCAAGACTACGCGGATTAAACATCTTAGCTACATTAAAGAAGTAAGGGGAAGTCCTCCCGCTTTTTAATCTAACATCATCGAATATCAACGCTCCACAGCGTATTATCTCTTCAATCACTTTGAGCTTTAGCGAATCTAGTTCTGACACCTTAGAACACCACGAAGCTTATTGAAGTGAAGCATAAACCACACATTAATGGTAGGGTTAGAAAAAGTATTTTTCTTGTTCGTGAGAGAGACGATACGTCATCTAAAGGACCTGGATGTCCCCTCAGAAATATTAGTAGTGCTAGAATGGCCATCGCTACAAAGCCCGTTACGATCATGATTGCTATGGCTAGTAGAGATGCTGTAGCGTGCCCCTTCCGACCAAAGAAGGCTCTTGCAACGTGACCACCATCTAGCTGCCCCACTGGCAACGTGTTTAAGAAAGTCACGAGCATGCCAACCCATCCTGCGAAAGCTATGGGGTGTATTAGCACCACATAATTTGGCTGTACTTGTAACGATGATAGAAGCCCCATTCTTATGAGTGTGAACAATAGTGGTTCTAGAGGTAACTCAGCTACCGCACCCTGTTCTTTTAGTATGTTAGCCAGTTCCTCAGGAATTATGTATGAAAGCGATAACCCTGAGAGCGTTATGATTATTGAGGCTGCAAAACCCGATAGTGGACCAAACAGTCCTAGGTCAAAGAGTTGATCTCTATTAAGGATGGGAGTCTGTTGTATCATTAGGGCTCCAAAAGAGCCTCCTATTGTTGGCGGTCCTGGGATGAAGTATGGTGGCGTAGACTTTAGATTGTGTCTCACGCATGCTATCTTGTGACCTAATTCGTGAATACCTAGTACGAAGAATATTGAGAGAACATATGCTAGTAGATGAAGAACCCTATATTTACTAAATACTGGATCAACAATCTCGTAGACGCTCGAAGTCGTGAATAGGTATCCAGCGAAGGTCACGGTGGCTATAGTGGCTATGAGTAGAACTAAGTTCCATAGTAGGTTGTGTTTAGGAATTTCTCGTCTCTTCAAGATCCTGAGAATCTTCTTTCCATCTTCGCTTTTCAATGTAGGCACGTAGCCTTTCTCGTAGAGCTCGGAGTATAGCTTTAAGAAGCGATCTTTAGTGTCCTCGTCCTTAACTATGTAGGTTAAAACTCCGTATTGGACCTTCCACTCAGATATTGTGAAGTGCCTTCTTACAATTTCATTTACTTCAATTATAAATGACTCCATCAATTAGCAGTTGAAGTTAGATGCCTATAGCCTTTTCACTGCTTAAAAAGCTTAAACATAACTAGGCGCTTTCACTTTACTGCATGTTAAAAGTAGACTTTTAAGTATCTCAGAGAAAACACATATCAATCCTTCAGGAAAGTCCAGCGTGGGAGGAACGTTGGAGCAAAATAAGCAACAAGAGTACATTGTCAGGGAGTTCAGACTTGAGGATCTGCAAAGTGTTATTTACATAAACAGAGTTTGTCTCCCTGAAAATTACACTCCTGAATTCTTTGTCTATCACTTCAGAGAGTTTCCTGAAGGCTTTTTGGTTGCAGAGATGAACGGCTATATTGTTGGATACGTAATGACTAGGGTGGATATGGGATTCGACTACTATTCATCTCACAAGGCTCTTACCGAAAAGGGGCACGTAATATCGATAGCTGTACTGCCCCATGCTAGGCAAAGAGGAATTGGAAAAGCGCTTCTCTCAAGAGCTATTGAAGCCGTTAAGAGGAGGGGTGTAAGAGAGGTATATTTAGAGGTTAGAGTTTCAAATGCTCCAGCTATAAACCTCTACCATAAATTAGGGTTTAAGATCATGAGGAGAGTAGCTAGGTACTATGCTGATGGAGAAGATGCCTACGTCATGTCATTACAGCTAGAGTAAACTCGCAGTCTTCTTTTATGGATAAGTTTATATAGAAGCTCTTTTTTCTTAACTCAGAAAATCTGATTATCAGGTGATAATATGTCAGTAGCACTACCTGTTCTGGTTCTCAAAGAAGGCACTACGAGAACAGTAGGTAGAGAAGCTCTGAGAGCTAACATAATGGCTGCAAAGATCGTTGCGGAGACTGTCAAGACGTCTCTAGGTCCTAGGGGCATGGACAAGATGTTGGTGAGCAGCTTCGGGGACGTTACGATAACTAATGATGGGGCAACGATACTTAAGGAGATGGACATTCAACATCCAGCAGCTAAAATGATGGTTGAAGTAGCGAAGGCACAAGACTCCGAAGTAGGTGATGGTACGACCACAGCTGTCGTCTTGGCTGGAGAGCTGCTTAAGAGCGCTGAGGAGCTACTTGAACAGGATATTCACCCAACCATTATAATTGATGGGTACAGAAAGGCTCTAGATAAAGCGTTAGAAGTTCTTGATAGCTTAGCGATACCGGTAAGTTCAACTGATAAGGACGTGCTAACTAAAATAGCTTTAACCTCATTGAGCGGTAAGGCGTCTATTGCTGGGTCAAAAGAGCTCTTAGCCAAGTACGCAGTTGAATCAGTGCTTAAAGTGGCTCAACAGAAAGATGAAAAGTGGATCGTGGACATAGACGACGTGAAGGTCGAGAAGAAGCGTGGCGAATCCTTAAATGAGACAATACTAGTGGACGGCCTGGTTATAGACAAGGAAGTAGTCCATCCCGGCATGCCGAAGCTTGTTCGCAACGCGAAGATAGCAGTCTTAGAAGCCCCCCTAGAAATAGAGAAGACCGAGATTACCGCTAAAATCAATATAACAAGCCCAGAGCAGATGAAAGCATTTCTAGACGAAGAAGTCAACGTTCTGAAGAAGATGGTTGAAAAGATAGCTTCAGCTGGCGCTAACGTGGTCTTTTGCGAGAAGGGGATAGACGACGTTGCCCAACACTTCCTAGCTAAGAAAGGGGTAATGGCTATTCGAAGAGTTAAGAGGTCCGATATCGAGAAGATAGCTAAGGCAACTGGTGCAAGGATAGTAACCAGTATTGAGGATCTGAGTGAGAACGACTTAGGTTACGCGGAGGTCGTTGAGGAGGTCAAAGTAGCTGATGAGAAGATGGTGTTCATTAGAGGTTGCAAGAACCCTAGAGCGGTCTCTATACTTATTAGAGGAAGTAGCGATATGAGCATAAAGGAGGCAGAGAGATCAGTTCACGATGCACTTTGTGTTGTCAGGAACGTGGTTCAAGAGCCTAAGATACTTCCTGGAGGCGGCGCTCCTGAGATAGCTATGGCTCTAGCGCTAAGAGAGTGGGCAAGAACTCTTCCAGGTAGAGAACAGCTAGCTGCCATGAAGTTTGCCGATGCCCTTGAAGTTATTCCGTCAATACTTGCTGAGACAGCCGGTCTAGATCCTCTCGACGTAGTGGTTAAGCTAAGGGCTTATCACGAGAAGGGCATGAAGACCTATGGAGTCGATGTGCTTAAAGGCGAGGTAGCAGACATGCTGCAGTTAAACGTACTCGAACCCCTCTCAGTTAAGAAGCAAGCGCTTAAGTCAGCTACTGAAGCTGCGACAATGATAATGAAGATAGACGACGTCATAGCTGCCTCACCTCCAAAGAAGGAAAAGGAAAA
>QNVF01000028.1 GCA_004347965.1 Candidatus Nezhaarchaeota archaeon WYZ-LMO8
CACTTATAACTTTGCGCCTCCCCCTCCATAACTTAGGGGTAAAAAGCAAGAATACTGGTATTAACTCAAGCCTTCCAACCCACATCGATATTATCAGGATTATCTTAGAAGCTGGGCTTAAGGTTAACGGGGATGCAAAGAAAGGACCAACAGTCGCCATGGCTGAGAAGACACCGGATAGACATTCTAGGAAGTCTCCTTCAAAGAGCATCATTACAATGGTGGCGGTGAGCGCGAAGAAAATATACATGAAGAAGAAGGATGCTATTCTTACAACCTCGCTATCCTCTAAGATCCTTCCATTAAACCTTAACCTTCTAAGAGCCTCAGGTGGTAAGAGGAGACTTTCAACTTCATGTCTTGCCACCTTTAGTAGTATCACCAACCTCCAAACCTTTATCCCTCCAGCTGTTGAGTTTAAGCACCCTCCAATTATCATAAGCATTAAGAAGATGGCCTTACTCAAAGGGGGGTAGTGAAAGGAGGATAAGTCCTTGATCGTAAAGCCAGTCGTCGTACATATTGAGATGCCATGAAAGAAGCCTACGCGAAATGTTTCATAGAGGTTTAAGCTTAATCTAGATGCAAGATCAAGCGAAATTACTAACGATGAGATCATGATTATCAGCATGAACGTCCTAAACTCAATATCCCTCACAAAACCCTTAACGTCGCCAGCAAAAAGCCTATGGTGTAGCGAAAACCTAGTGGCAGCCAGGATCATGAAAATCATTAACACTATTTCAACCGCTGTGTTATTGAAAGCACCTATGTTCTCCGTCCTCGTGGAAAAGCCACCACTTGATACACATGTAAGCGCGTGACACATGGCATCAAAGGGCTCTAATCCAACGAACATTAAGATGATAGCGCAGAGGACCGTGTAGAAGACATATATTAACCATATGTTCCTTATAGTTTCTCTAACTGTTGGAGCCAGTCTTTCCTCTCTAGCTTCAGACACGTAAAGTCTCCATGCTATTACACCCTCACGACTAAGCAGTAAGAGTGTTGTAAGCAAGATAATGCCAGCACCACCAATCCATTCCCCTAGAGCTCTCCAGAATAGAATGGACCTTGGGACGCCTTCAAGTACTGGTATGACCGTCATTCCGGTAGTTGTTAGACTAGAGAAAGCTTCGAAATAGGCGTCTAAAGGGCTCATGCCTAACACAGTGACATAAGGGATGGAGCTAAAAGCAGCAGCCAAAAGCCATCCTATACTCGATATAACCATTGCCTCAGCTATTGTAAGTTTAGTGAGAGGACCTATCTTCCTATGGACGATGAAGCCCGTAAACGTAGCAATAACCATAGGGATCGAGAAGCCCAATAGCGCGTCGTCCTCCATGTATATTAGGGCCACCACCATCGGCAGGGCCAGGATCAAGCCTATCGATAAAATTATTGCTGATACTCCTCCCACTAGGCTCTTTATGTCGATCAATCCCCACTTCGCCTCAACTCTTAATGTTTATATGTATCCTAAAAACAACTTTCTCCTCAGATACCATTTGGGGGAACAATTCTTTGCGAATCATAGTCGTAGGTGGGGGGAAAGTTGGTAGCTTACTGTCTAAGAAGCTTATAGATGCTGGTCATGAGGTCATAATAATTGAGATCGATGAAAGTAAGTGCAGAAGGCTCTCTGAGGAGCTTGATGCTACAGTAATTAAAGGTGATGCAACTAATGTCGAATTCCTCGAAAAAGCAGGTCTTGAAGAAGCTGATGCCTTAGCTGCTGTTACAGGTCGCGATGAAGCTAACATACTGGTTGGGTTAATAGCTAAGGAGTACGGTGTCCCGAACATAGTTATAAGAGTTAGCGACAAAAAGCTAGCTAGGATGGCTGAGAGACTTGGTATAGCAAAGGCAGTGGCACCTGAAGAGATAACCGCAGAACACATGGCATCACTTCTACTTCGAGAAACACTTTTATCGGAGTTCACTAAGGTGACGACGCCTAGCGGCTCCTTCTCACTTTTAGAGTTCACAGTCACATCAAACTCTCTAGTTGTCGATAGGAGGGTAAGCGAGATACCTAACAGTGATGACTGGCTCATAGTTGCCCTCATAAAGGATAACTCCTTAAAAAGACCTGATCCTAACTTAGAGATTAAAGAAGGAGATAGGGTCTTAGTCCTTGCAAGAACAGAGGTGGTAGATGATATTAAGAGAATCTTTACAGGGTGAAGGTTTAGTAGCTTCTCAAACCATACCAGGTCAAATTATGGACTTGCTCATAGTGCTAGCAATATTCGCGTTCGCCTACGTTGTGTATCGATTAATTATCGCAAAGCTCATAGACAAGATAGCCAAGATGTCAGGGATAGAATCCGGCGTAGCCTCTTTTTGGAAGTACATCGTATTAGCAGTAATCATGTTGGTAGCCGGAGCCTTAGCTGCACCTTTTGTTGGAAACTTTTCAAGTGTAGTGTATTTTGTAATAGGCTTAATATTGGGCGTTGTGGTTCTAATGTTGATTTTGGGATCAAAGGACGTTCTAGTTAATGCTCTTTCTGGTTATGCATTAATGGTTTATAAGCCCTTTAAAAGAGGGGATGTGGTGGTGGTTAATGGTGAACTTGGCTACGTGAGAGACATAACTGCCGTCTATACCGAAATAGTTAGAGAAGATGGCGTATGCTACGTGCCGAACTCGGAGCTTATGAAAAAATCTTTTCTTGTAAGGCCTATGGACTCTCTATCAAGACTATCAATATCTCTTAAGGTTAAGAGCGATGTGGACATAGACATCGTTGAACAACTGATTAAGGATGTCATTAAACAGTGCAAGGAGATATCAACGACGCCAGAGCCTGAAGTTTACGTAACGGACGTAAATGGTCAATTCTCATCATTTCAGATAGTAATTAAAACAGTGAATCCGCGAAGAGCACTTCATGTGAAGTCTCAACTATTGAAAATGATAAAGCAATCATTTGAGAATGCTGGAATAAAGTTATTCTAATTCTAAAGATTTAACGATAGCTTTAAGATATGATCTTTTGAATTAAAAGATCTACGACGGGGCTACGACTACTATTCGAAGATGCATGATGTCAAGATTGCTTATAATCCCTAAGAATTAAGTTAGTGCTTAAACAAACTTGTAGTTAAGCTGAAAAGAAGAACCTGCCGATAAACCTAACAGTCTCAAAATCCATTTAGAAACTCGGTGAATCTCGATTTATGAGCTTCATCATCGAGAAAGTAAGGAAGAGGGATGGGAGACTTGAGGACTTCAATTCTCAAAAAATAACGAACGCAATATACAAAGCACTAAGAGAGACAAGTGAAGGGAATTATGAGTTAGCTAAGAAGCTCAGCAGCGAAGTTGTCGCTTTTTTAAATCAAAAATTCTCTGGAAAAATACCATCGGTTGAAGAGATACAAGACGTAGTGGAGGAGGTGCTAATAAAGCATGGCCTAGTCAACACAGCTAAAGCATACATTCTCTACAGGAGGTGGAGAACCAATATAAGAGAGACTAAAAGGCTCCTAGGTGTAGAGGATGACTTGAAGCTAACAATAAACGCTGTCAGGATCTTAGCGAGAAGGTACCTATTAAGGAACGAGAAGGGCGTGATAATCGAGACCCCAGGACAAATGTTTAGTAGAGTGGCAAAGGCTATAGCAAGAGCTGAGTTGTTTTACGGTTTGGACCCAGAGAGAGCCGAGAAGTGTTTCTTTCAGGTCATGAGGAACCTTGAGTTCTTGCCCAATAGCCCAACACTGATGAATGCTGGAACCGAGATGGGTCAGTTAGCAGCATGCTTCGTATTGCCGGTTGAAGACTCCATAGAGGGCATATTTGACGCTCTAAAGTACATGGCGATAATTCATAAGTCAGGTGGCGGAACAGGTTTCTCGTTCTCCAGGTTAAGACCTAAGGGGGATATAGTCAAGTCGACCATGGGTATCGCATCCGGCCCCATTTCCTTTATGAAGATATTTGATGTTGCGACTGAGGTCATTAAGCAGGGAGGCAAAAGGAGGGGGGCTAACATGGGGGTTCTAAGGGTAGATCACCCAGACATAAGAGAGTTCATAACGTCAAAGAGTGATGGCGTTAGCCTTAGGAACTTCAACATTTCAGTTGCCGTAACAGATAGATTCATGAGTGCTGTGGAGAGTGAAGGCTCGATAGACCTCATAAATCCGCGAACCAAGGAGCCTGTCAAGACCGTCAGCGCTCGAGACCTCCTCGAGTTGATGGTTGATATGGCATGGAGAACTGGAGATCCAGGTTTACTCTTCATAGACGAAATTAATAGGAAGAACCCTACACCTAAGCTTGGCGAGATAGAAGCTACGAATCCCTGTGGAGAGGTTCCTCTACTACCATTTGAAGCTTGCAACTTAGGCTCAATAAACCTTTCAAAAGTCGTTAAGAATGGTGATATAGATTGGGACAGGCTTCGAGAGCTCGTTTGGATAGGAGTCCACTTCTTGGATAACGTCATAGACGTCAATAAGTATCCGTTACCACAAATAGAGCGTATGGTTAAGCTGAATAGGAAGATTGGCCTTGGAGTCATGGGCTTTGCTGATATGCTTCTTAAGCTGGGTATACCTTACGACTCCAAGGAAGCTCTAGATGTTGCAGACAAGGTTATGGGCTTCATAGCATTAGAGGGTAAGAAAGCATCCAGAGAGTTGGCACTTGAGAGAGGAGTTTTCCCGACATTCAATGAAAGTCGCTGGAAAGCTGAAGGATACGATGCTCTAAGGAATGCTACAGTCACAGCTATAGCACCTACAGGCACTATAAGCATCATAGCTGGGACGTCAAGCAGCATAGAACCAATATTCGCTCCAGTTTATGTGAGGAGAGCACTTGGAGGAGTAAACCTCATAGAGATAAACCCAATGTTCGAGAAGATCTTGAGAGATAAAGGTCTCTACAGTCGGGACCTCATAATCAAGGTCGCTAAATCTGGATCAGTGAGGGAAGTACCAGGTATCCCTGAGGAGTTGAAGAGGTTAATGGCTACGGCTTTGGACATAGATCCTGAGTGGCACGTAAAAATGCAGGCAACTTTCCAGAAGTACGTTGATAATGCTGTGGCGAAAACCGTGAATCTAAAACACGAAGCAAGCCTAGATGTTGTTAGGAGAGTATTCATGTTAGCTTACAAGTTAAAGTGTAAAGGCATAACTGTATACAGGTATGGAAGCAAGCCTGAGCAAGTGCTGTACATCGGCCTTGAACCAGGAGAGGAAGCATCGATATCATTAAGTATGGAGTATCTAGAACAATGCCCCAAAGGGATATGTTTCCTCTAGCTACTTGGCGATGTACATGGCGAGAGGCCACATTCACGTATATACCGGTGATGGAGAGGGTAAGACGCTAACAGCCTTTGGCTTAGCACTGAGAGCTGTTGGGCATGGATTCAAGGTCATAATAGTACAGTTCATGAAAGGGAGAAAAGACGTAGGAGAATACAAGGTAAAGGATAGGTTACAACCCGAGTATGAAATATATCAATTTGGAAGGGAGGAGTTCGTAGACTTAAATAATCCTCAGCCAATTGACTATGAGCTTGCAAAGAAAGCCTTGGAGTTCGCTGAGAAAGTTCTAGAGAAGAAGCCCAGAATCCTTGTGCTCGATGAGATAAATTTAGCAGCTGCTATTGGTCTAGTAAAGGTTGAAGATGTGTTAAAGCTGCTAGAGAAAGTACCTGAAGAAACCGTCGTGGTGCTCACAGGTCGTAGAGCACCTAAAGAATTCATTGAAGTAGCTGACCTCGTTACAGAAATGAGGGAGATAAAGCACCCCTATAAACTTGGAGTTGGCGCTAGAAGAGGGATAGAATACTAGTGAAGCACACAATATCAAGGGAACCTTCATGGAGCACTCGACAACTCACAACTCTCCGTCTTAGCAATGAGCTTAATGTGCAATCACTTAGAAGTGGAGAAACAACTGCTTATCGAAGCCACGAACGCTTCGTCTTTCTATCTAACAACCTCATACTTATCTCTCCAACCCTTCTGTTATTTTAGAGGGAGTATGTTGTGGGTGTTATAATATGGTTGAAGTACTATACGAGGTTAATATTGAAGAGAAGAAAATCAAGTTAGCTAAGGGTGACATAACAGACTTGGAAGTAGATGCAATAGTGAACGCAGCAAATGAGAGGTTAAAATTGGGGGGAGGTGTTGCTGGAGCTATTCTAAGGAAGGGAGGATGGGAGATCCAAGAGGAATGCGATAGAATAGGTTACTGCCCCGTGGGAGAGGCTGTTGTAACGAGAGCTGGAAGGTTAAAGGCAAAATACGTCATACATGCTGTGGGACCGAGATATGGTGAAGGGGATGAGGACACGAAGCTGAGAAATGCTACGCTAAACAGCTTGAAGAGAGCTGAGGAGAATAACGTTAAGTCGATAGCCTTTCCAGCAATTTCAACCGGTGTATTCGGATTTCCAAAGAATAGATGTGCTGACATAATGCTCAAATCAATAATAGAGTACCTTAAAGGCGATACACGCTTAAGGGAAGTTATAGTTTGTCTCTACGACGATGAGACCTACAGGATATTTGAGGATAAGCTAAAATCGTTATCAAAAAACTTCATTCAACACTAGATGCTAAGGAACCATAACCCCTCTCAATTAAAAACTCCTTCACTTCACTTAATGTTGGTAGACCAGTTTGAGCACCAAGCTTGGTACACTTAATTGCAGCTACAGCATTTCCAAAAATCGCGGCACTCCTTAAGTCAAGACCCCTAAGCATTGCGTATATAAAGCCAGCCTCGAATGCATCGCCTGCACCAGTAGTATCAACAACATTAACCTTAAAAGTGCTCACTTCGGTTAGACCTTCGTTGCTAGCAACTATGCAACCTTTTTTACCTAAGGTCATTACTGCAACTTTAACACCGCATTGGAACATCTTCTCTAGAACTTCTACGTTATTGAGACCTGGGAACATCCTTCTCGCATTGTCCTCAGATATAAAAGCTACATCACAAAACTTAAGAACATCTTGGATCCACGAACCCTTCATCTTTTGAAATACATGCTCGGCTAGAGCTCCAACATCAACGCTGGTCATGGCGTTGCTTTGCTTAGACTCTTTGAGCAAAATACTGGCAAGCCTTATATCTAGACAATCCGTATGAAAGACCTTACACTTACCTACGTATTCTCGAACCTTCTCAGGTAATTTAACATGAGCCTGGACACCGGGGTCAACTATAAACGTTCTCTCACCTCTACAGTCAACTATGCAAACTACCTTAGCTGATGAACCTTTGGGGTCAATAACGAGCATTGACGTATCGATACCGTGCTTTAAGAAACAATCAGATATCATCTTGCCGTAGTAGTCCATACCAATAACACCGATGACCCCACACCTCAAACCAAGCCTAGAACACGCTACTAAGAAATTTCCTATGATACCACCGCAGCTAATCATGGTGGTTGTTGAAAGATTCGTCGAGCCCCTCCTTGGGTACCTGTTAACTTTAAATATGAGGTCCACACAGATGGATCCAAAACCTATAACATCAAGGAGTCTCGTGATAACCACCTATGTTAGCCACAGAACTCTTTCCTTAACAGTTTAAACAACTTTCCTAGAAAGGTTATCCCACGAGATCACCTCATTAAGATTGAGTATGAGGGATTATGTTAAGATGCGTAAAAGGCTTATGCGGGTAAGTTGTCATCATTCCTCGGTAAGGCCGGAAGTAATCATTGCCAATACGAATAGTTGATAGTAAGGAAATTAAATTTTCTCATTAATTTACATTTCGAGTCTCTTGACTTAAAGCCCTAGTACAATGTGAACTCTATTTTCTCGTAACCACCAACAAGATCACCTTTCCTAGCCCACACGTACAACGTTCTACCAGCTATTATTTGACTTTCAGTCGATATCTCTGCCCTTACTATCTTACTCCTAATAGGAAATTGCCAGAGAATCTCGAAATCGTACTCCGCTACTTCGCGCTCACTAGTGTTCTCGAACACATTAAGTCCTCTCTTCAACTTACCTTTGAACGTTATGATCCAAGCCACGTAAGGAGAGTCCATGAAGCCCCTATGGCTAAGATAGGCAGTCACAACTTTAGGATAAACCCTCATTCCATTAACTCTAACCTCTTCTTGATCTAAGAAGTATTGCATGTTCGTACAGAGCCTTCTTAGCTCCTCTTTACACCTCCTTGCATTATTAAGGAGCTTGGCATAGTACCCATTAGGATCGTAGTAGTCGTAAATCAAGAACTGGTGAAATTCACCTGTCCTTGATATGCTGAAGTAGCATGAAGCCGATGTAGGAACTACTTTATCCATTCTTTACACCACGCACAATCTCTATTTCAAATTAAAGAGACTTACGGCGTTATAAGTTCGAACAACTTAAAGATGGTAGCCCGGGGGAGATTCGAACTCCCGTCGACGGGGCCAGAGCCCGCCATGCTTGGCCGCTACACCACCGGGCTCTGAATATAAGCACATCCGAGATGAAACTTAAACTTAATCATCATAAAAACGTTGTATTAAAATATGACCCCTCTCAATTCATCATTTAGACCCCTCTTAAAATCATGTTAAAGGAAAAGCTTAATTGAAAAAAGTAGACTATTATATTTTGAATTATTGTTCTAAGTTTAAGGGATCCCCCTTGCTTAAGGAATTAAGCGTAGATGACATTGTCTTACTGAAAACTATGAGTGAATGGAATAGAATTGCTACACGAGAACTTATGTCTGCTGTCAACTTTAAGAGAACTAAGTTCTATAATTGCATAAATAGGTTGATGAAACTTGGCCTTGTAGTTAGAGTATTAACAGGGGAATATCGGTTGACAGATCAAGGTAGGCTGTTAGCAGAGAAGCTTGTAGATCCTCGTGATGCCGCTAGAATACTTGATGGAAGTGGTGAACCTTTGAAGCTTAAGAAGAGCAACTCTGAGGTGGAAGTAAGGAACCTCAACGATCTTAAGAATTTTGTAAGCGAAGTTGAGAGTGAAGACCTCTACTGGCACGTTAGAACTAGTAACTTTTCTCGGTGGCTGTACATGATAGGCGATAGGTACCTTTCACGTGAGCTCAGTAAGTTCGGGGCTACAATCACTAAAAATAACGTTAAAGATAAGATGAAAAAACTCGTAGAGGAAAGAGTGAACTTCCTTAAGGAGTTATTAAACCTGGCAGCAACTCCTCGAAGAGGTAGAGCTGCAAGACAAAGATAACTCACTTATCAACATTACATATGATTATTGAACTTCAGTCTCAAGACGTTACGACCATTACGTTAAAAACTCGGCTTCTACGTTTAGTACGTTCTTAACCTGCGGCTTCATTGTAGTGATCGAAAACAACTTTAGAGAGCACTTATTCCAGATTAAGGCATGCACTGAAAGTGGAGGTTTTTGGATGGAGGACTATTATAAGGATCTCTCTGAAAAGTTTCTTGATATGCTTCTCAGTTTAGGTGTTAATTTTGCAGATCTTAGAGTTGTAGAGCTTAAGGGCCTTAGGATAGAGGTAGCTGATGGAAGGCTAAAGGAGCTTAGGTTCATAAATGAGAAAGGCCTAGCCGTAAGATGCCTTATGGCGGGTCAGTGGGGCTTTACATCCACCTCTATCCTCACGCCAATGGAAGTTGAGAAAGCATGTAAGCAAGCATATGAGCTAGCTAAAAGCGCAAGCAGGAGAGGTAAAGAAAGCTTTCAACCTTCATGCAAGCCAGCTAAGCTCTCAAGTAGAGTAATTCCAATTATTGACCCCTCATTAATTGATGTAGAAGAGAAGTTTAAAATATGTAATGAAATGGAGAGGGTCATGAGGGGCATTAGTAATAGCATCAAGAGCACGAATTCAACCTACTTTGAACTTGAAGAAAACATTTACTTAGTCAATAGTCTCGGTCTTCAGGCAGAGTGTTCCATCCCATCGCTCATTGTATCAGCCACCGCATATGCAAGTGAGGCAGGAGTTATTCAACGAGGGCATGATAGTCACGGTGGTACTGGAGGGTTTGAATTATTGAAAGTACGCAATCCAGAGGACGTGGCTCAGAAAGCTTCTCGAGATGCAGTTGAGCTTCTAAGTGCTAAAGGTCCGCCAGCTGGAAAACACACATGCGTTCTTGATTCGGAACTTGCCGGCGTATTCATTCATGAAGCATTTGGGCATGCTTGCGAAGCAGACATAGTCCTGCATGGAGGCTCAATACTTGAAGAAATGTTGGGGAAGAAAGTTGGCTCAGAGAAAGTCACCGTTAAGGACGATCCAACCATTAAGGGTCTTTACGGCTATTTACCAATAGACTGTGAAGGTATTAGCGGAAGCGGAACCATTATAGTTGATAAAGGTCTCTTAAGGTCCTACTTACACAATCTTGAGACCTCAGCTCTGATGGGTACGACCTCCACTGGGAACGCGAGAGCTCAAGGTTATAGTTCAACTCCAATAGTCAGAATGACTAATACCTTCATAGAGAAAGGAGATTGGAAAGTTGATGAGTTGCTCCAAGACCTTAAGAAAGGAGTCTATGCTCAAGGCAGCCAATACGGTTATGTGGACACGGCAGAAGGCGAGTTTGTCTTCAAGTGCGTTAAGTTGTATGTTGTAGAGAACGGTGAGCAAAAGCAGTTATGTAGAGACGCAGCCCTCTCAGGGTATACACTGAATGTGCTAATGAACGTGGAAGCAGTTGCGAATGACCTCTCATTTAAGCCAGGTATATGTGGCAAGGATGGCCAGCTCGTTAGGGTAACGACTGGAGCTCCACACGTAAGGGTAAGGGACGTGATAATAGGGGGGTTAGCATAAGTGGGGCTTCTTGATCACTGCAAGAAGGCTATTGATGAAGCTCTAAGACTGGGGGCCGAAGCAGTTGACGTGTACGGAGTGGATGTTGAAGCGATAAGAGTTGAAGTCAGAAAAAACAATATAGAGGTCTCTAAGGCAACCCATGACGTCGGTTTAGGATTGAGAGCCATAGTTAGAGGATCAATGGGTTACTCTTACGCTTCAGGTCTAGGCGTCAATATGAGCGACGTGGTGCGCAAAGCTGTTAAGGCAGCTAAGGTAGGTTATCCAGATCCAGACTTTAAAGACCTTCCAAAACCATCCAGTTATCCATCTCCTCAGGGGACTTACGACGACGAAATAGCTTCACTCACACCCGAAGAGCTAACTGATCTCGCTACATCGTTGATTAAGAAGGTTAAAATGAACAACATCTACTCAGTAAACATTGTTATTGAAAGTTCGAAGTTCAAGTGTTTTATAGTAAACTCAAATGGAGTGGAGGGAGCCGATGAAGGGACTTACCTAAGCTTCTTGGTTTACATCACAGCGCGCGATGGCGTAAACATGTCGTCTAGCTATGATGGAGACGTAGTCAGGACTATGAAGGATATAGACATGGAGTCCATGATAACAAGAACGGCACAGGAGGCTGTAAGAGGTCTTAAAGCTAGACCATATAGAACAACTAAAGTTCCAGTTATACTTTCTGGAAAGGTCCTCTTAGCAGTAATAGTTGAAGGAATAGCATCAGCTTTAAACGCGGATTTAGTTCAAAGAGGCAGAAGCTACATGGCTACACGGCTAAATGAGAAGATAAGTGTTGAAGCCCTCACGATCATAGACGACGGTCTCGTAAATGGAGGCCCCTTAACTAGAAGATTTGATGTCGAAGGTACCCCTAGACAGAGAACAGTACTGATAGAAGGTGGATTCGTGAGGTCCCTCTTGCATAACTCTTACACTTCCGGCAAAGCGAGGACGAAGAGCACTGGGAACGCTTCAAGAAGTGGAGGTCCTTTGGACTTTAGAGGTCAAGTCACGATAGCCCCCTCAAATGTAGTAGTCGAACCAGGTGATTGGAGCTTGGAAGAGATGCTCGAAGAGGTTAAATATGGATTGTTGATATTGGACACTCACGATGCTCCCAACATAGCTACTGGAGAGCTATCAGCCATGATAACTCACGGCTATATAGTAGAGGGTGGTGAAGTGAAAGATCCAGTCAAGCAAACTCTATTTGCCTTCAATATCATCGATTTCGCTAAGAAGATAAAGGCTATAGGGAGGGAGAGAAGTAAGCACTTTAACTTATACTCACCTCCCATACTTGCATTAGAAGTGCAAGTGTCAAGTAAGGCTTGAACGCTTAAAGCTCCCATTGGTGAGTAAGATCATGGAGATCGATTGGAGAAGCATAGAGGAGAAGTGGAAGGAGAAGTGGCTGAGAGAGAAGGTTTTTGAAGTAGATCCTCAACGAGGTAAACCAAAGGTCTTCATCACATTTCCATTTCCCTACGTGAACGGTAGGCTCCACGTTGGACATGGCTTCTCAGCAGTAAGACTAGACGTTTACGCAAGGTTTAAGAGAATGCAGGGCTATAACGTCCTTTTTCCATTTGCATGGCATTGGACTGGAGAACCAATAGTTGGTGCAGCCGAGAGGATAATGAAAGGAGATGAAAAGCTCATTAGGAGCCTTAAGACCATAGACAAGATCCCTGAGGAAGAGATTAAGAGATTTACGGATCCAGTATACATGGCCTCGTACTACATGAATGAGAACAGGAAGACCGTTATAGACATAGGCTTATCGGTGGACTGGAGAAGAGAGTTTCACACATCAAGCTATCATTCAGCCTTCTCTAGGTTCGTAACCTGGCAGTTCAATAGGCTTAAGAAGATGGGCTATATAGTAAGGGGAACTCATCCAGTAGTTTGGTGTCCACACTGTCAAAGCCCAACTGGAGATCACGATAGGCTTGAGGGTGAAGGGGTTTCGCCAGAGGTATACGTCTTAGTGAAGTTCAGGTGTGGAGACACTTACCTACCTGCAGCTACGTTTAGACCAGAGACCATATTTGGAGCAACAAACTTGTGGATCAATCCTGAAGCGATGTACGTTGAAGCAGTGGTTAACGGCGAGAAGTGGATAATAAGTGAACTTGCTGCGTTAAAACTTAAAGAGCAGCTTAAGAAGGTTGAAGTTCTAAGAAAATTTGAAGGAAGAGAGCTGCTTGGACTCTACTGTAGGGCTCCCATAACCGATCGAGAGCTTCCAATACTACCAGCAAACTTCGTGGACCCTGATAATGGTACTGGCATAGTCTTCAGCGTGCCGGCTCATGCACCATATGATTGGTTAGCCCTACGAGACTTAATGATAGACCCTCAACCCCTCAAGAAATACGGTTTAGATCCTAAGGTGATTGAGGGACTTAAACCCATTTCCATAATAAAGGTAGAGGGCTTCGGGGATTACCCAGCGCTTGAGCTTGTGAATAAACTGAACATCAAGAATCAACTGGATGCTAAAGCAGATGAGGCCACCAAGATCATCTACAAGAAGGAGTACCACATGGGCGTGATGAAGGAGAATTGCTTAAACTACTCCAATCTTAAGGTTTCAGAGGCTAAGGAGAAAGTATTTGAGGACATGAAGAGTGTAGGACTAGCAGATCAAATGTATGAGTTGCCTGAAAAGGTTGTTTGCAGGTGTACAACCAGGTGCATAGTTAAGATCTTAACCGATCAGTGGTTCCTCAAGTACTCAGACCCCAAGTGGAAGTCTAAGACAAGAAAGTTAGTGAGTAAAATCAAGATCCACCCTGAAGAGGCTAGGAACTACTTCTTTGAGGTCATAGATTGGCTTAGGGATTGGGCATGCGCTAGAAGAACGGGATTAGGAACCCCCCTCCCTTGGGATCCATCTTGGATCGTTGAAACTCTCAGCGACTCAACGATATACATGGCATTCTACATAATAGCAAAGTACGTCAACAAAGGCCAATTAAGGCCTGAGAACTTAACGGAAGAATTCTTTGACTACGTCTTTCTCGGTGAAGGAACCCTTGAACATGCTTCGAATGTTAGTGACCTTAAACCAGAGCTTTTAGAAGAGATTAGAAGAGAGTTCCTGTATTGGTATCCTGTAGACCTAAGAGGTTCTGGTAAGGACCTAGTTCCAAATCACTTAACGTTCTTCCTCTTCCATCATACAGCAATATTTCCAGAGGAGCTATGGCCCCAAGGCATTACGGTCAACGGGATAGTGATGGTTGAAGGAGAGAAGATGTCCAAGTCTAAAGGGAACTTTGTTACCTTAAACGATGCGATAGCAAGCTATGGAGCAGATGCCGTCAGATGTACCCTCATGATAGCTGCTGAGGGCATGGATGATCCAAACTGGAGATTTGATGCTTGCAGAGACATGAGAGATAAGCTGAATCAGGTTTTCAAGTTAATTAATGATATAATGGCACTTCCAGGCTCAAGCGCTAAAGGGTCTCTTGAGAGGTGGTTAGTAAGTAGGTTGCAGAGAAGGATTAGAGCTATTACGGAAGCCCTTGAGTCGATGAAGAACAGAACTGCCTTGGAAATAGCTCTCTTTGAACTTTGGAACGATATCAGGTGGTATCTTAGAAGAACTCAGAAGCCTTGTAAGGAAGTTCTTTTAGAGGTAGCCAAGACTTGGGTAAGGTTATTAGCTCCATTCGCTCCATTCATGTGCGAAGAGCTATGGAGCATGTTGGGCGGTGAGGGCTTTGTCTGTAAAGCTCCTTGGCCTCTACCTGATGTCTCTAAGATAGACTACACTGCAGAAGCCTCTGAGTTACTAATAGAGCAGGTAATGGAGGACTTGAGGGAGGTTATGAGGGCAACTGGTAAAACTCCATCAACAGCGCATATTTATGTGGCCTCTAAGTGGAAGTGGGAAGTGTACCTGAAAGCACTTGAAGCTTCATCTCCTAAAGAGGTGATTAAGGTGGCTCACCAAGTAGCGAGAGACCTTCAAGTAAAAGATTCCAGGGTAATACAGAGGATTGCTAAGGAAGCCTCATCCGTAGGTGGAGAGCAAAGAGAGATTAAGCTAAAAGCTGGCATAGTGGATGAGTACGAAGTTCTTACATCAGCCAAAGAGTTCCTAGAACGAGAACTTAAATTTGAAGTCAAAGTATGGAAGGAGGAGGCGGCCTATGACCCTAAAGATCGTCGTTTCAATGCAATACCGTACAGGCCAGCACTATACTTAGAGTAACCACTTACCAGAAGCTTTTCTCTCAGCTACCTTCTTTAGTGCAGCAATTCCCTCCCCAATATCCTTGACCTCCAAGTAACCTTCTCTTACAGCACTCTCGAACAACTCAGCTCCTCGATCAGTCCTTATTATGACAGTTGACCATCCACGTTGAGATCCTATGGCTCCAACAGATATATCTGCATAAAGTGCTGTAAGATCTCTACACACATAGCAGAATTCGTTAACGCAATCCTTCAAATCCTTCACAGGGACGCATAGAACCTCAGCATTGTCTGCGTAGGCCTTAAACTTACCATCTTTAATATCGAACTTAGATACTCTTTGCATGTCAATACCGCGAGTTGTCAAGTACTCTAACAATCTTTTGTGGTTAAACGTCTCTACGCAGAAAAGCCCGATGATAAACTCTATCTTATCTCCAATTTTTCTTGCAGCTTTTGGCTGAACCTTAACATTTCGTGCTGCAGTAACTTGGCAAGGTACTCCAACTACACAGACTTTGTCAAGATTATAACAGAATAGAGCATCCCCCAATGCCACTAGGTTTGGACAATTGGAGTACTTTGCCCCAGCAGCATTCAAGACGTCCTCTACAGTTAGTGCTAGTTTAGGCATTGGTTTCCAAGGATCCTGATGACCCTTCGATGCAACTACAGCCCCGTCTATCATCTTATTCTTAATTGCGTATATCAAAAGAGTTGTGACAACGCCACCATCTTGCCCTCTCGCCCTTATCTCATCAGATGTGGTTCTTGCACTAATTATCTTGACATATCTTCCTAGGACGTCATCTCTATTCCCACTAGTTAGAGAGGTTTCGAGTAGCTCACCTGAAAAAGCTTGACTTCTAGGGCAACCATAGTAGCATGCCTCACACTGTTTGCATGGACTAATAAGTTTGGGACCCTCTTCAGTCATCATAATTGAGTTTACTGGGCAAGATGAAACACAAAGACCACATTTGCAGCATATCTTTTTAGCTATAACTTCACCTATTAAGTTGCCGAATATCTTGGGTCTAGGAACCATACCGTGCGACTCTTCTTTTTTACTTACCAAGCTTAAATCACCTTTAAGCGTTTAATGGACTCACTATCCGCTATCATTATAGGTTATAGTTTCATAATTTTTATGCTTTAAATTCTTTACTGTTATTTTTATACCGAATGACGTCGCAATAGGCATATAGCCGACATTGCAAGCAAAACTTAATGATGATTGCTAAAAGTATAGACGATCTTCATTAAAAACTTCAAGATTCGTAAAGTCATGAAATATGGACTGAATGCTCAAATCAGTAATTGACATTGTAATGAAGAATAAAATTGCTTTGACAACAAAGCTATAATAAAATGAGCTTGAACGCCCCTCTTGTAGGGGCTGTTTTCTTTTTTTTATTTCACTTGGATTGTTTATATGCTTTGTAACTATTCACGGTCTTCTCGTCCTGAAGATATCTGAATGCTATTAGGTACGCTGATGCTGTGTGCCTATCTAAACCATGCTTCTTCATTACAGCGCCGTGTATGGGTGAGTTCGTGTTTCCTCGTGGATCGACTAGTGCGGGTTTTAACCCGTATCTCAGGCTCATGACTACTGCGTGAGTTAGTAGTTGTTTCTTTGCGAATCTGGCTATCTTCCTGTTGGCTGTGGGTGAACTGGTGA
>QNVF01000029.1 GCA_004347965.1 Candidatus Nezhaarchaeota archaeon WYZ-LMO8
GAGGACCTTGCCAACCTAATGAGGAGGGCTGCTAAAGTAAGGCGACACTTAGAAGAGCATCCGAAAGACTACTTCTCATTAAGAGGACTTCAACTCATAGAATCTAAAATTCACAGACTCGTAAAATACTATAAGCGAAAGGGAGTGCTACCTCATGATTGGAAGTACGAGCCGGAGAAGATAAGCGTAATACCTTAAAGCTGAATTAGCTATGTCTTCAAATGGTAGCTCGCTTAAAGGTTTATCGCATCTTAATGATGTAGCATCTCAGATAGCTGAAAGTATTAATGAGTCATCAGCCAGGCTCTACACTATAGTGACTCACTACGATGTTGATGGCCTAGCTGCAGCATCGATACTAGCTAGAGCCCTCATGAGGATTGAGAGATCTTTTATGGTGAGAGTTGTTGATCAGATCGATAAAGAAACACTAGAAACAATCCCCAAGAGCGATTACTACATATTCGTCGATTTAGGTAGCTCTAACGCAGACCTGATTATAAAAAAGGGGTTTAAGCCTCTCAGCATAATTGATCATCATGAACCCTTAAGAAGTACAACCATTGCTAATCGAGAACTTCAAGAGCTCAATCCACATAACTTTGGGATAAATGGTGGGAAAGAAGTTAGTGCATCTGGTCTCGCTTACCTTGTAGCTAAAAAGATGAACTCTGTAGACCACCTAGCAGCGTACTTAGCTATATCCGGGGCTGTTGGCGATAGACAAGAGGATGCTCAAGGTTTTGTAGGGGTAAACAAGCTGATCGTTCAAGAGGCAATAAACAACGGTTGGGTCAAGAAAACCATAGGGTTAAGACTTTACGGTGTCCCTCGTCAACCCCTCATAAAGTCACTTGCATACACGGTGGATCCCCTACTTCCAGGCTTGACCTATGATGAGGCTGCAAGTCAACGATTCCTTGAAGCTGTAGGTATACCTGCCAAGAAGTCTAATGGCTCTTTTATTACGTACAAAGATCTGAGCACTGATGAAGTATCTAAGTTGGCTACAGCACTAATAAAGCATCTACTGATTAAGGGCTTCAGCCCTCAAATAGCAAATTCATTATTCGGGTACATCTATGAATTTCTGCGGGAATCCGAGGAAACACAGCTAAGATACGCTCACGAGTTCGCACAAGTATTGAATGCATGTGGTAGACTGAGGAGACACGGCATTGGATTAGCTATAGGCTTGGGTGATAGAGGAAAGCTCTTGAGCTTAGCAGAAGCGCTGTTTCTTGAGTATCGAAGGAGACTTGCTCATTACATATCTTTAATACGCAGCGACTCATCTTACATGCGAGTTCTCAACAACATCCAGGTATTGGACCTGAAGAACGTTGTCGATGAAAGGATGCTTGGATCGCTTTCATCTATAGTCGTTTCCTCTTACATGTGTGACGTGGCGAAACCACTCATATCGCTGTCCCACTCCGCTCAAGGCAAAATCAAGGTTTCTGCTCGAATGCACGAATCATTATCAAAGCGGGAGGTAAACTTAGGTCTCATAATTAAGCTGGCTACCGAGCATGTAGGTGGAAGTGGTGGCGGACATAAAGTTGCTGCTGGAGGAATCATACCCCAAGAAGCACAAGAAGTGTTCGTCAAGTTAGTAGACTCCTTAGTTGGAAAAGCACTGAAGAAGGGGATCTAGCATTGAAGAAGAACAGAGTAAGCTTATCGCTAGAGGTCCTCATATCATCTCAGGGTATCGCTAATTTCTTAGCTAAATCCTTGAAGCCTGATAATGATATCCTCCCTGAAGGTTTAAGATTAGAGATTGCTGTAGTCACTAGCGACTCTCTAAAAATATTCATTGAAGCGGAGGATGTTGGGACGGCGATGAACACCATAAACGATGTATTTACATGCCTACAGCCAGCCATCAAACTACTAGGTAAGGGTTAACTGATGGAGTGGCTATGATTAAAAAGGTTTAAATCGTTGCACCTACGTTTAACGATGTTACACAAGCTTAATTAACACGCAGAGGAGGCTTCTCTTCGTGTCTTCTAAGAAAGCAAAGGTATTGAAAGCACAGCCAAAGATATGGATTACAGTAATTGCTCCGAAGTACTTTGGCTTTACAGAGTTAGGCAGGACCCCGACTTCCTCGCCAGATAAAGTTGTCAGAAGGACTTTATGGACTACTCTATATAACATTACAAACGACTTCTCTCACCAACACATAAAGATGTGCTTTCAAATAATCAAGGTTGAGGGGGACAAGGCTTACACGATCTTTAAAGGTCATGAACTAGCCAGAGACTACATACGAAGTCTTGTTAGGAGAGGTTCTTCACGCATAGATAGCATATTTGATGTCGAGACCAAAGACGGTTATCAATTGAGAGTTTTTATGCTGGCAGTTACGGTTAAGAGAGCTAAGACGTCTCAGAAGTCTGCGATAAGAGCCATAATGAGACGAGTTGTGGAGGAAAAAGCATCACAATTAAACTTTGAAGCTTTCGTTCAAGAATTAGTCCTCGGTAAGATCTCATCTGATGTATACAACGAGACAAAGAAAATATATCCATTAAGAAAGGTTGAGGCCATGAAGAGCAAGCTATTACGCGTCCCACTTGAGAGCGAGGAAGCTAAGGTCCTCCATCAATCACTTCAAGAATCTTAGAGAGCCAACGTGCTTTCATCGCTCTTCATCACCGCCATACGTTGAGACTTGAGGAGCATTTTGGGGATGAGCTTAACAAGAAAGGTTAAGTTCCTCGAGTATAACGTCATAGTTAAGAACTGGAAGAAAAGCAAGTTGAAAATAGCTCTTTGTTATCCGAACATTTACAAGGCAGGTATGACAGGTTTAACTGTTCAGCAACTTTATTACCTGTTTAATTTAGACGATGATGTGCTGTGTGAACGATGTTTTCTTAGCGACCCACCAAGAACCATTGAAAGCGGTGCAGATTTGAGGTCCTTCGACGTCCTAGCCTTCACCTTGCAGTATGAAGAGGACTACGTAAATATGGTGAAAATGCTTGTATATTCTGGCATAAACCCTCTAGCAGAAAAGCGCAACGAATCAGACCCAATAATAATTGCCGGCGGCCAAGCCATCTCAGCTAATCCTCTACCTCTCTCAAAGATAGTTGATTGTACTTTCATAGGTGAGCTAGAGCCCTGCCTCAACGCTCTACTAGAAGCATTGAAAGAAGGGAAGAGTAAGAAGAGTAGGATAGATGAATTAAGTAATTTAAAGCACGTTTATTACTACGGTAAGGAGAAGGCCGAGAGGTGCATAGCGAGAAATCTCGACGAAACCCCTCACATATTAGCTCAGCTCACTCCAGGCGGCGATGAAGCCCTTATCGATCCAGTATTTACGAACGCGTTTTGCCTAGAGGTCTCCCGCTCGTGCAATAGGAGATGCCGATTCTGCTTATTATCCTGGACCAATGGCCCCCTTAGGTTTAGGAGCTTAAGTAAAATTAAGGAGCTGTTGGATGAAGGCCTTTCGAGAAGCAAGGCTAACCGAGTTGTCCTTATAGGTGCAGGGATTTTCGACGTTCCATGGCTTAAAGATGTATGTGCGGAAATATTGTCTAGAAATCTAAGTCTGTCCATTCCATCACTTAGACCAGACGTCATAGATGATGAGCTTCTCGAACTTATCAGGAAAGGCGGTCAGAAAAGCTTAGCTCTTGGAGTAGAGTCTTTCTCTAGATCTGATAGAGCTTTTCTAGGGAAGGTATACGATGATGAAGTGATAGAAAACGCTGTAAGAATGGCTATCGATAAAGGTTTGACAGAGGTTAAACTATACATAATAACCTGCCTACCTAAAGAGGATGTAGATGGTAGTGTCAGACTTTTCAAGAGGATCATTGAGATCGCATCTAAAAGCCGGGTGACGTTATATATATCCATAAATCCTCTAATTCCTAAAGCACACACACCTTTCCAGTGGCTTGCTCTCCCTGAACCTCACATGGTTAAGGATAGCTATAGAAGATACTTGAGGATCTTTCGACATCCTAGAGTAAAGCTTGTTTTCCTAAATCCCTATAGAGCTGCTCTTCAAGCCATACTGTCTCTCGGAGATGAGAACCTTGGTCCCTACCTGGTGAACCTTGTAAAGCAAGGAGTGAAGTCATGGACTCTCATGATGAAGACTCTACCCAAAGTATCACTAAAATCAGGATCTCAAGCTCCATGGGACGTCATCGATGTGGGTTGTGACAAGAAGACGCTTATTAAGAGCTTTGAGGAAGCCTTGAATCTGAAGCGATGATTAGTTTAACATGACCTCCAGCTCTTTATGTAATTCGATAGAAGGAGTCGTTTAGTTTTAGTCCATCTTCTTAACGGGCTGTCCAAGCCTATTGCTCATCAATGTAAGGAATCCGCTTATAATATCTTCGCAGCCCTTTGGAATGGTAGCGCAAGCTGCGCCAGCATGACCTCCACCTGAGCCGGACATTAAGGCGCTTAGCTTATCCATTTCTTCTCCTAGATGTACACCAGTTTTCTTAACGAATTCTTCACTAGCTCTAGCGCAGAGCCTAACTTCGTCATTGAGCTCGTTACAAACAGCAGCCAAATCAGCGCCTAAATCGACTAGAGCTCGTGCCGCCGAGGCTTCGTAAGAACCCACGTTTGATATCGCAATAATCCATTGACCTAAGGAATAAATTAGAGCTCTCTGCGAAGCTTTTAATCTCGCTATTTTCTCAGAGTAAGTCATTGGTATGCTGAGAGTGGCTATAGCTTCAGATAAGGATGCTCCGCAAGATAATAGGTAAGCAACGTTCCTCATGGTTTTACTCGTCCCCATAGACAATCTCCTAGAGTCTGAAAGTATACCGATCAATAGACACTGTGCCTCTTCCTTGCTAGGTCTCACGTCCATATTAATCATTAGGTCGCACAATACTTCCGCGGTAGCTACAGCATTCTCATCAAGTATAGCTAAGGCCTTTGAAGGTGTATTAGTTGAGGGTCTATGATGATCTATGATGATCATAGGCTTGTCATAGCTTATATTATCCCTCAACGAACCTAAGTGCATTGGATTATTGACATCTACAAGTAAGCATAAATCGTATTCTGGTATGCTATCACCATCCCGAACTTCCGATGCTATACCTAAGCTTTCTACAACCTTCCTTGCTTGCGCATTCATCCCTGATGTTACAACACTAACTATGGCTGTTGAATTTATCTTACTAATGAGTTTCTTTACTACAAAGCAGCTTAGCACTGCATCAACGTCACTGTTTTGGTGACTAGTTATAACGATCTTACTAGCCTCTTTCACCATTTTCAATAAGAGGACCTCTTTCAAATTTCTCCCTCCATACCTCATCGAAGAGTTTGATAGCATATTGTGCAACTTTCCTTACTATTTCGCTAGGATTCTTCAAGCTAGCTTCATGTAGAGATATCTGAACATCAATATTTAAAACCCCCTCTTCAAAGGATATAGAAACGTTTAAGTCTACGATTTCTTCGAGTCTCACTAAACTCATTAAGTACCTCAGTGTTTCTTCTTGAACTTTCCTAAGAACTTCTTCTAAAAAGTCTTCACTCATCCTTCGCTTCAACTTGTGCTACATTTATTGAATTCCTGCTAAGGTTTGACTTAAATCTTGTCTTAACTCCTCAAGTCTCTTTCGTGCATGAGCTTCCTGCTTCTCCAAGGTTTTTATATGTAATTCTAAAGTTTCTTTCTTCTCGCTTAGCTCTCTAATAACGGCATCTTTATTTACACGCATTAAGACTCTTCCAGTAAACTTGAAAACAAGGGACTCTTCACCAACGTTTCTCAGCTCGTCTAGCGCACCTTCAACCTCTCTCAGCTCTACTTCAAGCTGCTGTCTTCGTGTAATTAGTGCCCTAATTCTTTCTTGTAATTCCTGAAATTGCATGATCTTATGTTGAACTTCAGGTGGAATTTGTGTTTGCATATACCTTGTCACCTTCAATGACCTCTAGTATTGACTTTATCCACCTCAAATATGAGTTTATTACAGCTCTTAACCTGCTTAGGCTCTTAGCGCTTAGTCTTATTATTAACTTTTCCCCTTCCATAGAAAGCTCGACTGAGAAACCCTTTCCCTTCTCCTCGCTTTCAGGTTTAAGAGCCAGGAAAAGTATTTTACTTAGACCTTGCCTTTGAGCTTCAACGGTTATTGTAGCGCTATGCTGTTGATAGGACAACTTTCCTCACCCTTATGACTGGACCAAATGATAAAGCAGTTTCCCTATCGATAAATGATACTTCAAGACCCTTACTGGTCCAAGAAACCTTCATGGTCCACCTCTCGTTACCCATTGCGTTAACCTCTAAATCGAATAATGTAGGGATAAGCATCATAGTCCACTTAATTTCAGAAGGAGCTGTTTCTAATTCGTAGTGAACAGCAAGTCTGGCTTTCGATGGAGCCCTTGTAGTATGTTTCTGCTCTCTTACAAGTTTCACCCCTGATACCAATAACGAACCTAGTAGAGGTACATTCTTTGAAGTAACATCGTAAAAGTCGAGCTTACTTGGATTACCTTTCTTAGCTTGTATCACTATTAATCTTGAAGCCTTGAAGCTTAAGGCTAAACCTTTTAGGTCCACTATTCCCTTCTTCCCTCTCGTTACGTAGCAACAATTAATGAGTGCATGCGCTAAGTCTCGTCCGAAAGTGCGCGTCCTCCTTGAGGGTCTAAGAGAGGTTGAGATGACGTACTTTATGTTATGTAAACCATCCATCATAATCCAGTGCTAGGAACATAAGCTCCTCCTGTAAAGATAGCTTTACACTTTCTGCAATACCATATACCCACAGCTTTGCGTCTCACCTTACCTACTGAGTAGCAGTATGGGCACTTATGGGGGCTTCTCATCATAGCTTCTATTTCCGCTACCTTCTTCCTTATGGTCGCGCCATATCTTGCTCCAAACCTTCCTGCTATCTTAACTTTCTTGGTCCTAACCATAGCCGATGACCTCCTTAACTATTTTAAGCAACTCCCGTGCCTTACGCTGTGCTACTCGAAGGCACTTTAAAGTCTCCTCTTCAGTTAAACCTTTTTCTCCTCTTTTTTGGATTGTACACACCTTGTCATCTACGAACGTCGCTGTCAAAAAAACATCAGCAACTTCCTCCTCATCTAAACATGGATCAACAAGTAACTTATCACCTATTTTAGCTACAGTAATCGTGATGGGTATGCATTTTATTGGCAATTTTTGTTTTTCATTTTTATTGACTATCACCTCACCTTTTTCATTTACCATAGCTTTAGGTACCTCAGATGTTAGGAGAGCTGCAACAGCTGCTAGAGCTGAAGTATCCATGAGATTGCCATCGTGGTTCAAAGCATGTATATCAACCCACAATTCCCATACAGCTTTGCCGGGGAGTATGCAGAGTTGTCTTAGATCTATCATTTCAGATCTTCTTAATCCCCTGTCGATGACCCTGGCAAGTTCTATGGCATTCTCATCAGGAGGACCTGGCTCAAATGATGGTGATGCTATTGGAAGGAATTCTGCGTTGACTATCAGGACTCCCATGTCAGGTGTATCAGCAAAAGGTGTTCCTATACTGGTCTTTACACCAGCTATTGCTAGAGTCTTACCAAGTCTTACTTCAGCTGAGCCTTCAGCATTATTTACACTGCGACACTTAATCTCTACGGGTCTTAAATCCTCAAGCCCTCTACCGTCAACTCTTAGCCCAGATGAGAGCATATCAAGCATTTGTCGTCTTTTGATCTTTGGTATCAAGTCTTACCACCTTCAATGATAGCTTTTCGTAGCTCAACATATTTTTCCTTTAAGGCCTTTTTCTGCTTCTCGTAAATCTCTTTACAAGCTTTGGTTGCCATGGAGATTGCTTTTTCAAGTTCCTCAAGTCTTAAAACGCCATCTAATTGAAGCAGCGTGATCTCACCTCTATTAGGCATCATGGCAAATGGTAAGTCTACCTCCCCATACTTATCTTCAATATCTGTAACGTCAAGAACTAATACACTATCCACCTTTCCTATAGAGCAAGCAGCCACAAGATCCCTCATGGGTATACCAGCTGATGCTAGTGCAACTGATGCTGCTACTATACTTGCACATCGTGTACTACCATCAGCGTTTATTACTTCTACGAAGACATCGATAGATGAGAATGGAAATTGTTCTACCACTATTGCAGGGGTTAAAGCTTCCCTTATTACTTTTGAGAGCTCTATCTCTCTTCTTGTTGGTGCTGGTGACTTTCTCTCTTCAACTGAGAATGGAGTCATGTGGTATCTACATCTTACTATTGCTCTATCAGGTAATGCTAAGTGCCTTGGATGTACTTCACGAGGTCCATAAACAGCAGCATAAATTTTCGTATTACCCTGCTCGACGTAGGCAGAACCGTCAGCATTCTCTAGTATCCCCACCTTTATCTTAATATCTCTCATTTCATCTGGTCTCCTACCATCAACTCTTCTTCCATCGGAATCTATTAGTACGATTTTTTTGTTCTTTGTGTTTAACAAGTATTAACCTCCCTTTTCTAGCTGTAACATAAGCTGAATGCGTTGTGTAAGTCCGCTTATATGAGCTTCTTCATCTATTTTTCGTATGGCTTTTTCTGCTAATGCTTCTGAGTTCGAATCCTTGCCTTTAATCCATATGAAGCCATTTTGCCCCACAACTATCTTGCATTCAGTCTCCTTCTTTATTAAATTGATCATGGAGCCCTTTCTACCTATTAGCCTAGGTATCTTAGCTGGATTTACCTTAATGAGTCTCCCCTCAGTTATCTTACCTAAATCCTTTCCTTTGCAAGTTAACATGACATCGGAATACTTGTCGAACCTCACGACCTTGCAAATAACAGCATCTCCAACATCTAGGTACTTGGCAAGATCTTCTGCTAATACGTTTCTTTGAGGAGGTATTATCTCACTAGCTTGCAGTATCGCTTTATAGGATGAGTTTATGTCAAGGATGTAGGTGGTTGGTGAGTAGTCAACAACTATGCCTATAATCACATCTCCAACCTTGGGTATGTAGGGTCCTTGTAGTGGTACCACTTTTATGACCTCTTTCTTACACTCCACTATCCCGATAGCCATGGCCATTAACTTATTTCCATCTTTGTACACGTAGGGACCAGCGATGTACTCTCCTTCTGCTAAGACCTCTCCTGGAACTACTATGTCCCAATCCTTAACGTATATGGGCATAGCTTCTTCAGCTCTTGCTTATCACCTTTACCTCAACACTACCTTGAGTCACCTTGTTAAGTCTATCAATTAATTCTAGTTGAACTCCTGCGGGTACTTCTACTTCACCCTTCCACGAACCATCTGTTAACCACTGGCTTCTCAAGACCTCACCATAGCGAGGTAATAGTGAGCAGACCTTACTGGCATGCTGTGGAGAGGTCTTTACTTCTAATACAACCTTTGATATTTTTATGGGGATCTTAGCTTTCAGCGCTTTAATGACTTCTAATGCTTGTTCCTCAGCATCTTTAAACGGGTCTATGGATACCTTGACTTCATTCAATAAAACTTCTACCCTTGTTGGAGGTATCGGTAGTTCAGTTTTAGAATCAACGCAATTTCTTGATATGAAGGTTATTATCTGCTTTCGCTTGTTCTCTATAAGCTCCCTTCTCTGCCTGGCTGTTAATTGTATCTCTCCTCGTAAAACTATGACTTTGCCTATCTCATAGGGGTCCAACGTCCTAAAGTTTTTCTGTAGTGTCTCTCGTGAAGCTCTAAGCCCTTTTCTAGCGTCCTTGTATATAACATCATTTATCATAACTTCCTTCACATCGACTTTTGCTCCTTGCTTAAGCTGCCAAGCTTTTTCAGGATTTATAAGGATCTCAAATTTTTCGGATCCAACAACAAGCCTTGCTATCGAATGCTCACTTTCACTACTCATAATCACTTCATCCGTTCCTTATAACTTTCTATTAATTGCTCGACTTCCTTAACTTTAAGCTTATCAAAGCGTTTTGTTTTAACCTCAGCTATTGCTATCTCAATCTTCTCTACGCTAAGCCCTCCTTCAATCACAGCTTCCATGCACTTTAAGGCTAACAATACCCCATCATTGACCGTAAGGTTTTGATTGTAGTACTTTTCGAGTATCTCTGTAGCTGTTTGCGAACCAGCGCCTATAACCACTGCATAGTAGCCTGCATATGCACCGCTGGGCTCAGTCATATACAGCCTTGGCCCTGTATTGTCAACCCCAGCTATTATGAAAGATACACCAAAGGGCCTCACTCCTGCATGTTGAGTATATAATTGTTTGATATCACTTATTCTACGAGTCAAAACCTCTATGTCTATAGGTTCATCGTATACTAATCTATGAATCTGCGCCTCTATTCTAGCTCTATCAATTAAAACCCTTCCATCAGATGCTAGACCAGCATAAGCTATTCCTACATGATCGTCAACCTTCCATATCTTCTCCATGGTCTCAGGATCAACGAGGGGGGATATCCTCTTCTTCTCCACAGCAACTACTACACCATCTTTACATTTTATGCCTAATGTCGTCCAACCCCTCTTAACAGCTTCAAGCGCATATTCAACTTGGTACAATCTCCCTTCGGGTGAGAAGACGGTTATTGCCCTATCATATCCCAAGCCTGGTGGTGTGAACATGTTAATATTCCTCCTAGTGTTGTTGAGATGACTCAGCGTAAGATAATGTACTTAACTCTAATAACCTTTTCGCAATATACGGACTTTTCGGGCTATAAGCCCATACGGGACATGTGTAATTGCATTCTCCACAAGCTACACAATATTCGCTTGCTATCTCAATACCATCGTTCCTCAATGATATGGCATTATTAGGGCAAACGGCTATGCACAATCTGCACTTTACACACATTATGGCACGGGCTATGCCTCTAAATATCTTCATCCAATGCCTCTCGCAATTTCTGTCGTAGATCTCTATTGTAATCTTCCTGTCCTTTCTCGTTAAACTTGTGATTTCCCTCTTCTCTTCCATCAATATTACACGCCCTTCTTCCTCACGTACATCATACAAAGTTTTTAGGACGCTCACGATCCTCCTAAAATCGTCTTCCCTCTTTAGGTGTAGCTCTTTTACTCCACGTAAGCACTGAGAATAGTCTTTGTGCACCATTTTGATTCTAGTTTTCAACCAGCCAGGATATCTAAAGCGCCACCTCCATAAGCCTAACTTTACTTCATGATCTTTCAAAGAAAGCTTTTCTGATATTTCCCTTAAGTATTCCTGCCAAGATTGTTTCATTATCTCTTCAGTTATCTGCATTTCAGCTAAGTCCATGCTTGGGCAAGTCCAACAACCTATTCTCTCAAGCCCTCTGTAATATAATGGATTTACCTCTACTCCTTCCTTAAATAAGTAAAGCCATATGTTAAGCGTGCTCCAGTTATAAATTGGAGAGACACCTGTCTGACCTTTAACCCATATACCTTCCCAAATAGCACCCCGTCTCTTCCTTCTAGCGGACTCTACCTCACGTAGACCAATGAAAGTTAGGCATTCACCTCCAAGACTTTTTATAACGTAAGCTATTGGTGCTAATTTACAAGTCTTGCAACACCATCTAAAGTCTCGGGCAGGAGGACCGAAAACTTTGATGGCATCAAAGAAGTTCGTGAAGGCATCAACTTTTATGACTCTTTCTTCAAGTCCTAGCTTCCTTAAAGTCTCCTCTACGTACCTTGTGGTTTCAGGATACTCTATTTTGGTGTCAGAGAAGAGTACGTAAAATTCCTTACTCAAAGCTTCTAAAGCTTTTTTGACAACTATTAATGTTGCGAGACTATCTTTACCTCCCGAGAATGAGACTAGTATCGGTCTATTAATTTTATGACAAATATCTTGTATAAAGTCCATAGCTTCTTCCTCCTTTCCTTCTAAGAAGTACTTGTTAGCCAATACCGCATCGCTCCACGTAGCTTTGCTCTCGAGCACCTCAGGATCTTTAGGCTTATCGAAGTGCTTGACTTTAACCACCATCCCTCTTCTTTCCACTAACTTGTGCTTAAAGTCGTGAGAGACCTTACCGACCGCTATCGCCTTCCATTTCTCATTCACTACGTAAACAAAGTCGTCTCTTCTTATATCATCATCATGATCCTCAACTCCTACTGCCAAGAGATTCTTTCCCTCCAATGTTATCGCCTTTTCAGCGCCTCGATCAACGAGGATCCACTTTCTGGCTCTCTGCTTTGCCATTCTTCTAGCCCCCTCCATGTGAGGGATGAAGTGGTATCTCATTGATTCTACGTCAAACCTCCAAAGCCCAATTACCTGACCATCAACTATTACCTCATAAGCTAAGTCCACGTGAGGCACTTTGTTGAGCAGCGCTATCCTATCATCCGGAAGTAATAACGTCACGTGATTGCCATACTGCTCGTGTACTGTGCGTTGAATCCTCCTTCTCTCCTCTTCAAACATTGGCTTTACGTTGCCTGGTGGGGTTATCTTCACTTTTCTAATAGCTTCTTGTCTGCACAAACCACATTTCTCTGCAAGCAAAGGAACATTACACTTTACACACCAGTATAGAACACCGATCTTCATCTTCTAGACTACCTTCTATGCTCAGCTCATGGAGTTAGTCTCGTTCTATCGCGTGGAAACAGAACGACCTCTCTTATGTTTGACCTACCTGTTAGCACCATGAGAAACCTTGATAATCCCAACCCCCAACCAGCATGTGGAGGCATCCCATAATCGAACACCTTTAAGTATTCTTGGAAGTTCTCAGGGTTTAATCCCTTGTTTCTAATACTCTTTTCAAGTTCTTCTCGAAGGTAAATTCTACTTCCTCCACTAGCAAGCTCTATGTGACGCCACATGAGATCGAAGCTTTCGCTCACCTTTTCATCGTCTCTACGGGGCTTTATGTAGAAGGGCTTAGTTTTAGTAGGCCAATCAATTATGAAGTAATAGCTGCCATGCTCTTCACTTAGTAGTCTCAGCGCAGGTGTAGTTAAGTCATCGCCCCAATTTATTTTCATCCCTTTTCCACGTATTAACTCTATGGCTTCTGAATACGTTATAATGGGGAAGGGTGTGCTAGGTTCCGTGAAATCAGCATGTATCTTCTTCAGCTCCTCGTAGTACTTCTTTTTGAGATGTTGGTAGACGTGAACTATGCACTCCTCTAAGATCCTCATAACATCTCTATAATCCATAAATGCAGCCTCAATGTCAACAGATGTAAACTCGTTGAGGTGATATGGAGTATTGGATTCTTCAGCTCTAAAGTAGACGCCTATTTCATAAACTCTCTCAAAGCAGCTCGTCAATAACTCCTTATATAGCTGAGGACTTTGAGCTAAGTAGACTGTTTTTTCAAAGTACTGCACTTTAAATAACTCTGCTCCGCCTTCTGTTGCAGAGACTAAGATCTTTGGTGTTATTACTTCGAGAAAACCATTCTCATCCAGGAATGCTCTTATGGCCTTTAGAACTTCGTGTTGAAGTTTGAAAACTAAAATTTCGCTTGGTCTTCTCAAGTCCATGAACCTTGAGTTCATGCGAGTCTCAAAATCTGCTGGAACTTTCCCAGTAACATCTAAAGGTAGAGGTGATTTAGATACATTAAGTAACTTGATTTCTTGAGGAAGGATTTCGAAACCTAACTTGCTTTTTTCACTTTTCTTAACCACACCTTTAACCGCTATCACACTCTCACGAGTTAATTGAGAAGTTATCTCAAAGAGCCTTGGATCAGCTTCATCCTTCTTAATCGTAACCTGCGCTATACCTGTTGAGTCTCTTAAAATTAAGAACTTTATGCTACCTAAATCCCTTATTTCGTGGAGCCAACCCATTACTATTACTTCTGAGCCATCAGATGTTAATGGAAGCTCAGAGTTTTTATGAGTTTTTCTCCATGTTTTCATAGAATCCACGGCAAGCATCGCTTATCAGAGGCGCTATTACTAGGTAGCGATATAAACTGTTTCTCTCAATAACTCGTTTATAACTTCTTCTAGCACTTTTGCATCAGCAGGTAGTTTCTTTAAATCTTCTAATGCTATTTTAACCGTACTTTCACAAGAGCCGTCAGGTAACCATACGGTGTTTAAAGAAATAACCTTAGCTGGAAAGAGTAACTGGCTTAGAATATTTCTTAACGAAGGGGTTTTCTCAATTATCCTAACGTTAACCCCCCTATCTTCGCTTAAGGCTTTACTAACCTTCCTCCAAAAGGCTGTAAGACCCTTGCTCTTGCATCCTATGAGCACCACCAGAAGATTATCCTTCTGAACAGCTCTATAGAACGTGCAATCCTTAAGCTGAGGATACTTCCCCTCATTCTCTAAAAACCATTTGGCAATTTCTATATCAAGTTTTGTTATCTCACCTTTCTTTAGCTTCTCATCACAAGTCTTACACAAAAGACCACTTTTTAAACAGAAGTAGCATACTGGAAGTTGCAATTCATATCCCCTCACTCCTTCGTTAATATTATGGTTAATGTGCTTAAGTTAACAACATCTCCCCTCTCTGTCACAAGCCTTTCGTTACCAAGCTCCAGACTCTTAATTTTAGCGGTGGGAATAAACTTTTCCTTCACGATATTTACAACGTCGATGGCCTTCGATATAGCCTTTCCTCTAGCCTTTATTACTACATCACTAAAGCCTTGATGAAATAGTGTGAGACATGCGAGGACGTAATTCATGGTGGGCTTCTGCCCGACAATTACAACATTCTCTTTCATACTTGTCTCCTCTAAAGTCTATTTTATGCATTGATTGAGGGGTTAAATCATTTCTTTAGCTCTCTTCAGAATAAAAGAGAATAAATTTATCTGATAGATAACTAGAATTGTCATGGGAGGTTATCAAGATGCCAATATCGGATCCCATGAAATTACAAATAGCTCAGAAAAGGCTCCTAATGATAAAGATATGTAGAAAATGCGGTGCACGAAATGCTTCTACAGCTGAAAGATGTAGGAGATGTCGTTCTTACGACTTAAGATGGAAGAAACGCACAGTTCAGAAATAACACGTGTTCAGGTTGAGCTAACATTTTTCATGGGCCGGTAGTTCAGATGGTTAGAACGCCCGCCTCACACGCGGGAGGTCCCCGGTTCAAGTCCGGGCCGGCCCACCACCTTTTGAGTTCAAGTCCCTTAAATACAACCTCTTTATTGTTTTATTTTTGGTGGTTGGTTGGCCGGTCGGGCTAGGTATGGTTATTTACTTATGGATGTTGACGTTAGGCGCTGGTATAGTAATGTTACCCATGGCTCTAGGGTTACTGCTGATGCTTATCTTCGTAGGCTCGGCTCGTTCTGCGAGCACTTAATGTGTCGCCTAAGCAGCTTATCGCCATGAGTGAGGGCGATCTATACAATATGCTCCTGGATTACGTCTCATTCCTAAAGGGCAAGGAAAAGCGTTAGACATAAGGCGGTTAAAGACTTTCGTAAAGAGACTGCCTGACTGTACTCTTCGTACGGTACTACTGGCTGAAGATGACAACATCAACGTCACGCGCTTTTTAGCACTACTACCTCCCTGGCTTCGGCTTTAGCATGCTCCTTGCGCTCATAGCGTCCATAACTACCATAACTATACTGGCTCCACAGATTAGGAGGAGAAAGTATTATTTCATGGATGTCTTCAGCATTATCTACTTTAGCATAGCCTCCATATACACCTTCATATTCAACATAAACATTTTCATTGAGTATAGCGGGTTTATAGAATACCTCACATTATCCTTAATGGTGGCATTCCTCCATAACAATGAAATCCCCATTCACGTTTAAGGTTGCCAAGAGGGATTGGTCTGAGGCCTACTGGAGGGAGAAATCGTTTCTGCTAGTCAACAATATTATTTCATGGATAAATTTATAATGGATAAATTTATATGGGATATAAAAGAAAAAGAGAAGGAAGAAAATGAAAGGAAGGCTATATTTCCATGTATTTTCGATTTTAATTTTAGCAGTCTTCATCTCATCAATTCTAACTTTTACTAACTCAATTAACGCATCTCCCACTATAGAAGACGATGTTAAACAATTTCTTCCGAACTTAAATTATTCATGGCCCCTCGAAAGGGGGAATGAGGGA
>QNVF01000003.1 GCA_004347965.1 Candidatus Nezhaarchaeota archaeon WYZ-LMO8
ATGAAGTTAGGGAGTACGTTGAGGAAATATCGAGGAGAGCAGGGTATTGTTATAAGAGGATTACAGAGACTGATGGATTGAGCTCTACAAAGCCTGAAGGAGGCTTCCACTTCCTGCCTAAGATAGAGAGGCTCGACAGGTTTAGAGACGATCAAGAGTTTGCTTTAGAGCTCTTGAAGGAGAAAGGAGTCTTAGTTGTCCCTGGATCATTCTTTGGTCCAGTAGGAGCATCTCACTTTAGGGAAACTTTCCTCCCGCCCATGGAGGTATTGGAGGAAGCACATAATTTGATAGAGGAGTTCATGAGGAGATTGGCTAAGTGAGAGGCTAATTTATAGCTTGACTAAGGAGCTGGTTAGGTTTCTAAGGAACTAATTACTGTGACGTGACGGTTAAGGGGCATCAAGCCGATTGTAGCTTAAGACGCACTAGTCCTTGAGAGGCTTTATTAATTAATGGGTTGGATTTATAGGGATGGTAATGTCAGTTATGGCTCATGCATGGAACGTTAAGTAGAAGTCTTGCTCCTTGCTTGCAGGTCTCTTCTCAAAGCCTGGTACTCCATAAGCATCTGCCCTGCATTGCTTGCATAGCCTGAACTGCTTTATGTACTTTGATGCTTCCTCCCTTACTCTATTAAGTTCCTCACAGGTTGGCGGTCTATGATCTCTAAAGGAGTGGAGGGGGATTAGGGGGATTATGTTTTGAATAAAAGCTCCTAGTTCAGCTGCTTTTTTAGCTACTTCCACAGCTTCTCCCTCATTGAGTCCAGGTATAAGCACGGTGTTGACCTTAACTACAAGACCTTCATTAGTAGCAGCTTTTAGGCCTTTAAGTTGTCTTTCTATTAGTATTTTCGATGCTTCAAGACCCCTTATAATCTCGCCATTTAGTATCACGAACTCGTAGATTTTGGATGCTACTTCGGGATTTAGGGCGTTAATGGTTACCGTGATGGCCCTTACTCCGAGACTCTTAAGGACGGGAACCTTCTCCTGTAGGAGGAGACCGTTTGTTGCAACACATTTTATGAGGTTTGGATGTCTCTCGTTTATCAACTTAAAGGTCTCGAAGGTCTCGTCATTAAATAGTGGTTCACCCGGTCCAGCGACTGCTACTACCGTTAGCTTCTCATCTCTCTTAACGAGTTCATCAACTAGCTTAGCAGCTTCTTCGGGCTTCATTATAGTGCAGGTGACTCCAGGTCTATACTCGCACTTGTCTATACCTCTTTTACAATAACCACATTGAATATTGCACCTGGGAGCTACTGGAAGGTGTATACGTGAGTATTGAAAGTGAGCTTTAGGGTTAAAGCATGGATGACACGCAAGCCAGTGAGAGAACTTACTTCCCTGAGCTTTGTCTCTAAGCTCTTCAATTCGCTTCGTTATCCCTTTAACTTCCTCGCTCATCTTATACCCCTCTTAGCTAAGTAGGAGACAACATCTGATCCCCAGTACTGCTCAAAGTGTCTTAGCTTCTCATCTAACGGTAGTGCCCTCAAATTATCTAGATGCTCTTCAATCCTCAGGATGAGGGCCTCTCTCAACAATACAGCATTCATGCTCTCTGATATGAGGGATCTTGGTAAATCATGGTACGATCCTAACACCTTGACCTTGAAAATGGAGGGTATGCACGACATATCCATACCGGGCTCCCAATCTCTCTTCCATAGCGGATGTGAAAGTTGAGAGTCTATTGTAGCATCACAGCCAAGCCACCTGCCCTCTAAGTACACCTCAGTTAAGGTGTGAAGCACCGTCTTTGGAAGAAGATCGTAAACTTCCTGAGGAAGGTATGGTTTGAGAGCTTTCGTTGAGACTTCTTCAAGTCTATATCTTGCCGGTATGTCTAAGGCTCTTAGTAGAGCTATTTGAAGACTAGCCTTATTGAAGCATGCGCCCTTCCTGCTCCTCAAGACCTCAATAGCAGGTTTAATTCTGTCTATGGTCCACTTAATCTCGTCCCTCACGAATAGGTATATGTTCTTGACTGTTTGCTCAATCGATGAGCTACTTAGTCTCTTCGCACACCTTATTATTTCAGGGTTATCTGATTGAACTAGAAGTGTTGGCGCTAAGTACGTAGTCTCCACGTTTAACCACCACGATTTCAAAGGTTTAGCTTAACCTCTTAATAAGTTGGATGCACTAAATCAAGCTTAAGAAACCATATCTTCACGTGTTTAACGAATACATCCTATTGACGAGTTTCTTCTTAAGCCTTCAAGTTGCTGGCAGTATGTGACCACGAACTGTTTGACAAATAACAACTTTAAGTCCTGAGTCTTCTAAGATCTTCTTCACCTTAAGCATTTCCTCGAAGCTCGGTCTCCTAAGATGACGAGCTCTAAACTCTGGTCTATAATCCAACGCGCATACTTGTAGATTAGGTTCTATACTAGCGAGTCTAGATCCTATTTCATAAAGTTCCTCAAAGCTCATAAAAACCCTGTTGTATGGTATGCCAACCCCAATAAAGACCTTCCCCCAGTACTTATCGACCACGTACTTCACGGTGTTCCACTCGTTCTCTAGCATTTTCTTAGCTAGCTCTCTATCCCTTATCCCGGTTATCCTCATGAATGTCTCGAGCCTCAAGCCCTTAACGTCCACTCCTATATCAGTCATTCCAGCCTCCACGAGCTCATCTATGTAGTCCGGTGTAAGTACGACAGCGTTCGTATCTATGTGTATGCGTGCTCTCTCATCTACATTGAGTGTTTTAAGTGATCTTACGAACTCCACAAGCCACCGTCTATTGAGAGTTGGCTCACCACCGCTTATAGCCATCCTGTCTACGTTGTAGAGTCTACGAGTCTCAGTTAATAGATAAGCAGCTTGGAAAGGCGTTAGCGGATCCTCATTAGAGCTGTAAGTTATCTCCCAATTCTGACAAGATGGACACCTCAATATGCATCCATGAGCAAAGCAAGCCACCTCTATGTACCTGTAGAAAGGCTCCTTCGGTTTGAGCCAATAAGGTGTTCCAACACCTCCGACAGGATGCCCCTGAAAACTTGAGACTAGACGTAGCGGGGTCCTCTTGACGACTTCATCAGCTCTGGTCACGATCTCCATGCCTTCTCGTGCTGGAGTTATGCATGAGGGTTTAAGGGAGCCATTTACCAAGACAGCGCATGACCAACATCCACCTGTCATGCATGGAGTACATATGTCTCCACCTCCTGGTAGTCTTGAGATCTTAAAATCTATAAGTTCGAGTGCTTTGAGTACTGTAAATCCACGAGGTACTTGATGTTTTTCACCGTTAATCCTCAAGGTTATGTAGCGATCTGGCACCTCAACCTTTAGTAATACCTTAGCTTCATAGGGGCAAGCATCTACACAGCTTCCACATCCATGACAATCCTCTTCTCCAGGACAATTAACGTAATAAGTGCAAAAGCCACATTTAACGCACCTTTCACGTAGGGTTTTAGCTTTAAGTAGCTTCACGAAGAATACGCTTAGCACAGGTATATAAGTCCCTAACTGATGGCAATTTCGTTAATCACAAGTATTCAGATGAGGATATGCTTTCAAGACATTTACGTAGCACTACTTCATGGCTAGGTTCGCATGGTTGAAATTACAATCCTTCTCTAGCTTTTGCAATCTTTAAGGAATCCTCTTAAACTATGATGTATGAGGACTTGAGGGAAGTGAGGAAAAGTATAGATAGTTACAAGAAATAAATCACTATAGGATGGCTTCTATGTCTCCACGTCAGAAAGTCATAGTCAAATATCTAAGTAAAAGATCTAGTGAAATAAGGAGATTAGAGTTTCCTAATCAAGCAATAGAGTACATCATAAGCACTGCCGGAAGATGGATCAACGTAGTTGCTAATGAAAGTATCGAAGTTAAGGCTGGACAACCAGTAGTAGTAAAGATAGATCCTATTCACCTGAATCCAAAGGAGATAACGCTTACATGTCCCGTTTCGAGACATGCTCTTGGAATGTTACTAGGACTTTATGGATCTGAGGGTAAGCCGCAGCCCATTGAAGATAGCAGAGTTTACGATAAAGCTATTTTCCTTGCGATTAGAGACGGAGTAATTGAGGATGGTGATATGCTAGGGATCATAAATGCAGTTGTAGTGTATGCTGTCTTAGAAAAACAAATCATCAGAGTTGATCACTTCGGATCTGTTATTTGCTGATCTTCACGCTAAGTCTTTAGCTACGTAAGGACCTAACCTTCTATACCCTAAAGAGTAGAAGTACGGCCTTGAACCTACGCCACTTATGACTACGATCCTCCTAGCTTCAAGTTCATCTCTCGCTATTCTCTCTACTTCACTAATTAATTTTTTTCCTAAGCCCCGATGCTGCCATGCATCCTCATCTTCGCAGCCAATGGGTACTTGAGGACCATAAACATGAAGTTCTCGAAGTAATACTGTAGGCTTCTCTACGATCTCAGGTCTCCAAGGGTTTGAGGGGAACCTTAATCTTGCATAGCCAGCTATTAGGTCGTAGCTCTCATCTTCTAGAGATATGAAGTACTCTAAACCTTGTGAGGCCTCGTATGCCCTCACACAAATTTTAAGGTCTAAGTCTTGAGGCCATATTCCTTGCTTCAGTTTTGCAAAGCCAACTTCTCTACACCTAATGCATCTGCACTTTAGCCCTAAGTCCTCCATCTTCTTCTGAACAACCTCCCTCAAGTTATTTGATTTAACTCCTGCAACAACACAATTACTTGGTATTGCTCTTTGAATCCTTATCACTCTAATCCATGGAGGTATGAGGGGCTTTGCCTCCAATAAGAACTCTATAGCCTTCGAGTCATCCATCTCTTTATACTCGCCCTTAAGCCACAACTCGTAGAGCTCCGTTCCTGGTAGGACCAGTGTTGGATATATCTTTATCATGTCTGGCCTAAAATCAGGGTTTTCAAATAACTCCCTGAACCCTTCCAGGTCTCTATTGAGGTCTACTCCGGGCAGGCCAGGCATGTAATGATAAACGACCTTAAAGCCAGCATCCTTAAGGGTCTTTGTCGCTTCTATCGTGTCCTTAACTTTATGGCCTCTTTTCACTCTCTCTAAAACATCGTCGTACACTGTCTGTACTCCGACTTCAACTCTAGTCACTCCAAGCTTTAGTAGGAAGTCCACTATCTCTCTGCTTGCATAGTCAGGTCTCGTTTCAATTGTTAACCCAACACATCTGCTGTAAGCTTTCTCATTTACTTGATGTGCATCCTCAATATCTTTGGACTCGTAAATCGCATTAGGGAAGGAGTTGAGAGCATCAAAACACCTCTTAACAAACCACTCTTGATAGCTTCTTGGCAGTGCTGGGAATGTCCCCCCAATGATTATGAGCTCAACCTTTGAGGGCTCATGGCCCATAGCTTTGTACGCTTTAAGTCTCGACGTGACTTGAAGATAGGGATCATAATTTAATCTTTGAGCTCTAAGCGCTACAGGGCTTAAGTCGACGTAACTTTGAGGAGTGAGACCAGAGCCTTTGGGACAGTAAATGCATCTTCCATGAGGGCACGGGAAATACCTGGTCATCACAGTTACGACTACTACCCCTGAGATTGACCTTACTGGCTTCTTAGTCTTGGCTTTGAGCGATCGTTGAAGCTGCATAGTCCTCACTAGCTTCAGAACACCCTACTCATTGATGCCCTAATAAACTCTAACTTTGCTAACACCATGTGAGGTTCATGCTATGATGGAGGTCACAGACACTCATGCACATGCAGGTCTGCCTGGAGAACTAGATTTCATAGAGATCTCTAAGAGATTTATAGGCCTAGCTGAGGCCATAGTCTTTGTTCCACGCCTCCATGGCATTACTCAATATCTAACTTCGCCTGGAAGTTATTCTCATGTCACGATATCGTAGTGAGAAGTGTCGAGAGAGCTTAGTCGTATTAAGCGCTAGCCATGATGGAGGTTCATCCAGCAGAGGTTGTGAGGTTAGTTAAAGTCTTCGGAATTGAGAAGGACCTAACATAATTGAGGAAGCTATGAAAAGAGTTGCCTACTATGTTGCTGAAGAGCTTGTAGTGGTCTTAGGGAAGTGAGTAGATCTCACTACAGCATCTCTAAACCGACAGTTAAAGCTTGTAACTTAATATTCCAGATTTCGCTTGAGCTTGCTAAGGATTTAGATTGCCCAATACATCTATTATACCTGGAGGAGAAACGAAGCACGATTAAAGACGTTCTTGAGAGAGTCCGCAAGGTGGGTTGAAGTCCCATCGAGTCATAATTCATTATGCTAAGCTAGGAATTGCAAGAAGAAATGATGGCTTAATATCATCCACACCTCATAGAAACTAGAACTTAAGAGAAGCTTTACTAAGGAGGTTACGTTCTTAGTTAAAAAAGATTTCATAAATGATCCTAGCAGACTTGGGTTGTATCTTATCCATAAGCCATAGCTGCAGAGATATCAGAGCTGTTGGATAACAATCTCGTGAATGAAGATAAAGTAAAAAGGGGTCTTCATAGACTATTTCGAGGAAGTTTATGACGTAAGGCTTCGTTGAGAACTCATGTCGATGACTAGTTCTCAGCTGAAATATTCAACGATTTAAATGGGTAAAGCATAGCAGCATCTTTAACTCAGCGAATAAAATTTTACGTAAAAAGATGGAGCATAATTGGAGCTGCTATTGCGTAGTAATAATCATCGAAGGTGGTGTATAAGGTACTTTGCTAAGCAGCGTGAAGACTATCTTTATATTACTAACTTATCAATGTACTGATAGGAGAGAGGTCTTTGAGAGCTTGTTCTCGTTCATCACTTGAGGTTGATACGCATTGTTAATAGCTCACTTAAGCGATAATCATCTAGGTTATAGACAGTACGGGCTTCTTGAAAGAGAGAAGGATTTGTACTCTTGCTTTGAAGAGGCCATAGCTAAAGCTCTTGAAGAGCACGTCGACATGGTCATCCACTCAGGAGACTTATTTCACTCTCCCAATCCGCCGCCTCAAGCTTATAGATCAGTTTTAAGAGCCTTGAAGAAGCTTAAGCAGCGAGGTATACCCTTCCTCTACGTAATGGGTCAGCACGATAGACCTAAGACTCAAGCACTAGCTCCTGCATTGATTCTTGAGGACATGGACCTATTAATTCACGTATCAGAGAAGCCCTACGTTACTGGAGATTATGGCGTTATTGGATTGGACTATGCGAGGAAGCAAGTCTTAAAGGAGAAGCTAGATTCGCTAAAGTCTCTAGCAAAGAAAAGCATACTTCTCGTGCACGTTCTTCTTAAGGAAATCTCGCCTTTAGGCGATATATCGATCCGGGAGCTTCCAAAAGGCTTTATGTACTATGCGTTAGGCGATTACCACATATTTAAGATTTTTAATGTACATGGCTCCGTGGCTGCATACCCTGGATCTAGCGAAGTTATATCATTGAACGACTTGACTAATGTAGGGAAGGGGTTTTGCTTCGTTGATCTTTCCGGAGATGAAGCTAAAGTACAGTTTCAGAAGCTCGAAAATGTGAGGCCTAGAATCGTCGCTGAAGTGGAGTTCAATGATATTAAGAACTTCGTGACTAAGGTGCTCTCTCAAGCTACCACAATGAAGTTGAAGCCGCTTATTCACGTAACAGTTAGGGGTGTTGGCATTAAGAGGAGAGATCTAGACAAGGTGAAGGAGGAGCTATCTAAAATTAGCTTAAGAGTCTTCGTATCAGTTGAAGAGGAGATCGTTGAATTACCCTCAGTAGCTGGGGCTTCACTTGGTGGAATTGAAGAAATTATACGTGCATTGTTCCCGAAGGGAGGTGATGTGATCGTAGAGCTTTATAAAGCTTTCAAGCTTGGAGCTCTCCACAGTGAGCTTGAAAGGTTACTGAGGACTGAAGAGTGGATGAAGCTCCTTCCTCAACAATATAAAGCAGAAACGTTATCTAAATCTTCGAAACCAGTCCATTCTTCGACTAAAGCTAAGGACTCAACAATTTTGGAGTGGCTTAAACATGATGGTGGAGAAGCTTGAACTAATAAATTTTCTTTCACACAAGAGTTCAACAGTAACGTTCGGTAAAGGGCTAACAGCAATAGTTGGACCCAATGGTGCAGGCAAGTCATCCATGATAGAAGGCATAATTTTCTCGCTATTCCAAGATAGCTTTAGAACTCTTAGAGGTGGAACCAAGGAGTCCCTTAAGCAAATAGGTGCCAAATCGGCTTTCGTAAAGCTGACGTTTAATGTTGCTGGAAGAAGGTTTAGAGTTGAAAGGGTCATTGAGAAAGGAGCTGTAGACAAGCTTTACGAAGAGGATAAACTCATAGCAACTCAAGCATCATACGTTGATAAGAAAATACTTGAAGTTCTCGGTGTTCCACGAAAGGAAGCTTACTTGAACACAGTTATAGTCAGGCAAGGAGAGCTTGAGAAGGTACTTGAAAGCTTCATGACGGCTGGTGGTAGAGAAGAGTTAATGAGAGCATTGGGCTTCAAAGAACTTGAAGACATGGCTGAGACTTTGAAAGAAGAACGTAATGAGTTTGAGAAGGAGTACATGAAGTTATTGGGCGAAGCTGCACAATTAGAGAACTTGAAGAAACAATTAGAGAGGACCCAAGAAGAGGTGCAAAAACTCGAAAGCGAGAAGAATAAGATCTTAGAAAACTTGAAGGTTCTTGAAAAGGGTCTGCTTTACGTGGAGAAAGCGTTGGCAGAGGTCCCTGAAAGCGTGGAACAAGAGCTTGAGACGACAACGGCTAGGTACTACAAAACGAAGAGCGAGCTTGAGAGCTTAATTAGAGAGGCTAAAAAGGTTGAAGAAGAGCTTAACCGATTAGGAGCATTAAAGAAAGAGTTAAACAATCTTCACTCGACATTAGTGTTAAAGGAAGAAATCCGTATCTTACAAGATAGATTGGAAAGAGCGGTATTTGCTCTTTCAAAGCTTGAGGAGCTTAAGTCCACAATTCGTAGGCTTGAAGAGAAGTTAACGCATAAATTAAGGATTATGTCTCAAAAGCTACAATGTCCTACTAACGTGGAGGTCGTCGTTGAAGCTTATAATAAGCTCAAAGCTGAGGTTGAGGTCAAGGAGAGGTTAGTTAACAGCTTAAAGGTGAGCTTGGAAGAGAAGCGGGCAATGCTCAATAGTCTTGATAAAAGTGGAGATATTTGTCCATTGTGTGGTACTAAGCTAACTAGTGAGACTAAGCTTAGAGTTCAAGAGAAGATAGAGATTGAGCTTAACGAGATGGCTTCTAGGCTTAAGTCGTTACTCGAATCATTGAAGCATGAGAAGGAGATGTTAGATGCTGTTGAAAGATTAAACGTTGCTGGTTTAATGGACGAGCTTATGGCATTGAATGAGGAGAAGAAGAGAGAAGAGGAGGAGAAAAAAGCATACCTCGAACACGTAGTGGAAGCTAACAAAGTGTTGGAGAGGGTGATGGCTAGCAAGGTAAGTGATGAAGTGGCTCTCAAGGTCAGAGAAATTTCAAAGTTCATTAATACACCACTAGAAACCATAAGGTTGGTACGACAAGTAGCTGAGCTCATTACAAAAGCTGAAGGGAGGTTGGAAGAGCTCAAAAGAATCTCTGTTAACGAAGAAAACATGAAGGCTGAGATGCAACGTCTCATTAATCGTAGAGAAGAACTTCAAGAACTAGTCGTCCACTTAGAAAGAAGAGTAGAGGAACTAAGGAAAAAACTTGAGCTTAGAAAGAAGCTACTTGAAGAGAATAACAGGGTCAAGGCTCAAATAGCTGAACAGAGAGGTAAGCTTCTAGGAATCGAAGAAAGCATTAATGGTTACAAGAAGCGACTTGAAGAGCTCAAGGAGCTTTGTAAGAAAGCAGAAGATGCAGAGCTTGAAGCTTCAAAAATGAGGAACTTCATAGGCTTCGTGGACTTCTTGAGGAATACAGTTTTCGGGAGAGATGGTCTCATAGCCAAGCAACTTAGGAAAGCATATAGAGCTAAGCTTGAAAGCGAGGTCAATAACTACTTGTCAAGGTTCGGTATGGACTTTGAAGTGGAGTTCGACGAGGACCTGAGGCTCAAGGTTATATCAAGAGGCGAAGAGCTAAGCGTGGATAGCTTAAGTGGAGGCGAAAGAGCTGTTTTAGCTCTCTCAGCTCGTTTAGCTTTAGCTAAAGCTCTTAGCAGCAGGGAGGTCGAGCTATTAATACTAGATGAGCCAACAGCAAACTTAGATGCAGATAGAAGAAGAGAGCTTGTCAGGGTGCTAAGAGACTTGGCTGACGAAATTCCTCAAGTAATTGTGGTAACTCATGATCATGAAGTAGCGGAAGCAGCTGATCAAATATATAAAGTTAAGAAGGATAATGGAGTATCGATTGTGGAGGAGTATTGATGTCCATATGGGAGGAGGATATTAAGGAGATTGAGAGGGCTTTTGAAGCATTTAATAAAATTGAGGATGAAAAGGAGATCTTAAACACAGCATTAGATCACTGGGTTAAAGTAGAGAACTTTAGCTATGATGATGGTTGTGAGCTCGTAGGAGTTGATGGAAGCTTCTTAGTAAGATCGTTAACCTTTTCTACCCTCTACTTGGCGAGAGCCATAGCCATAGCTCCCTCATTAGGAAGTTTTAAAGCGTCTAAGTCTGAGGTCCTTGATACTATAAATGATGACCAAGTCAGACAGCACGCTGAAGCTGTGATGACCAGTTTAGAGGTTGAGGTTGCATCAAGAGCTCTAACGGAACTAATGAGACGTGGTAAGGGGTTCATGCTGCTTTTTGATGGAAGTCTCTCATCGTTAATACTTCATCGGGTTATCCTACATAGGAGCCCCATATCTCATTACTCTTACTACATTGCGAGCCGTATCTCTAAGGAGTTGTCTAGAGTAGCTGATGAAGGCCTCGTAGTCTTTGTAGCTAAGAGAAGTAGTAGCTCTATTTATAGTGAGATGCGCTTACCTGACATGGTGCTCTTCAGCTTAATGCCTAAAGGTTATAGTAAACCAAGAATAGTGAGGTTCTCAGATCTCTATAACATATCTGAGACGGAGCTTGACGAGCTACCTCTTAGCCCAAAGCTTAAGACCATGACGTTATCCTATGTAAGGTTATCAGAGAATGGTCCTTTGTTGAAGATAGAAGTTCCTGGTGCGCTTTCAGAAAGCGAAGTGCATGATGTAATAGCTAAGTTGAGTAGTGTGTCGCCGGCTGGCTATCCCGTTCCCCTCCTTGCTGCTCATAAGAGTGCAAAGTTGAGGAGAATGACGTTGAGGAGGGCTTTGTCGCTCGTGGGCATCAGACTTCGAACTGGAAGAGAAGCTTTAAGGGAGGTTTTTGTATGAAGACGACGGAGATAGGCTTAGTTGCTAAGTCGACACCTGAAAGCGTTTACATAATTGCCTACGAGGCCCCCCAAATCGCTAGCTACCTTTATTCTGAAGTCAACAACTTAAAGGTTGTAATGGTGGTGACAAATGTAGAAGTCACTGATGAAGCTCTCGCTGAAGCCATCGATTCTAAAGAAGCTGAGATCATGGTTAAGTATGCTAAGGCTGGTGGCGCAATGAGAATAGGGGTTGAGGCTTCACCAGTTGTAGACCTAATTACAAAGCGAAGACCTCAAGTACCAATACCTCCTCGCACACCAGTATACATAGCTTCAAAGGAGGTCCTAGAAGAAACGTTCTCAGTATGTTACGGAGCATTTGCTGAGCTCTACTCTGACACACCTCTATCCAGTTGGGTGAGGATAGGGGTTTTAAGATCACACCAGGATGTAGAGGTCAAGGTTAATGTAGATGCCGTGTTATCAAAGCACTTAGCAGTTCTTGGAAGTACTGGTAGTGGGAAGAGTAATCTCGTTGCCGTCTTGGTTGATAAAGTTGCAAGCCTTGGAGGTCAAGTGATCATAATCGATAGCCATGGAGAATATTCGGACATGACCGTATCATCTAAAGACGCTAAGCTAATCCACTTCGAAGCCAAAGTAAACCCGCTTAAAGTCAGTCCACTAGTACTAGCATCAACACTGATACCTGAAGCTGTAGCCACTAAACAAAGGAATCTTCTTAGAAAAGCCATTAGGGAACTCAATACTTTATATTCTAAGAGTGGAAGAGAGAAGATAAATGCTGAAGAGAGATTAGAAGATTTAATCCAAAGAGCTAGCAAGGAGCTTGATGTTGAAGTTGAGGACACCAGTGGTAGGAGGTATCTCAAAGCCCTCTATGCAACTGTTATGTGCATGAAAACTAACCCTGCAATAGATAAGCGAGATCACACAGTCCTTGATAACATACTCTTAAAATTGGAGAGAAGCATAGTTGAATACGACGTCTATAGCACGGATGTAGTGGACCCAGTGGATTTGCTTGAACCTGGAACAATAGTTGACGTTGACGTTTCTCTTCTACCAGACGCCGCTCGCAATGAGGTCGTCTCATACATTTGTAGGCAGGTATTGCAAAGAGCTATAACTGGAAAGCTCTTGCCGACACTCATAGTAGTAGAGGAGGCTCACCTATACTTGAGTAGTGAGGCTGAAGATGCAGCTAAGCAAGCTATTGAGAGAATAGCTAGAGAGGGTAGAAAGTACGGTGTTGGCTTAGTCATAGTTTCTCAAAGACCTAAGGGCATAGATCCTAACGTTTTAAGCCAAATAAATAGTTTATGTGTGTTAAAGATAATGCAGCCTGAGGATCAAGCATATGTTAAACAATATAGTGAGTGGTTGACGGATGAAATGCTTGCTGCACTACCAACACTGGAAAGAGGAGAGGCTATACTGCTTGGCGAGTGGGTAAGGATGCCCGTAGCTGTGAAGATAGACAAGCATGAGGGCAAGAAGAAGGGGATCACCATCAGCTCAGTTAAGAGATGGCTTGATGCGAAGAGGACGAAGGAAGTGAAGTTGAAGGGACTATTAGAGGAAGAGGAAATGATAAGAGAAGCTAAGGAGGTCTTCAGTTAATAAACTCGCTTGACAACAGCTTGCGAATGATCAAGGCTTTTCCACAAGATTACTAATCCATGTTTCTTTAAAATTTTATGCACATCCTGAAGGTCTCTAATCCCAAACTTTCTTAAAGCTTCGAGCACATTCTTCAATGGCTCTTCTTCTATCCTTGATAGGTAGGAGTGAAGAAGATCCTCATCAATTGGTCTTGCTTCAACTTCTTCACGTGCCATAGAGGTCCTTTGCTTCTCTATTTCTTGTAACATTGGCGCTATATCTGATAACTTCAACTTCTCCTCGAAAAGGAGAACCTTGATGTTTGGTGATCCCTTAAATGCAAAGCACACTTCCTTAGCACAGGATAGTTTCCTGTTGATCGCAACTATCATAGGATCCTTCATAGCACCTATCTTTCTTAGCTTCCTCTCAACATATTCTGGCGTCCAGAAGCCCATTATCTCTAGGTAGACCTTTAAATCGTCCTTCATAAATGCAAAATCTGGTATTAAGACCATTCCGTCAATTACTACGAGATCGGGTTCTCTAACTATGTCCCAACCCATTTTGAAAGCCTTAAACCTTAACATGAAGTCTTCCTCTATCATGCTATCAAACTTCTCCTCTATTGGTGGCTTACCTGGCAGCATATCTCCATAGCGCTCATCAATTTCTAATACATAACGCTTATTTGAGTGCTGAATATCCGCTTTCATCCTCCACATCCTTAGATGGAGTACTAAAGGTAATACCTTAGCCATCCTAGTACCATATCTTCTAGTCTGAGTGAGTATGGATGCTGGACCGTCAATGTGAATTTTTAGCAGCCCATTCTCCCTCTCAACCATGTACATTAAGCCGAGCTGCTTTACCTTCCTGAGTATGTTTTTCGCTTCCGTTCCAGTCATGTTGGATATTATCGTCATCGACGTTGCTTTAAACATTAATGTTTGAAGTAGGGATAAGTTGTAGTGCTTTAATAGGTCTAAGGGGTCGGGTGCATCAAAGCTTGTTATTACTTCAGAGCCTTCGTAACTTGCTTCGAAAGCTTCTACCAGCTCTTTTACCGATACCTTAAGTCTACGAGCAGCTTCAGATAGTATCCCGCTTCTAGCTTGTTCGGTGATGGCAAATCCTCTCTCAGACGATACTGAAAACACCATTCTCCTAGCTACTTCAGGTTGTATCTTCGTACTTGGTTTGTCAGTCGTTATTCTCCTATTAAGAAGTTCTATGAGACCCCTAACGAACTTAGGGTGATAGTCCATGTCTTCAAGCTGGCTCTCAGCGTCTTCTAGAGATTCTTCAAGCTCCTCCAATCTCTTACCTACATGTTCGTTGTAAACTTCTATTAAGAGTGAGGCAGCGAACTCGTTTTCATACGTTAAGCGAGCGAAGTTTGGTAGTATTTTTCTTCCCTTCCTCTTAACTCTAAGTAAAATTGATGGTAACATCAGCTTCCTACCAACCCTTTACGTCTTCTTCTCGATATCACTACTTCGGGTGTACCCTTAACTACTACCTCGTAGAGCAAAGCTTTTTTACCAGGCATTGGTCTCAGGATTCTTCCAAGTCTCTGAATGAAGGATCTTCTGCTTGCTGTCCCACTTAGAACAATGGCTACGTTTGCATCGGGGACGTCTATGCCTTCCTCAAGTACCTTACTCGTCACCACGGCTTTGTAGATACCTTTCTTGAAAAGCTCCATCACCATTGCCCTCTCGTTGAGGTTGGTTTTGTACGTTATCTCTGGTATTAACAGCATTTTTGATATCTTTTTAACGACCTTGTTCAATTCCGTGAATATTAGTATCCTATCATTTTGATGTATTCTCAATAGATCCCTTAGTATTTCAAGCTTAGAGACTGAGTTTAGAATTAAGAGCCTAGCATTGCGCCAGGCTATTAGGGCTCTTCTAGCCTCACGACTTAGCCCGCTCATCATTATTAACCGCTTAAAATCTTGGAGAGACTTTAGTCTCCAGTTCTTCCTTTCTAAGAAGTCTTTGTACATAGAGTATAGATACTCGAACTTTCTTCTCTCCTCATCGGTCAACTCGACGTAAATCCTCACTAAATCGAAGTCTGCGAGGTGCTTGCTCTTCATCTCATAAACGCTCTTCCTGTACACTACATCGCCAACTAGATCTAAGAGGTCAACGTGCTTACCGTCCTCCCTCTCAAACGTCGCTGTAAGGCCAAGTCTGTAGGGAGCTGCACTTAGAAGAGCTATCTGTCGGAAGTTCTCACCAGCTAAGTGGTGAACCTCGTCGAATACCAAAAGCTTGAACTTGTCTCCAAGATCCTCAGCATGAATGTATGCTGAGTTGTATGTTGAGACCGTCACAAACGACAGTTCTCTAAAACCTCCGCCCACGATCCCCACGTTAACGTTGAGGGACTTTGAGATCTCTAGCCTCCATTGTTCAAGAAGTTCTAGCGTGGGAACAATTACCATGGTTGGTTCGTTGAGAAGTGCTATTATCTTGATGGCTATTAGCGTCTTACCGGTTCCTGTTGGCAGAACTATTATGCCCCTCTTACCGGCCTTCATCCAAGCTTCTACAGCCTCCTCTTGATAGCTCCTCAGAGACTTTAGTAGAGCCACTCCTATAGATCCCTTAACTGGAGACAGCACATTATCTTGAATCTTAAGTCCAAGTAGCTCAAGAGACTTCTTAACCTCAAAATACTTGTAAGCTAATGCGCGTAGACACCTTGTCCTAGGATCCCACTTTAACGGTGGAATCTCATGAGTCAATCCTTTAACCACTATTGTTCCACGATCATATTCGAGACTTACTAGTTGAGCTGAAGCGTTATCCTTGCCCTGAATTTCCACCTACGTTCTCCTTAATCTTATAAGCAGAATCTAGCTCTTATAAATTGCACTTTAATGCTAATTCCTAGATGTTAAGTTTCTTAACTGCCTTATAACGTCAACTAAGCTGCTTGGACTTGCTTCCCTCCCCTCAGTATCTTTGAAAGCTTCTATAACAATAAATTTCAATCTTAGATTATCACTCTTAATCATGTCAATGAGAGACCTTATGGACTGAGAATTCATTGACGGAGCTATGTGCTCATCAACTCGTGATTTCCTGACTACACAATCATGAACGTGCACCCCTAAAATCCTTAATCTAAGCTCTTTAACCCACTTCCTTACTACGTCGTTAACGCTTACCCCTACGTGATTGTTAAGCTTCATGGCTTGGATCTGTGCATGCCCAATGTCTAGGCATATGTTTGATCCTTCAACGCTCAGAACCGCTCTCTTCATGTGCTCTATTGAGGAACCGAATTGCGATGGAGTGTTTTCGAAGAGTACAGTCATCCCGAGCTTCGAAGCAAGATCAACTATTCTTTTAACTGATTGTGAAGCTGCATAAATGGCTAATTGCTCTAGCTCTTCTACCTCCTTTACAGCTTGATCAGTAGATACGTGGAACACTACGTACCTTGGTTTAAGCTCTTTAGCTATCTCAAGTGTTCTTAAAACATAATCTAGAGATGCTTCTCTTACCTGGTTTATTGGTGATGCCAACCTTATGTCCCTCCAACTACCGTGAATAGCTAGATCAAGACCCATGTCTCGAATGAATCTTGCTATCCTCTTAGGTGTAAGATCGTCTGGTATCGGCCATGGATAATCGAAACTAAGCTCTATGAAGTCGAAACCGGCATCATAAGCTTCCCTTACTTTAGCTTCAAACTTCCTTCTATCACCAAGCCATATTGGAAAGCCTATCAGCACTCTGTATCACCAACAACTCATCACGGTCGGATTTCTTAACTAATAATCTTAAGCGTCCTGCTCATAAAGATCTTGACTACAAAGTAGAAGAGATTCACCTTGTAATACGCAAAAACGTATTGTACTGGCTTTCTTCCTTAAGCTTCTACAGTAAACATTAAGTGTACGAGCAAAGATCATGCTCGAAATCTACGAATATAGGGTTCATGATTTTTAAACCTGCAATCATGAATGTCATTGAAAGGTGACGGCTTATCGATTTAGTCTAGATAGGAGATTGACTTAAGCATTACTGTAGACCAACATAACAGGAAAATTTAATGTGTGCTTTACATTTGATGAAATACAGATTCTTTGTTGAGATCCATGAAAACCTCTTTAGATGTGTCATACTTTACGACTATCTTCTTATCACTCGTCGTCTTACCTATCACTGAAACCACATAACCATGCTCTTTAAGCGTTTGAAGGCATTCTTGAACTCTATCTGATGTGAGTATGAAGCCAAATGATGGATAAATTTTGAGCCATAACTCTAAATCTATTTCTGGAGGCTTCGGTATAGAGTCGAGATCTACTAAAGCTCCAACACTACTAGATTCGCATAACATCGCTAGAGAGCCTAAGATGCCAGGTGCACTTATGTCTCGTGATGCCGAAACAAGACTTTTCTCAGCTACGATAACCATTCCATCAATCAACTTCCTAACTTGCTCCGGCGTCTTGTCATAAGCGGTATCGAAGCAGTATACCCAACCTTTAAGATGGCTTGAGCCATTGAGGTCTATGGCCATTATAATACCTTGATCTGGCTTTGCTGTGCTGCTAGGTATGACCTTCCTTGCTTTACCAACAACACATCCATCGATAGCATCGTATGTAGTGTCAGGGTGGGTATGCATCTTAAGTAGAGCCAAGTCATAGAGCCTTAGGGCCTTTCTCAAACCTTTAACTATGTTTATCCTAGTGGAAGAGGAGCTTGATGCTATGTTGCCTGCGTAACCTAAAGGCCTAGCGCCTTTAGCTATTACGTCATTAACGCATACTAAAACAGAGTAGAAGCCTGCTAGAAATGGATCCTCTCTTATTAGATCCTCAGCTATTCCGTCGCATGAGACAACTATGTACTCGTCTCCGACCATAAACCAGCCAGCATCATCAAACTTACAGTCCGCACTAAAGAACCTAGCAAGTGAGCCTATACAAGACTTCCTAGCTAGACCCTTATAGGACTTTAATTGAGTTAAGAGCTGGCTGAGCTCCAAGCTCTTCACCTCATGAATATTGCTACAGTGATAACCCTATTCTCCTTATCTTTAACGTTTCTAAATTCCTATAAAGTGAATTCTCCGAGCTTAATTAAAGCTAAGACAAGCGATGTTGTAGGCATGAGCTTAACCTCACCTTTAAACTTAAGCTCTAAGGCTTCGTCAGGAGATAGATAAACTATCTCTAATGCCGCTTCGGTCTCCTTTGGAGAGCTAAGCAACCTACATGGTATGTATATGTATCTTTTACTGGATCCTGAGATCCCATTCAGCTCTATCGAAGATATATCAATGGTCTTATAGCCATGAAAGCCAAACCTTCCATTCAATGGAGGCCAGTATCTCTCAAGATAGTCATCTGGTAATGTAGCATTGCTGGGTCCCTCAAGTACTAGTACTCTGCTACTAAGTGGTTCAACTGAGCATCCTATTTCTTCCTTACATTCTCTGGCTAAACCAACTAAGGGCGATTCGTTTCTTTTTAAGTGGCCTTCAGGGAAGGAGTAGTAGCCTCTCTTAGGGGTTTCCCCCCTCTTTATTAAAAGGAGTTTTCCATCATTAGGTATCAGTGCAGAGACAACTATTCTGGTGTCATCGGGCTCCTTACCATCGACAATTGAATACCACCCTTCTCCTCAACTTCGTTTTAGTCAATTTAAATTTTTTTAGCAACATGAGCATGGAACACAGAAGAGTTGTTGATGTATAATGTAGGAATTACTTTAAGGCGTGGAGACTTCTAACTTAAAATTGTTGATCCCATGTCTATGTTTTAGAGTATTTTAGAGTAGCTATCAAGCTGATTTTATTGTGTAGCAATGTTCGGTCTGTTAAGATGCTCGGTGAACTTTAGTTAGAAGGTTTTGAATGCTAGGATCTCAACTTAAATTGCTTCTCGAAACTATTAGTTAAATGGTATTGGAGGGTGTTTCTTGGTATCAGTATCTGCACCAGGTAAGATCACTTTATTTGGTGAGCATGCCATCGTGTATGGTGAACCAGCAATCGCAATTGCCATAAACAAGAGGATTAGAGTTCATGCAACGAAGAGGAGTGATGATGCCATTAGGGTCGAGGCTAAAGACTTAGTGCTTGCAGGCTTTAAGGCCTTACTAACACCTAATGGCTCAATAACTCTTGAAGGTGAATCGGGGAAGATATTAGCGGCTTTAAGTTATGTGAAGAGAGCAATCGAAATAGTTCGTGAGAGGTATGGGATCAATGTTGGGGCTCACATCACCATTACGTCGGAGATGCCCGTAGGTGCAGGTCTAGGTACGTCAGCTGCTGTGGCTGTCTCAGTGATTAAGGCATATTCTCTATTAGCAGAACTAGACCTCAATAACGAAGAGTGCGCAGAGCTAGGGTACCATGTTGAGCTTAGTGTTCAGGGAAGGGCTAGTAGGATGGATTCTACAACAACAGCCATTGGCGGGGCTCTATACATAGATCCAAGAAAGGGGAAAGGTTACTGGGCTATTAAAGGAGTGGAGAGACTTAAGGGCCTAGTAGTTGGTTACGTGAATAGAGAAGCTAGTACAGGTGAAATGATTGAGAGAGTGAAGAAGCTTAGAGACTCTGTTCCTGAGGTGTTGGACTTAGTAATAAAGACCATTGGGGAGATAAGTAGGAAAGCTAAGAGCATGATTGAAGCTGGAATGGTAGAGGAACTGGGTACATTAATGAACATAAATCATGGACTCCTTGAAGCAATAGGGGTCTCAACAAGTAAACTGTCTCAAATGGTTTATGCAGCTAGATCTGCAGGAGCATTAGGATCGAAGATTACTGGAGCGGGAGGAGGAGGGTGCATTATAGCACTAGCTCCTCGAAGAGAGGAAGAGGTAATAGCAGCTCTAAAGGCTGTGGGAGCAGCTGCATTCAAAGCTGAGTTATCAAATGATGGCTTGAAAATAGAAGAGACATAGCACTTTAAGTGTTAGTAGATGCGTTGATTGAGGTTGTAGAGACCCTTATTCAATAATTTTCTACTTGCTTTAGTTACTACAGCCATTTGAGGGGGTCCTAGCTTAAGTGATTGTAGTGACCATTAGGTAGTCGAGAATAGTTACCGGTGAAGTGAGACTCTGTGGTGCTTGTCAAAGTAACTCTCAACGAAGCCATGATATGTAGTCAAGTACTAAGGGGACGTATATATTCATAGTAACCAGGTTATCCATAAGAGCCTAGCTAATGGGTATAAGCAACCACTTAAGTCCTAAGTGTTATACGGGTAAAACTTAAAAGAGCTAAATGCTAAAGCTCCCCGGTAATGGTGTAAGATCATGATCTCAGAGATAGTCGCTTCAATTATATCGTTCATCGTCTCGTTGTTCGTAACCCCTTACTTCATGAAATTTCTTAATTTGGTTGGAGTAGTTGGTCTTGACTTGCAGAAGAAGGATAAACCCAAGCTTCCGACAAGTGGCGGTGTCTGCGTTGCTTTCGGTGTCTTAGCAGGCTTACTGAGCTATGTGGGGATCAAAACCTTCGTTTATGGCCTCCGAGTAGAAGTCATCCCTATACTCGCAATTCTTTCCTCTACTTTAATGGTTACGTTCGTTGGCCTACTGGATGATTTGAACGTTAGAGAAAGAGCCGTGAAGACAAAGGAAGGAGAAGACATAAGAGTTGGATTACCTCAATGGGTTAAGCCAATACTTACTCTACCCGCAGCAGTCCCCTTAATGGTAATAAAGGCTGGTCACACAACCATGTCCCTTCCATTCATAGGAGAAGTCGACTTTGGAATACTATACTCACTATTTTTAATCCCTATAGGGGTTGTTGGCGCCAGTAACGCCGTAAATCTTCTAGGTGGGTTTAATGGAATGGAGACTGGAATGGGCATAGTTTACATGCTGAGCCTTGGGGTATACGCCCTCCTAAACAGAAGTGTAGCTGCTGTTGTCTTCTTAGTATCCTTCGCTTCACTTCTTGGTTTCATACGTTACAACTGGTATCCAGCAAGGATACTTCCAGGGGATAGCTTAACTTACCTGCTCGGCTCTCTTGTTGCTTGCGGCGTAATAGTTGGTAACATGGAGAGAGCTGGTGTAATTGTCTTAACTCCCTTTATTGTAGAATTCTTCTTAAAGGCTAGATCTAGGTTTAAAGCTAGTTGTCTGGGAGTACTAAGGGAAGATGGGAGGTTGGATCCGCCTTATGGAAGCAAGGTGTATAGTTTGACTCACTTAGTTTTACAGCTACGACCTACTGAGAAGCAGGTGACGCTTACGATGATATTGGTAGAAGCAACTTTCTCCTCAATTATTTTCTTAGGTGTACTTTAATGATGGAGTTGGAGGTTTAGTAAAAAATGTCTTCCAATAAACTTAAGGTTAATTCGGAAGTGGTGGAGCGAACCTACAGAATTATTAGGTTAGCTTTGGAGCTGGATGAATACTGGAGGAGGACAACGCCATTATACGAGCTGAGTAATGAGGATGTTGAAAGGATTCTAAGTTTACTAGCTCAGATCGAGGAAGTGATTTTTCAGCTCAGAAAGGAGCTTGGATCTAAGCCATAGGTCTTACTTCTATGTGCATGTCGAAGCGCTTACTTATCCTATCCAGCTTTTTGCGGCACTTCTTCATGACGAGTGGCAAGTAGTGTCGGGGTACGTAGATAAAGGCTACTCCTTCCTCAGGCATCTCTAATTCAAAGTCTGGAGTAACCTTACTTAAGGCATGCTCTAAAGCCTTTGTGACCACTGAACTGGGGACTTTGAGGCCTCTCTTGACTGGGACTACGAAAGTCCTCTCACCAAAGACGTAGAGCTCGTATTCAGGTTCATCGGTCAAGAAGTCCTTAACCATAACAACTGGTCTTGCCAAGTCCTCCTCCTTTAGACCATGAGGTATCTTGATCGTAGTCTCTATTGAGTAGACCTTCTTTACATTGCCCTCACTTATGAAGAGTACTGTGTCAACTATTGAAGGTATCATGCCTAGCTCGACTCTACCGACAAACCTCTGTATAGCATCTATTGGTGATGTAGCATGTACTACCCCAACCATCCCAACACCAGCTAATCTTAAGTCTGCATAAAGCTTGAAGTCCTCTGTGTCCCTCATCTCATCGAATATTGTGTAGTCTGGTCTACTTAGCAGTAGGACGTCGTGGATCTCTTGTGAGGATGCTACGCTCTTAGAATATTGTGTGATGTCTTGGGGTAGCTGTAAGTCTCTTGGCGCTTCTATCGTCTTAACGACCTTGTTCTTCCTCTTATAGTATTCTGCTAGAGCTTGAGCAAACGTACTTTTACCCATTCCAGGCGCTCCTGCTATGAGAATCCCTTCAGCATGAGAATCTAATCTCTCAATCAACTTTGGAGGTAAGTTGTAGTCCTCTAGCTTCAACTTAACTATTGGTCTAACAGCTGTGAGTTCTAGTCCATCTGAGAATGGTGGTCTAGTTATGACTATTCTATAGCTACCTAATTGCACTATGGTTGATGACTCCCTATCAACCTCTATGAAGCCATCAGGTGAGCTTCTCGCTTTCTCCATAATCTCAGTGATTATTGTCTGAAGCTCTTCGCGTGTCATAGGTGAAGACCTTATGGGTTCAAAGGTCCACTTACCTGGTTGCCCTCTCTTAGCATAAGGTACTACGCCCTCCTTTAAGTGGACAGACATCGTTCTGTTATCGAAAAACTCCTCGAGCTTCATCTCGCCCTCCGGCTTAACATGAAGAACGTTTATCCCCATGGCTTCAGCTACCTTTGCCATGACCACATCGCATGTTATAAGTGTTCCTTTTAAGTCAAGTGCTAGCTCCCTTATCATTTCATTAAGGGCTTCTAGGGAAAGCTTCTTGCCACCATTAGCTTCACCGACGAGGGCTAGCTTAACTCCTTTGCTTTCGCATGTCCTTCTAAGGCTTGACAGCTCTTCTAGCCCTGAAAAATCGTTAAACCTAGCTCTCCTCTCTAACTCACTTATTATGGCTCTATGTACCACAAGCCTATCCTTAATTACTCCATCCTCTACTAGTCTTCTGACCACACCTGTCTCTATGGCTAAGAGGTCTGGCACGTAAACTCCTGAATAAGTCATAGCTGATAACTCACACCTCTACGTAAGGTCAACCTTAGCTAACCTGTAGAGTATTTTATAAACGTTTTCAATGAATAAGGTGGGAAGTCTCTGCGGATCGGTGGTTAGTTAAGATGAAGTTGAGAAGTAAGCTGTACTATTATCCTGAAACCGGCTTCACATCTAACTCCTACATTATTGAAGATGGCGTCAGGGTACTGGTAGATCCTGGACATCAGAACCATCTTCAAAGTCTCATCGAATTTATGAGAGAGGATGGTCTTGAGCTAAGAGACATAGACTACATAATTGTAACTCACGCTCATGTAGATCATTGCGGCGCAGTTTACGAGATCCAAAAGCAGTACGGTATTAAAGTTGCAATGCATGAATTTGAGAAACAATACATGTACGGACAGTCAAAGTTCTTTCTTAGGCTACTAGGATTAAGCTTTACACCTTTTGATGTAAGTTACTGGTTTAAAGAAAGTGAAGATAGATTCGAAGGTCTTGACGTTACAATTCTTCACACACCAGGACATACTCCTGGAAGCATATCAATATACTCTCCAACTCAAAAATACCTGATTACAGGTGATCTGGTCTTTGATGGGGGTGTTGGAAGAACAGATTTAGGTGGTGATAGCACTCTTTTGACAAGATCCATAGAGCGGGTTTCTCAACTAGATGTGGAGCTCCTATTACCAGGACATGGACCTATAATTGTGGGTGCAAATAACGTTTCAAGAAACTTCAAGCTGATAAAGAACTTCATGAGTTACTTATAGATAAAAAGTAGTAAAACGTAAAGAGGGAAGATCGTTAAAAGTAAAGACTTAGTGTGAGTAAGGTATGAGCTACATAAATCTTGTATACATAGACAAGAAGGGCTACGAAGTTAAGAGATTAAGAATTCAAGAGGAGACCTACGAGTACCTCATCAGTACAAGAGCCAGATGGGAGCCGGTAATAGCTATCGAGGGCGTAACGTTGAGGGCTAACAATGTGTATCAGATAAGCATAAGGCCAATAAGGCTCAGCCCCAACGAGCTCGTGGTACCATGCCCTGTAGAGTGGAATGGTCTAGGTCAGCTAGTAAGCGTAGGTCGAAGAGGAATTCCCAGAAAGGTTGAGAGAGAAAGATTATTTGACCATGCCAACTTCTTGGCTTTCAGAGATGGCAATATCTTAGAGGGGGACCTACTTGGAGTTCTAAACGTGTTCCCTCAAGCAACAATACTGCCCATACTACGATCAACTACTCGAGAAGTCCCACCGCCATATAGGAGCTAGATTTACTATCGCACTAAGTTCATCTTCTTTACGATGTTCTTTACGGCTCTAAGGGCTGGGCTATCATCAGGAAGTTTTAGTAGAGATACACCTTCAAGGTTAAAGTGGAAGACATTCTCATCGTAGGGAACTATTCCTAGAGGCTCTACTCCTATCTCGTTAGCGTATTTGTAAAGTAAGTTCTCTTGATCTAAAGAGAACTTGTTACCTACGAGGAATATATTCTTGAACTCTATGTGAACCTCACTTGCTAGGTTCTTTATTCTTGAAGCCGTCATGAAGCCCATCTTGCTTGGATCGGTTACTATTATCATGTAGTCGACGTCTCGATCCGTTCTTCTACTTAGGTGCTCGAGGCCTGCCTCCATGTCCATTAACGTTATAGCGTAGTTCCTAGACAAAGCATCGACAACCTCGGTAAGGACATCGTTAACCATGCAGTAGCAGCCCTCACCTTCAGTTCTGCCCATAACGAGGAGGTCAAAGTCAGGAAGCTCATTCAACACCTCAAACACTTTAAACTCGAGGAAGTCCCTTTTAGAAAGCAAAGGTGGGAGCTCCCCTCTGTCTATTGCTTTTTTTAGCTCATTTGTGACCTCCCCAACAGTCTTACCGATCTTCACACCTAAGACGTCTGGTAAATTAGAAGCTGGATCAGCATCAACAACAAGTATTGACTTGATCCCCATGTCTATGAGAGCCCTTAGCATGAGAGCAGTAATCGTTGTCTTACCTACACCACCTTTACCTGAAACAGCTATCACAAGCTTCTCACTTCTTGACACTTAATCTCACCTCAAGAATGATTTGAGTTAGAAGAAGGAAGAGTAATAGAAGAGAAAATTGTAGTAAAGTACTTTAAGCCGATTCCATCTCCTTCTTCAGAACTTTTTCTACAAATTCCGGTATGGCTGACGAATCCCTTGGACCAACTAGAACCTTCCACCCTGAAAGAAGCTCTTCAAGTTCACCACTAAGCCTAGCTGCTCTGCCTGGTATTACTAGCACCTTCTTCTTGAGCTTCTGATTCAGTCCGCTGGACTTTATGGCTTCAGCGAACTTATCTGCTGTTAATCTCCTGCCGGCTACTGATGATTCTACACTTAAACCCTCACTGTCCGCCACTACTAGGTAAGCATCTATCTTAGCGTTCTCTATGTCACCTCTAACCAAGAAGTACGTGAGCGCAAAGTTACCCGTTGCAAATACTGGTGAAACGTCTGTGGGCTTGCCTATCTCGTATACTCCAGGCTTTACTGATGGTGGCACCCTCGGATCTGTGTAAATGTTCTGTCTCCACACTAATAGGGGCATTAGGACCCAAGGATCAAAGCTGTGCATTACCAGTAAGTCAGCGTACCTAGTCATCATTATTGATGCTACATAAGATTCCTTCATTTTCTTCTCGACTTCATCTCCTTCAGGGTCCATCCAAACTACAGCTGGCACAGCCATTAGCGGAAAACCTACAGATTTATCCTCTTTTTCTATTGCAGCTCGTCTCAGCATCGTGAAGATGTTGATCGTTTCAGCTAGTGAATCTCCTCTTACAAACGTTCCTGGGTCTAGCACTATATCTTCTATTCCTGTGCTGATGAAGGTTGAAGCCAAGCTCTTTAGCGTATTTAAGTCTCCTGGCGATGAAATGGCTATCGGGCATTTGTATTTGCTAGCTAAATCGAGCATCTCTTTCCAATTATTCCTAGTTGCAGCGTATATGAGTGGTCTCTTATCGCCAACAACAGTCAACGCCTCCTCCATGGCGTCTGGGCTATAGGAACATAGTATTAGTGGTAGCGAAACGTTCTTTGATAGCACGTCTGCAGCTTTAGCAAACTTCTCAGGGTTACCAGATACGTATCGGAGAGCTATCAAGTTAAGCCTTAATTGTTGACCTATTCTCTCGAATGTATACGATTCTATGGCCTTAGCCCTCTTGATTAAGGGATCGGCATCCACGTCATCCATGACGTCTATCGCTATAGCTGTGGGGTTATGATACGTAAGCTCATGCCTATACATGACGCGCTTACCCCCCACAATCACTTGATATGGTGGGGTTCCTATGGTGACGGCCTTGACTGGTGGTCTCGTAACTTCAAGTGCTTTTTGAAGCTTGCTCTTGTACTTCGGGTCCTTGAAGAGGGGCCTGCATTGAGTTATCTCCACTACGCCGTCAGCTACCTTTGCCGCGAAGGCCATGCACGTTGACTCTCCGCACTCACCACAATTTGTTTGGGGGAGTACACCGTAGACTTCTAGAGGTCTAAGTATCTTGGGCATGATTTACACCCTCATACTAACCCAGTCACTATAATCGATTTCTTCAAGCTTGGTGTCGAGCTTGGGCTTCGATAGTATCTCAGCTAAGCCCTTGACTATTTTCGCTGCTAATGGATGCATCATCATAAACATGTCTGCTCCAGCTAATAGACCGACAATTGCTGTTGTGGTCTCCCATAGAGGGCCTCTATACTCTCTTGGACCCCATTCATCTACCTTCATCCACGCTTCTCTAGCAGCCCAAGCATTTGTTGCTGCACAAGATAATGGTGCCTGAAGCGTCTCGTCCCCCATTAGTCCTGAGAGCCTTATCCTCTCCATCACACTAAAGGAGTACTCGATACCGTATCCAAGTGCTCCTGTTGTTGGGTCTAATATGAGGTGGTCCTTTGGTAATCCTGCTTCAGTAAGCTTTCGTGAGAGCTCCTTAGCTTGATTTATGTCCATGAACGCTAAGGCCACAAGGTTATGACCGTACTTCGATATGACTTTCGCGATAGCGTCTAGGTCCATGTCTATTGTGGCTGAAGCGAACACTAGTCTCTCTCCAGCAGTCATCTCAGCTAAGTATTGAAATACTTGAAGATCCTTCTGCGGATTTCCAGAGCCTCCAATTATTATCGGTATATCAACTGCTTGAAGAACTCTTTCAACAGCTTTAGCAGCTTCTTGGGGTGGTGTATCCTTTAATGTGGGATCTGTACTTACTAAGTGTAGTGAGACTAAATCGGCACCATAAACTTGAATAGCCTTCTTAGCCCATTCAGCAGGGTCTTCGAGCACATCTTTGTAAGCGCTTTTGACAGGACCAGCTAGTGGTACTATTGGCTGATCGAAGACATCAAGTGCTATGATAGGTCTGTTCTTTGGTGGGCTTTCAAACCTATAGAAAGGTGGACAGGTCTCTCCGCCTATCTTTATCACTTTACCTCTAGTCCCACCTTCAGCCCTCGTAGCTCCTATTTGAACCTCAGGTATTGAGCCTGAGTACTTGATCACTGGAGGCTCAAACTTCTCCATCTTAAGCTCAATGACCTTCTTGAGAGCAGCAGCAGCTTCAGGTGCTGTGACCGCCATTGTCTGCATTACTACCGGGAGGAACTCTATGGCTAGCTCCTCAGCCTCTATCGTTACATCATGTAATTCTAATTCGGATGCTTGATCAAGTAGTTTAAGAAGATCGAGGAGCTCTTTGCTCAATCTTCTCAGCCCTCTTAATTATTAACTTCTTAATCGTTATCTTAGCTCCTTGAAGAACTATCTTAACTCCACCTGCTGCAGTAGGTACAGCGCTTACTGGTATGCCAGTTATCTCTACTCCCACTGCCGTCGGGACTGCAGTTGGTGGTCTTTCTTCGGGTGGTGCTACAGCAGCCTCTATCTCCTTTATTTTAGCTGCTAATGGATGATTCCTTTCAACGAGGAAGTTCTTCAACTCGTCAATGCTCTTAGCCTCCTTCTCCGTTGCTATCTTATCATAAAGTTCAGGTGGTATTGCGTCCTTAACCCTCTCCTTCAGCTCCGATGGCATCCAAACTACCCTAGCCCACCCCCCATCAGCTTGGAAGAACTTTGGTGATCTGAAGTACTCTATACCCACCCCAAGGAAGCCAGTAGTCTGTATACCACCACCTGTTTGCGCAGCCATGGTGGAAAACGGTAGTCCATTAACTGTTGGACCTCTGAAGCCCCTATGGACAAAACCTATCCCGTCGACTTCAGGTATGTAGAAGGCTATGCACTCAAAGCACCCACAAGAGGTGTGCGGGTAGTCGAACATTGAGTAGAGAAAAACTCTCTTTACTGCTCCTAGGGATCTCTTAGCCACGACTTCGTTTACTCCTTCGTACTCACCTTTAATTGGATCTAGACACTTGCCTTTAGGTATTGGGAAGTTTGGTCCTTTAGGATCTACGTTTGCTGCGGCTCTGGCATCAAACCAGTTTAATGCACCGCAGAGCGAAACTCTGTTAGGAGCGATAACGCAAACGTGCTGTGGTGCAAATGATTGGCAAAGCACGCAGCCATAGAACGTATCGACGTCCTCGTCTCTTATCGCTCGTGCCCTAGCATCTCTTGCATTGTAAATCTCTAAAGCCTTCTGATACCACTCCTTGACCTTCTCCGGGTCAGTTATGAAGGAGACCTCCATCTTCTCTATGAAGGGTAGCTCGGCTTTGAAGAGCTTAATTAAAGCTAGACCCCACCACTTTAAGCTTGTCAAGCCCTTCTTGAAGGACTTCTTGCTTATCCTTATCCATATGTCGTACCTCTGGTTAAGGTGCATGACTCCTTCTATGTAGTTCGTGTAGAGGTGTATCCTTCTTTCGATGACCGGTTCAAGGTCCTTCTCTATCTTAGCACCTGCGACCTTTATTAGTATGCCAAGTGGATAGCTTCCTCCCTCTTTAAGCTCCGTTAGATCAGGACCTATTACCTTAACAGCTCCATCCTCTACCTCACCCATTAAAGCTGCAAGCACTAGCTCAAACTTATGAGGAACTGCTGTACCGCCAAATTCAACGTACATGTCCTCTTTTCTAATTCGCTCACCTTCGTATATGGGGCTCACTTCAACTGGGAAACCTTCAAACGACATGCTAAATCACCTTAAAGAGCCTAGCTTTTCAGAAGCGCAATTACGTTATTTAAAGCTTGTTCCCATTCATCCTCCTTTAAGTTGGGCATTGAATAGGTTGCATTGGGATGGAAGTATCTATCAAGTGATAGCGTTCTTAGATGTGTGGCAAAGTGCTTTAGTGTTGAGAGCATCTGTGATTGTAGTTGATAAGAAACTCCCATGTAAATTACTAGGTCGTGGGGTCCCTTGCCATCAACGCTCCAATTTGGATCCTGTAACCTATTCGTTACGTCAGCCACAGTCATTATGGCTGCTGGCTCCACGCCTCTATCCTTCAGTGCCTTGTATACATGCGCTGTGGCCACTGTCGGTATCCCAGCCTTTGCGAGTTCAGCAGCGAAGTCTATTAGCAGTTTGCCACCTAACTTTTCCTTGAGAGAAGCCCCGCCAACTATCAGCAAGGGTCGTTTGGCTGCTTTTACTAGCTTAGCGACTACGTCGCCTTTTACTGGTGTAGCCATTTCATGACCTGGAACGTTCCCCCACTGCCAAGGCTTGACGGTCATAGCCATGAGCTTCACCTTTAGGCTTGAGCTCTAATTAACCTCTTTAACAGCGTTGGATCTATTGACGGTTTCTCCCAAGGCTCCCAGCCTACTTCTTTGAGGTAACGCATTATTTCTTCCTTGAACGTGATGGGTATGTCTGCTTCAGTCCTCACGAAGTGGTGTAAGTCTGGTGGTAGCTTTCCATAGATCCTCTTGTAGAGATCAACGTAGTGGGTAAGTTTAATCATCCTACCTTTAGTCGTATCGTTCGGCCTTATGCATAGCTTAGCTGTCCATACCATACACTCTTCCATGGTTTCAAGGGCTATGATCAAGTGCTCCGGAGCCGGACCTATCCAAACTCTCTCCCCCGTTCTAGCGTCATATACTGTGAACGACTCTTTATCTTCAGCTCTACCCAAGTACATCCTCCTATACTTCGAACCTTGAGGACCAACTATGACTGGAATACCTAGTCTATTACAGCCTGTGGCAATTGAAGCAGCCTTCTGCGAGTAGGCGCCCCATGCAACTCCTACTGCTCCAACTCTATTAAGTATGTAGTCCGCTATCTCCTCGTAGTTAGCTCTCAAAGGTCTTTTAGCGAATATGTTGGCTATCTTTATTGCTGCACCGGTTATGTGAGCATTTGCTACGCAAGAACCGACGTTCACTACTCCTCCTCTATCAAAGGTGCCTGGGAACTCCTCGTATATCGTCTTACCCTCTTCATTCCTCACGTAAGAAGCAACCATTGCCGAGCAGCCTGAAAGAGTTACTATGTAGCCTCTCCTAGCGAACTCTCTCGCCATAATTCCAACTTCTTTTGCACCATTAGGGAAGTTTGCGCATCCAACGTAGGCTACAACACCTGGTATTTCACCTAAAACTATTGGTGAACCTACTTCTCTAATCTCTGTGTCAAGAATGGGGCCTCTCCCAACCCTTATCCTGTATTTCTCGGTCTTAATCTTATGTTGGAAGGCTGCTTCAATCAATGATAGAGCTGGTATCTTCCTTGGACAAACTTGTTCACATCTAGCGCACCCAAGACAGAGATCGTGAAGCATTGAGAGCAGCTCGAAGTCTCCCTTCTTAGCGTTGAAGACTGCTTGGTCTATGGGTAGGTCTATTGGACAATTTCTTCTACAAGTACCGCAGAAGGTGCATCCTGATGCTTGAGCCTGTATTTGAGATGGATCCGGTATTATCTTGAACTTTTGCCTTATGGGTGCCATCCTTATGGCAGTTATAGCCGTGACTGCACCAGCTTTCTCAAGGTCTGGAAGAAATACGCCAGGTACTGAGCCACTGACAAGCATCTCTACGATCTTCTCTACAGGTAATTCACTTACATCCGGTAGTCCGTAGGAGGCCTTATCAGAGACTGCTACAACAGGTGTCTTCACTCGCTGAGCCTCGTAAACTACGTTAGTCCTAATGCATTGCTCGTCGGTCATTATTACATCTGCTGCTCCCGACCTTATTATCCTCAATTGATCAGATATTGGACCGATGATCTTAGCTTGATCCCTATATCTCACTATATCATGTGCTGTACAGCAGAGTCCTGCAACCTCAACCGTCTCCCCTGGCCCGCCGAGACCCGATTTTTCTAAGTAGTCGATGACCTCAATTCCAGCTGAGACGTTGTGACCTATACAGATGACCACAGGCTTACTTAGATCTAAGACGCCTAATCCAACCCAAGTTAGCGGTGCATTGGGATCCCCCTTCGGAAAGTTGAATGTCACGATTTGAGCTACATCAGCTATCTCCATCGCCAAGTGGTCGATCATGCTGACGTGCAAGGCCTTGGACTCGAAGTCTAGGTAATTACCTTCTTGGCCGGTATGAGAAGCACTTAAACATTGTGTTACTTCCTTTTCACAATAATTGAGTAAGTAAGCTAAATCACCTAGGGTCTTCGGTTTTATCCCTGTTATCAATCTTGCATGAGGCATCTCAATTGCTATCTCTTGACCTAAGTTTATTGGATAATCTTCTCCGAACTTCTCGATTAAGTGGTCCACCATATGCCTTGCATGGGCTAAATGAGTTGATGCTCCTATGCAACATGCTATTAAAACGATTCTAGCAGTCTGAGCCTTCATGTTAATCCCGCACGCACCTAGCCTACCCTTAGATAGATCACACTTACCGTAGGTGCAGAGACAACAGTAGTCGCAGAACGGAGCATAGAAAGGCTTATACCTACTTAACAGCATGTGGTCCCAAGACCTTAACGTTGATATGTGTGGAAACGGTGTTGGTCCAAGGAGCTCCCATTCCTCCTCCATCGCTATTCTTCCTATAAGTACCTCGATGTCCTTGGCACTTACAAGCCCGCTTGCTAACTCCTTAGCAGATATCTTTAATGGACCTTTTTCAACCATTACTTAAACCTCCAACAATGTGGTTAAGAAGTAGTGTGATGTCAAGTGTTTTTAAGTTTACCCTCTGTCTCACATGTACGAAAGCTTCTTAAGCAAACGTTAATTGGCGCTTGAAAGACCCCCAGCTAATTAAGTTAAAGATCATAACCTTAAGTTCTTCAAGTCGCTAGACAAAATTACGTAATGATTTCGGATGAATTCTTTACTAGCTCTCGTGGATGTTATCTGACGTTCTACCGTATATCGCTCGTACTATTTCAGTAATGTGTTGACCGAAGTAATCTAGCTGCTTAAAGTCTAACCTTGACGTTCTCTTAGCACGTTATAATTACGACTCCCAACCGTTTTAATACAATGAGGTTGAGCATTCTCCTAGACTCTCTACTATCAGTTTAAGTTCCATACGCCACATCAACCAATTATCCGCCGATTCTTTTATCATGCGCATCGAAGCATATATTAGGTGAGGTGCTTTAAGCGGATTGGGGACCGTAATGTTCGAGAAGAAGGATCTGGTAAGCATAAGGGAGTTTGAAGGTGGATATGCCCACGACAGGTTCCTCAAAAACGCTGTTCAACTGAGAACCAAGGTTTTAAAGGACTTAACTCAAGAAGAAGTTAAGGTAGTGGCAATGGCTGTTGGCGGTCTAGTTGTTGACTTTAAGATCGACGATGCAACCTTGTGGGCTATAGCTGTAACCCCCCTTCCAGGCTTCCACATAGTCTACTGCATGCAGAAATACTCTCCAGAGTTTGAAGATACTATTGAAGTACTGTTCTCTAGGAAAGCTGTAGAGTTCGGGATACCAGCTGAAGATGCTAGTGAATGGGCTATCCTGTACCTGAACGCCATGATATACGCAGTCAGAAGAATACTTAAGAAAGATATAGAAAGAGTTTCACATTACCTCTAACCACATTAAAGCATAAAAGTCTCTAGTATTGATGTAAGGAGAATGTGGAGGGCCGGTAGTTTAGCCTGGCTAGAACGCTACCCTTACGAGGTAGTGGTCCCCGGTTCAAATCCGGGCCGGCCCACCACGATTTAATCAAGTTCCTTAAATTATAACAACTCCTTTGTTATGTCTAAGAGGTCAACCGCAAGAGCATGTCGAGGAGAGTTATGGTGAACACATAAGAGTTCCTAAATTAGTTAGAGAAAGTAGTTTCCATGTTGAAGAAGTTATTGATACACTTCTTTAGACTAGATTGCGTTGTCAAAAGAAAGAGTACTAGAAGTGATGATGCTTGCGTTAAAGCTACATAACCTATCACTATTGGTGCTGATAGTTGTAACATGAAGGTCATCATGAAGCCTCCGATACTCCATGAAGACCCATAAATCATTCCAAAGGTTCCATAAGCTATTGCTAACTTACCTTTATCAACAATATCTGCTATGGATGCTCTCATGATCGTCTCCGAAACACCCATGGTGATGCCCCAGAGAACTGCCATTACATATGCTAGTGTCGTGATCCTTGTGGTTAATAGTATTGTTATCATCAATGTTACTATGGGCGCTATGTAGAGACTCTTAAACTTTATCACATCATAGAGGTGACCTATCGGGAAGGCTATGATGGCGTCTACACCCATTGCAATTGCGTATAGTATTGCTATCTCAGCATCCCCCAAAACCCCCCAATCTTTTAGAAAATAGGATGCTATAGCCCAGTGCACAAACCCTAAAGACTGTAAGCTCATTGATAATGTGTATAACCAAAACTTCTTGCCTAGACCTCTAAACGAGGTCTTTCTACGTGAGAACTCAACGCTTTTAATCTTTGGATATAGAGACCACGCTGTAAATATGAACATCATAGTCAATGCTCCTGGGATTAAGAGCGTTAGGAAGGCGCTAGGATAATCATAGCGTATAAGTATGTATGCGAAGAGGAGCGGTCCCACTAAAGCACCAACTTGATCCATAACCTCATGGAGTCCGAAGCCTTTCCCCCTACCAACATCCTCTGTAACTTCAGCTAAAATCACATCTCTTACAGGAGTCCTTAAGCCCTTTCCAACTCTCTCCAAAAGGTAAAGTGATGTTGCAATCCACCAGGAGCCTGCAAAAGCGAGAAATGGTAGAACCATGACGTTCATGGCATAACCAGACGCCACGAAGCCCCAAAAAACGTAAGAGGAGCCAAGGTATGATGCTAGCACGCCACTTACAATTCTAAAGAAATATCCTATGAGCTCCCCCACACCGATTATAGCTGAGGCAATAGGTGGAGCACCCAAAAACTCTAGGTAAGCTCCACTAGCAGACCTAGCCCCCTCATAAACCATGTCAGCAGACAGAGAGGTAAGTCCTAGCAGCACGAACACAATTAAGATTCTTCTACTACTCATCTCTTATTCGCCATCACGTTAACCTGAAAGCATGAAAGGATATTTAAGGGTACTTCTTTAAACGACGTAAACGTGCTAAGTATTTGAGGTAAGTGAGCACAGAGACTTTAACAAGCGAAAGAGGGGTTTAAAAAACTCGAAATTTACAGATTAATAAGGTTCAGGCATCGTAGTAACCCTCCTAAGAGAAATTTGAATGAGTTAACGTTATGTGCTATAGAATACGCTGCATTATGCTCGTGAAGGCTGTAGCTTTAAGGTCTTTGTGGATGAGATAGAGTAACCCTGTAGGTCTATGTTGAGGAGTTTATGTTCTTCTAAAATGGAGGTCACATAGTTCTAGAGCCTTACACAACTCTAAATTTATGCGCTAGATCGTTTCACATACTGCAAAACATCTTGTAAATTATTTTTAATAAAACATGGCTATTGTAGATGATAAGCTTTTTTCGTATGCTATTATTTGGTTTATAAGCGGAGAAAAAATGACAGCCTTAGCTCTAAAGTTCCCATTGAAACTCGATAGTAAAGACCTCAGAATTATATCGCTTTACTCTGAGAATCCTGAGCTATCTCAAGAAGAGGTAGCAAAGAAGCTTGGTATATCTCAACCAGCTGTAGCTATGAGAATTAAGAGACTCAAGCAGTTAGGAGCTTTAGAACATAAGTTCGGTATAAATCCATTAAAAATAGGCTTCCATGTTGCTAAGGTTGACATATCGACTGTCAACGTCAATAAGATTCTAAGCAAGTTTGCCAACTGCCCCTACTTCTTAAATGGCTTCGTGACTACAGGAAAGAACAATTTATGTCTCTTATTCATGGCTGAAGACATATCAACTCTCGAAGCGATAGTCAACAATCACCTAAGAATCGATGAAGATGTAAGGGATGTAGAGTTCAACATAGTCATATCAGCTGTTAGAGGACTCATAGTGCCGATCAAAATTTACGAGAGGCCTGAAGATAGACCCCCATGTGGAAGTGCGATTATTTGTCGTGAGTGCCCCAGCTTTAAGGATGGTTCGTGTGCAGGCTGTCCAGCTCTAGGACATCGTCGGTCGATGTTTAGATCTAATCATTAATAAATTTCTAAGCATTTTTAACTTATAAATTATGGTGAAAATGTTTTTAAATAATTAAAGCCGCACTTATACTTAGTGTTTTTCCATGAGCGAGCAACAATTCAAGATGTTCTGTTATCAGTGCGTTCAAACCGCTAAAGGTCAAGGCTGCACGGTGATGGGTATCTGCGGTAAGAACCCTACGGTCGCTCGTCTTCAAGACTTCTTGATATTTGGTGTTAAAGGGGTCTCAGCCTATCTCTACCATGCTAGAGAGCTTGGCTACTCAGATCCAGAAGTCAACTCCATTTTGGAGGAAGCAGTCTTCACCACTTTAACTAATGTGAACTTCAATGAGAAGGAGCTTTTTGAGTACTGTTTGAAGATCGGGGAAGTCAATATAAAGGCTATGAGATTGCTGAAGAAAGCTCACATAGAAACCTACGGCGAACCTGAGCCAACACTCGTTAGGACTAGTGCTGTTAAGGGTCGTGGAATCATAGTTACTGGTCACAGCTTGAAGGCCTTAGATGAGCTATTAAAGCAAACCGAAGGTACTGGAATAAAGGTTTACACTCACTCCGAGATGTTGCCAGCACATGGATATCCTAAGCTTAGGAAGTATGATCACTTAGCCGGTAACCTAGGTAAGGCGTGGTACGATCAAAGACAATTGTTTGCCAAGTACCCAATGACCATATTAGCAACTACAAACTGCGCACTAATACCGATTGAAGCTTATAGGAACAGGATGTTCACGACTGGACCAGTTAGATTACCAGGTGTTAAGCACATAAGCAACTACGACTACACGGAGGTCATTAAGAAGGCTGAGGAGCTTCCAGAGGTTCAGGAAGAAGAGGGCAAAATAGTTTTGTGGACTGGGTTCTCCAGGTCAGCTATATTAAGCCAAGCTAAGAAGATCAAGGAGTTAGTGAATGAGGGCAAGATAAGGCGCATATTCCTCATAGGCGGTTGCGATTCACCGCTTCGAGAAATGGAGTACTTTAGAGAGTTAGCTTTGAAGCTCCCTAGAGACACGATAATCCTCACTCTTGCTTGCGGTAAGTATAGAATAAACGATTTAGACTTGGGCACTGTGGATGGTTTGCCGAGATTAATGGATCTTGGGCAGTGCAACGATGCCATAGTAGCTATAGACTTGCTTCCAGAATTAGCTAAGCTCTTAGACTTGGAGGTTCAAGAACTACCATTAACCATGGTATTAAGCTGGTGTGAGCAAAAGGCGGTAAGTATTCTTTTAAGCCTACTATACTTAAACGTGAAAAACATATACTTGGCTCCTAGACTTCCAGCATGGATTAATGAGGATATTCTCAAAACGTTGAAAGAACGATATGAGCTAAAGGTCGTCTCGAACCCAGAGAGTGATTTGAAAGAGATGCTGAAGAGTCAACAATCTTCCTAGTATTAAGACTCTTTCATTTTTACTACCAAAAATCTTAAACTAGGATAGCATCATTTACTGAAGTTACTTCTTAAGTAGCAAGGCTATCTCGTCACCATTTTATACTAGGAATAATTTTAGAGGTTTATGCGATGTTAAATAAAGAGGTTTATGAGGTTGCATGCTTAAACGTCAACCTCCACGTAAGAAGTCAATTATTGCCGCAATTGCTTTGTCAATCTCCTCTGCTAGTCCATGTCCTGATTTCTCAAGGATTATTAGCTTAGCGTTTGGTATCGTGCTGGCTAGTATCGTAGCATTTTCTACTGGTAGGAGGATGTCCTTCTTCCCATGTACTATCAATGTGGGTACCTTTATTTGTGGTAATCTATCGTGCGTGTCAAACTGCATTATGGCGTAAAACTGCTGTATGAAAGCTTCCTTCGTGATCGGAGCTTTGAGCATTCGTTGTATCATGTCCTCAAATGCTTGAGGGTTGTTATTGATGAATTCTTCAGTAAAGATTGTTTTAGCCATAAACTCCATGACCTTCCTAGGATTTTCCGCTAAATCATCAAGAGGTACTGGTTGTGGAGGTGGAAGCACCCCTCGCCTAGCACCACAGAACGTTGAGCATAGAACTAGCTTCTCAACTCTTTCAGGGTAGTTTAACACTAGCTCTTGAGCTATCATTCCACCCATCGAGAAACCCAAGACGTTGGCCTTTGAAATGCCTAGTGCATCCATTAACCCTACAGTGTCATCAGCAAAGAGTTTAATCGAAAACGGTTTTTGACCCATATCACTACGTCCAGCACCCCTATTGTCGAACAGTATAAGCTTAAAGTGCTTTGAGAACTCTGAAATCATCTTTGGATCCCACCAATCTAAGTTTCCCGCTAAACCCATTATCATGACCAAGGGATTCCCTTCGCCCTTGATTTCATAATAGATATTTACGTCCCCAACTCTTACTTTAGGCATTAACCTCTCCTCACAACTTAGGTCTTTTTTCAAAAATAGTCTTGTATTATGCATCTATTAAAGATTTTGAGCTCCTACATCGAATTTAACTACATTTAAAAAGAAGGGTGAATACGTTAAATTGCTAGCTGGAGATGTCTCTAATTTATTTAAGGAAATCTGCGATAAAGGACTATTAGTTTTTCTGCTTTGATTTCTCTTTCAACATCCTCTCTAGTTCGTCAGCCCTTTCAGGAGGAAGTGCCCCTAATCTTCTTAGGTTAGCTATGCACTCAGCTGCTGATTTACACCACATAATACATGACTCCGATGCCTCTCTTCTTACTGTTCTACCACACTCGGGACATTTCCTCTCAACTTCGTATTCGAAGAACTCTACTTCAGCCCCACAAACTGGACAGTAAGCGACTATTATTTGAGGTTCAACAAGGCTTCTTGCTCCTGGACAGTATTTCAGTGCCATGAGCTAAACACCACACAACATAGCTAATTGGCCCTTATCCTACCATCTATTGTCACTATTAGTTCTTCAATATTTAGCTTCTTCCCAGATCTTTCGAGCGCTTCATAAGTTATTTTAGCCAGGTTAGAACAGCATGGGACCTCCATTCTCACGACCTTAATTGACAGCACATTGTTGTGCTTTATAATCCCCATGAGCTTGTCCCTGTAAAGACTCTTATCTCCAAATATTGGGCAACCTGATACAACGACCTTGCCGCTAAAGTGTGGAACGAAGTTTTTGTACACGAAGGGGGCGCAGTCAGCAGCAACGACAAGCTCATGGTTGCTTATAAATGGTGCTCGCGGATTAATCAACTCAAGCTTTACTGGCCAGTTCACTATCCTTAGGTCCTTAGAAGCTTGAATTTCCACTTGAGTAATCTCATGGCGAATAGCATGTTCATTGCTTGTCTCAAAAGGTTCAGTCTCACGCTCCTCAATGGTTATGGCCCCTTTAGGGCATTCTTTAATGCACGCCCCTAAACCATCACATAGAGACTCCTTCACTAGGGTTGCCTTTCCATTAATTATTTGGAGAGCTCCCTCAGGACAAGCTGGTATGCAGGCACCACAACCATCACACTTCTCAGGGTCGATTCTAACTATCCTTCTTAGAACCTTCCTACTCATTCACGCTCACCATAAGTATTCGATTTTATCTTTAATAAATTGATTTGTTATAATTTATAAATATTCAAAGAATAACATTGATTAAATTATAAATAATGGTAAGGCTCTAGCCCTTTCATCCCTAGATCTGCTAATGAGCTCTTTGAATTAGCTTACTTTTAGAGCTGAATTAACCTTCTATCTCTCTTAGAAGGTTAAGTTACTCAATTCTTGGCAACTATTCATTTTTATTTTAGGGAAAGTATTAGTTCACTTGAGGTATTAAGCAACTAAGTAAGTTATTACGATGGATGTCAATAGAGCTATTGCAGCCATTGGGAGAATGTACTTCCAGAATATTACGAGGGCTTGATCTATCCTCAGCCTTGCGGTCATAGCTTTGATCCACGTTAGTATTGTAACTATCACTACGTATTCAATTACCGTTATCATCATTGCTAGGTACCAGGGCAACCATGCAAAGGGCGTAAAGCCTCCAAAGAATAACATGGTTATCAGTAATGAGCCGACAACCATCTCTAAGTCGTGAAGTCCGATGATCAGAGCCAATTTGAAGCCTGAGTACTCAGTGAAGGGGCCAGCCACTATCTCCGTCTCAGCTTCAGGTATGTCAAAAGGCTTTGATAGAAGCTTGCATTGTAATGATATGAGAGCCGCTATTAAGGCGAGAGTCATTGGTATTATGGTGTAAGGGTTAAACCAAAGTCTCCAGGCGTTGAGACAAGAGTGATAGAGTGAGTAGTTTGATGCTCCTATTGCAGTTGAGAGAATTATCGGTGTTAAGATGGAGGCAACGAACGTAACTTCGTAGGCTAGGGTCATGCTGAAAATTCTTGACGCACCCACAGCACTGAATGGGTTTGGCGTTAGCATACCTATTAGTGCTATTGCTATCGTTGGCCAGACGAGTAAGTACATAGCTAGCATTACATCGTACTCAGCTACTATTGGTCGAAATGGCGTTATGGGCAGCATAAGGGTTAGAGCGACTAATGAGCCAATGGCTATTGAGATTAAGGTTAACGCTAGCCGTGGATGAGAGCCTTCGATTGAGACATCTTCCTTGAAGAAAAGCTTGAGGTAGTCCGCTATGGGTTGGAGGATCCCAAAGGGGCCAGTATGTAAGGGGCCTATCCTGCTTTGCATGCGTGCATAGACTTTCCTATGATACCATTGAGTTAGCCATATAACTAGGCATAGGAAGATCACGCCCGGATAAACTATCGTCTCAAATAGCAATTCATAGGGCATTAAAGAGACACCACCATCATTGATACCACGACAATGACGACCATAAATATGAGCATCCACATGAGCCAGTCACTTAGAATACCTGTATGTAGCCTATCCCTCAATGTATTATAAAGCGATTTGAAGACCAATCTCCAAACTGCGGTGTACAAACCCGCATCAGGCAGACCAGTCTTAAGTGAAGATATGGATTCTCCACATGCGAATGGTTTTCGTTTCTCATTCGATTTTTGTGTCATGGACCTCGTAAACTTTATTGAGAAAGCGTACGCAGCCAGCAATATCAATACAGTTACCGCTATAGCAAGAGAGACCTCTAATACTGCTAAGAGGAGGGAAACCACCTTATCCACCTTCCATAATCAATTTAGCTGCTTCTTGTGCTGCTAAAACATAGTCTTGGGTGTTAAGTAGTGATAGAGCCCCCGGCACAATCACGTTATCGACGATTATGGGTGCTGCTATACCTAAGACTATGCATAGCGATGCTAAAACCAAGAGCGGTACGACCATTAATGTAGGCGCTTCTTTAACAGACGATATATCTCTCGTAGGTTGTTTGGCGTATACATGGTAGAAAACCTTCAAGTAACCCATTAGAGCAAAAACACTTGTCAACACTATAACTACAACCAAGGGGGCTAGCCAGCCAGACTCCAAGTAAGCTTTGAATAGGAGGAGCTTGCTCATGAAGCAACTAAGTGGAGGTGCACCTGCAAGCGCTAAAGCTCCTACTAGATAAGCTGCGGTTGTAAATGGCATTCTCCTACCCACTCCAGTCAATTCATCTAGGTCCCTCGAACCCGTAACGTGTATGTAGGCCCCGGCTGCCATGAATAGAAGTGCTTTGCCTATTGCATGGTTTACTATGTGGAATAAGGATGCTACTAGCCCGCTAAGGTTGGCAAGCCCTACTCCCATGGCTATGTACCCTATATTCAGTATGGTTCCATAAGCTATTAGTCTCTTTATGTCTCTCTGTACAAGCATAAGTGTTGATCCGAGGATTGTTGATAGAACCCCCATGGTTATGAGAGTATAATTAAGGAGCTCTACGACTGGAAATGTTGGTATAGTTCCCTTGAATATCGTTAGCATATATCTCATCAATGCAAATATAGCTACTTTAACCATGATTCCTGATAGCAGCGCTGATATCGGTGATGGCGCTGCTGGATGCGCATCCGGAAGCCAGAAGTGATTAGGTGCTATAGCAGCTTTTAAACTGAGAGCCCAAAATGCTAGTGTTAAGAATACTGTTGAGCCTATGAGTATGTCGCCAATTGGTGGACCAGTTATTGGGAGCGTTGAGTCTTTAAGCTTTAATGCTAGATCAGCCATGTTTAATGTGCCGAAGGATCCGTAGGCGAAGATTACGGCTATGAAATATATAGTTGTTGCGACACTGCCAACAATGGCATACTTTATGGCGGCTTCAACAGCTTCGTGAGTTTCGCGACGGAACGCTACTAAACCATAGGCACTGATAGACATAACCTCGAGCATTACAAATAGATTGAAGATATCTCCAGTGTAAACGCAACCAAGCATGCCTGCTTCAAAACCCAACATAAGCGTGTAATACCATTGAGTACCGCCTTCATGTTCCATGTAGCGTATGCTGAATATCATAGCTGTGAGGACGAGACCGTTGATGAGGAGACCAATTAAGGATGCTCCACGATCTATTGTGTAAACTATGCCTATCGGCGGGGGCCATGAACCGAAAGCGTAGAGTAGGGGTTTGCATGAAAAATTATACATGTAGTAGAAGACTATCAACGATAGGGCAAAGTTTATTAAAAGAATTGTTAACGTAAAGCATTCCCATATCTGTCTCCTCTTTGCAAGTAAGCTTATGAGGGGCAGCGCAAAAGCTGCGAAGATAGCTAAGAATGGTTGAAGTGCTGCGAGACCTGCAATGTAATTAGTCCAAGTCAATCGAAAACCCTCCTCAAGTATTTCTCAAAGGTCTTGGATATCATTTCATGGCAAACTTTGGGATCAGTTGCCTTAACGTCTATCCAATGCACGTAGTACTTCTTTCCTTCCTCATCTACGTCGACTACAACAGTTCCAGGGGTGTTAGTTATTGAGCACGCGACTGCTGTTATCGTGTAATCGCTCTTCACATCATAAGGTACTCTCACTATACCTGGCTTAATTGGCATCTTTGGGTGAAGGATCCTCTTCACAACGTCCCAGTGACATTTAGGTTCGATTATTAGAAAGTAGTAGAAGAAGTATGCTATAGCCCAAGCCCATCTTATTACGTTAAAGACTTTCGTGGGTGCTTCCTTTATTAAAAGCGTTGAAGAAAAGGCTGCTACAATTACTGACGTTATTAGACCCAGAACTATGTCCATAGGCGATATGGAAGCTGATGCTATTATAAACACGACGAACAAAAGAAGAAAGGTAGCTAGAAAGCTTAGAATTCTCGACATTAACTCACCCTTTGAGCTTAGCTATCTTCTTGACCATTGTGGTGCCGTAGAGCCTATAAATTTGGATCACTAAAAAAGCTAGAAACATGGTTATAGCCATGTTTATGACCACAGCTGTTATCACGAGACATTGAGGAACTGGATCAACAGCCGTAGAGACGAACCAGGCAATGTCTTCAAGTGTTGGTTTTAAAGTCGGTAGGACTGGTGGATATATCTCTCCAAACTTAAAGCCAAGGAATATTATTAGTGCATTAGCAGTGTCTCCAAATATCGTTAAAGCTATTAACTTCTTAATTAGCGATGCCCCTCTAACTATGCCGTAGAGCGAAATTACCATTATCACCATGAGGGCTAAGTAGCCGTAAAGCTGGAGGAAGATTTCAAAGTTCATAACCTCAAGATCCTCCTAAACTCCTCTTCCGGGATCGAGATTAAAAGGAAGAGAAGTGTGAAACCTGCTCCTACGGTCAAGAACTCAGCTAAATTGTAGTAGAATATGGAGCCTGCTGTCCACAAGATGCCGAGAGCTTCCGGGAATGAAGGAGTGGAAGACCATGGTTTTGCTTGATTCTGCATTAGGGCAATAGATCCGGCTAATATTGGTGCTAACGCTAATATGGCTATGGTTATTAGCCCCACACTCCTTAAAGTCAAGAAGTTGTCCTTAGTCAACTTGAGATTTTCCTCTATAAAGTATCTTGAGAAGGCAGCTATTGCTGTTAAGAAGGCAACAGCCATCATTGAGCCTGATTGGAAACCACCTCCAGGAGTTAAATGCCCGTGAAGAGCTACTGATGCAGAGACAGTGATTATCAGGGGGAAGGCGATTCTCGTCACGGTCTTGACTATTATCGATAGGCCAAGCTCTCTTCGCATACTACTTATGGCACCAACCTTCACCTCGGCTATCCTGAAGAGAGCTACACCACTTATGACCGCAAGAAAGAAGACCGCGGTCTCGTAATAGGTATCTATTCCTCTATAATCCCACAACATAGCACTTACGGCTTCAGGGCTAGCTGCCCAATAGTTTTTGTCAAATAAATTAAAACAGTTTTCAAGGTAGAACTTAGCTAATAAGCGTATTTCAGTAAGGGGAGTCCAACCAGTGCCTCCAAGAATTATCGCTATAGCAATTACAAGTAGGAGGATGGCTGTCGTAATCCCTATTACCACATCTTTCGTCTTCATCACGATTCAACCTCCTCGTATCTCTCCGTCTTACTTATGATGTAAAGAAGTATCACCGTGTAAATCCCTATGGCCACAGCTATGTACGCTAAGACTATGTCGGGGGCCATGAGGAGGAAGAAAATCAAGGCATAGGTTGCAGATTGAGCTGCTGAGAAGATCGTAGCCTTGAGCAAATCTCTACTCTTAATAGCAAGGTAGGTAAAGAGAGCTCCTATCGTGAGAGTAAAGGTTATGAGTGATGCTGCAAAGAGCGACATTAACTCCTCCCCTTATCCTCTTCAAGAAAGTCGCACACTTTAGGCTCAACCGGAACCCTACCTCGATGAGAGCCTCTAGCTAGTGCGTGAGAGCCTGCTGGAGCTGTGAACATTATTATTATGGCTGTGATGAACGAGCCTGAAGCAAACAACCATCTCCAATACCCCAAAAAATCACAAGCAAAAGCTATGAGTGTGAGACCAAAAAGTGGGTACACAGCTCCACCAATTACTCCAACAGTAGCAGCGTGGATGCGTACAAAGAAGTTTGGAAACCTTAGTAAGCCTAGCGCTCCAATTAAGTCGCATAACGCCCCTACGACTATTAGAGCCATTCCTATGTATAAGAATAATTGGTTTACCACTTCCCACACGCTACTCACCTAGCTCTCTTCTTTCAAGGTACTTTGCCAAGTATACGCTGAAAATATAGGTCCAGAGGGCAAGACAGATGGAACACACTATTAAGAAGGGTGCTTTAAAATACACGGCTAAAAGGGCCATGAAGAAGCAGACATCATAAGTTAAGCAATCGATGGCTAAAGCCATATCAGAAGGTGTTGGTCCCTTTATTATTCTTACAGTGTAGAGAGCAACGGCGACACAGAATATTGGCGTTATCGCGATGATTAATGTCCTTACTAGTTCTTCGACTGACAATATGCACCACCGAGCATCATTAGATAGCTTCTTAGTTTGCTATTAAGATTTACCCCAAAATTTATAAAAAATTTAGAGATAGTGAAGTGGTAGGATTAAGAGCATCTTAAGCCTGCTCAGTTGATTCTAAGGTGTGAGAAGTGTTAATCCAAAGAATCGCAGCATGGGCTCGACTAAGATCTCCCTGGATACTTCATATTAACACTGGAGCTTGCAATTCATGTGACATCGAAGTTCTGGCAGCGCTAACGCCTAGGTTTGACGTTGAACGTTTTGGTATCTTGCTTAAGCCATCTCCAAGGCATGCAGATGTTATTGCTATCACTGGACCAGTTACGAGACAAGCAGCTGAAAGGATAAGAAGGGTGTACGAACAAACTCCTGACCCTAAGTTCGTGATCGCAATAGGCAGCTGCGCAATAAGTGGGGGGGTCTTCCAGGATTGTTATGGTGTAATAGGAGGGGTTGATAAAGTCATACCTGTTGATGTCTACGTCCCTGGATGTCCTCCAAGACCTGATGCCATAATATACGGAGTTGTCAAGCTCGTAGAAAAGGTGAGCAAAGGTGGTTAATGACCACCTTGAAGTAATAGATTCTTTGGGGAATGAGCTTAAAGAAGGGCTCTTGGACGTTAGATACTTGCCTGAAAAGAGGGCTTTGTTGGTCTTGGTTGATAAGGCCTTAATCTTCAAGGCAATTGAAGCACTTAATAAGATCAGCGGGGGCGAGATGCATTTAACAACGATAAGTGGAGCTGATCTCGGTGAAGACTACATAGAGTTGACGTACTTTCTATGGCTTTTACCTCAAAGGCTTCGCGTTATCGTAAAAACTAAACTTTCTAAAGACGATTTAAGAGTTCAAAGCATAGTGAATATAGCTCCAGCAACAGTGCTTTACGAGCGTGAGGTCTATGAAATGCTTGGAGTTATTTTTGAGGGACATCCAAAACTGGAGCGGCTCTTCTTACCTGAGGATTGGCCTCAAAATATGTATCCCTTAAGGAGGAGATAATGTGTCAAGCATTGATCTAATCGTGGGACCAATACATCCAGCCCTCCACGAACCTGAGAGATTTGTGTTTAAAATTGATGGTGAAATAGTTGTCGATGTAGAACCGAGATTGGGTTACGTTCATAGAGGGATTGAAAAAGCATTGTCTGAGAGGACTTACATCAAGGACATATACCTGGTTGAGAGAGTGTGCGGTATATGTAACGTAGCTCACACATTGACAGCTGCTCAGGCCATTGAGCAAGCCTTCGGCGTTGAGGTACCTCGAAGATCTAAATACCTTCGTACCATAGTTCATGAGCTCAATAGATTACACAGTCACCTACTGATACTGGGGGTTGTTTGCGAGCTTATAGGATTTGACACCTTGTTCATGCTGTTTTGGAGGGACAGAGAAGTTATCATGGACCTCATTGAAATGATAACTGGCAATAGAGTTATGTCCGCCTACAACATCATAGGTGGTGTTAGGAGAAACATAGGCGACTTTGAGGTTACCCAAATTAAGGGGGTTCTCAGTTCCCTAGCTAAGAGGGTTAAGCAATATAAGAAAGTCTTCATGGACGATCCAACTATAAGGGCTCGTTGTGCCGGTGTGGGGTATCTGAGTAGGGCCAAGGCTTTGGCCCTTGGAGCTGTAGGACCCACAGCAAGAGGTTCTGGACTTGAGTTAGATGTCCGAGTCGACGAGCCTTATGCTGCATACGATGAAGTTAAATACTGTGCAGTGATATACAACGACGGCGATGTATGGGCTAGGCTCATGGTTAGGCTTGACGAGCTCCTTGCATCAATGGAAGTTATAAATGAGTGTCTCGACAAGATGCCCTCAGGACCCATTAGGGTACCCGTTCCTGAGGCTGCCCCTCAAAGTGCCGAGGGAGTATCAGTTATTGAAGCCCCTAGAGGGGAACTCATACATCACGTTTATACAAAGAGGGACGATGATAAGCCTTTTAGGTACAGAATTAGAACACCAACGTATGCGAACATACCAGCAGTATGTGAAATGCTCAAGGGATGCTACATAGCTGATATTCCCGCTATACTCGCTAGCATAGATCCTTGCTTCTCATGTACTGATAGAGCGGCTTTAATCGATACAAATTCTGGAGAAAAAAGAATTATAGACATACTAAGCTTAGCAAGGAGGTCTAAGAAGTGAGGCTTCCTTCCTTAATAAGAGAGGTATGGGCAAACCTGTTAAAGAAACCAGCAACTGTAAAGTACCCGTTTGAAAAACTGCCCTTATCAAAGACATATCGTGGAAAGCACGAGCTAATGAGAGATAGATGTGTAGGTTGTGGTCTTTGCGCCAAGATATGCCCTGCATTTGCCATAACCATGCGATCAGTCTATGGTAAAGTTTCTCCTGAAGTAGACCTGGCTAAGTGCATATTCTGCTATCAATGTGAAGACGTCTGCCCAAGAGGGGCTATCAAGCGTGGTAAGGAGTATGAGCTTGCATCTTGGAGTAGAAATGAAATGATAGTAAGGTGATCCTTCATGGAAGCGTTGAGGAAAGCCGAAGAAAACTTTGTAGTCTTGAAAGCTTTTAATGACCTGGTTCTTGATGTAGTAAGCAAAGACCTGTGCACTAAGTGTGGTATGTGCGTTTCATCATGTCAAGTACATGCCATTTCCATGACTGATGAGGGGCCAAAAAGTGTTGGTCCATGTAGACAGTGCGAGGCGTGCTACTATGGATGTCCAAGAAGCCCGGCCACGTCTGAAGAGCTCCTTAAAGCCTCATTGAGCTCTGAAAAGAAGGATGATATTTTAGGAAGCTACAATAAAATTGTTAGTGCAAGAACTGTTCTTAGTGAGGTTAAGTCAGTAGCCCAGGATGGAGGCGTGGTCACCACCCTCCTCATATATGCTCTTGAAGAGGGTTTAATTGATGGTGGGATAGTTGCATCCAAGAGTACCATAGAAGCCTGGAAGCCCGTACCAAAAGTTGCTTTAAGCATAAATGACGTGTTAGAGGCTGCAGGCACCAAGTATTCTAATTGCCCTAGCCTAGTGGCTCTTAAGGATGCTTTATATGGTTACGATCTTAGTAAGGTTTGTGTGGTTGGAGTACCTTGCCAAGTTACTGCAGCACGAAATGTTAAGGTTCAGCCAAAAGCTGCAAGAAAAATTGGAGATAAGATAGCTTTCATAATAGGATTATTCTGCATGGAGTCATTCCCACATGTAAAACTTGCTCAGTTTCTCACATCAAATGGAATAGATATAGCTAAAGTATCGAAGTTTGACATAAAGGAGGGTAAATTCAGGGTCTACATGGGCGATGCTGAGGTACTAAGTGTCCCAATAAGGAACTTAAAAGATTATGCCAATCGCTTCTGTGAGACGTGCAGAGACTTAACGTCGTGGTACGCTGATGTATCGGTAGGAGCTATAGGCTCTGGAAGAGATTGGTCAACGGTGATAGTTAGAAGCGATGAAGGCGCTAAGCTATTTGATGGCGCTGTCCAGAACGGATATCTCGAAGTCAAGGATATTGAAAGTGATGGAATTGAAAGTCTAAGAAAGATAGCTAAAAGAAAGGCTTCAAAGAATTAAGGAAGCGATTAGACGAAGATTTATTTGCCGTTTGTCCTTGGATATTCATCCTTGTTTGTTCATGTTCTTTCATATCCAGGGGCTTCCACCTTGTCCACGCGGATTTGGATATCCGCGTGGGTTCATGGGTGGCTGTCGAGCCCAACGGCACGGGGCTCACATCTAGCTAGCTAGCCTTGAGCGGCTTGGAGCATTGCTCCCATCGCCACCCAGGGCTTTGAGGAGGAGGTTGAAGCACGCATGCAAGGTAACAGGAACGTGAGGTTAGATGACTCCAGCAAGGTGAGGATCAGGTATCCGTACGACAAGTCGTGGCTCAGCTTCAGAGCAAGATTCGGAGAAAATTATGTACCGCTCGTCAAGGAGCTATCAGAGCTTGCTAAATCGAGGAAGTGTAGCTACGGTGTAAGAATCGTCTTCAGAAATGGTAGAATCTACCTCCACCTATCTGTGCCCGTAGAGCTCTACCTAAAGTACTTCAGGAAGGGTGAGGCCAAAGGGGACCTGATAGCCGGCTTCGACCTAAACAGCGATAGGATAAACATGGTGATAGTGGATAAGTACGGAAGAGTAGTGGATGTGAGGACAGCTTGGTTCCCCGAGGTAACATCACCTGTTTACCCGAGAAGCAAAGCTAGGGTCGTTAGGCTTCAAGCTCTAGTAAAGCTACTCAACTACGCATACCACCACGGTGCTAGTGTAGTCGTGTTCGAAGACCTTGACAAGATCAAGCGGAGAAGATTCACCAGTTCACCCACAGCCAACAGGAAGATAGCCAGATTCGCAAAGAAACAACTACTAACTCACGCAGTAGTCATGAGCCTGAGATACGGGTTAAAACCC
>QNVF01000030.1 GCA_004347965.1 Candidatus Nezhaarchaeota archaeon WYZ-LMO8
ATTAGGATGGCGTAAGCCGAGAACAAGGTTATGAAGGCAGCGAGAAGCTTTCCTAGGAAAACCATTGTTCGTGAGACTGGTTTAGATAGCAAAGGAACTATTGTGCCGCTTTCAAATTCTCCTGAAATACTGTTCATAGCAATTGCAACGGCGAAGAGGAACATGCCTAAACCGCCTATGCCTGCTCCTGTATTGACTACATAGTCAGGATTTCGTTGAAGCTGCTGCCCAACAATGTTGGATAGAATGACAGGTAAGACTAATGACAGAGTGGCGAGCGCAAAAGCGAGAACCATCACGCCTATGAACTTCTTCTTTCGGATATTCCAAAGCAGCTCATATTTTACAATAGCCCAAAAGCGAGTTTTCCAGTTCTTACTCGCTTTCACCTTCATTTTACTTTTCAACTCCAGATTTTGATACGAGCTGCATGAAAACTTCTTCGAGGGTTCGACTTTTTAGGTTCATGGAAACAATTACTCCTCCAGATCTTATGATTTCTTGGGAGATTTGTGGTCTAACGTCATCACGTGTTTTCAACTCGATTGTCAGCTTGTTCTCCTCCTGTTCTACGTTAGATATGAATGGGAAACGTTTCAAGGCTTCAACAACAGCATCTGAAGGCTCTGCAAGTTCCACTTGTAGTACTGCGGTTCCTGAAAACATGCTGTAAATATTTTGAAGAGTATCCGAGGCTAGAGCGACACCTTTGTGAATTACTGTAACGTGAGTGCATACCTGTTCAACCTCAAACAATAAATGTGAGGAAAGGAATATTGTTCGACCTTCCTTAGCTATATTTCTCACCAATTCTCTAACCTCAACCATGCCGACAGGGTCCAAACCAAGGCTTGGTTCATCTAGGATTACAAGTTCTGGATCGTTTAGCAAAGCTTGTGCAATGCCTAGCCTTTGCTGCATCCCCTTACTGTATTTTCCAATGAAATCTTTTTCTCTGCCTTTAAGTCCAACCATATCTAAAAGCTTTGGTATCTGTTCTCTTCGCTCTTGCTCAGTCATTCCATACATCCTTGCATAAATGTCTAGAAGCTCCCAGCCCCTCAAATGTTTTGGAAACTTTGGCAGCTCAGGCATATAACCGATTTTTAAGCGTACTTCCGGCATATCTCCACATATTTCGTGTCCAAGAACTTTGACTACGCCTTCATCAGCTCTCAGCAAGCCCACTAAAATCTTTATTGTTGTGGTCTTTCCAGCTCCATTAGGGCCTAGGAAACCGTGAATAGTATTCCTTTTAACTTTAAGGTTAAGCTTGTTCACAGCTGTTAAGGAGCCATACCTTTTCGTTAAGCCTATGGTTTCTATGGCAAACTCCACTCTAAATGCCCCTTCTGGTAATTGTCATCTTTAAGATTCTTCGGTGATATTTAAGGCTTTTTATGGGCTATGTAGGTTGTGATGGCTGCGATGGTTCTGCTTGAGCAATGCCATGTAAGGATGATAGCTGATTAAGAAGGATTGATTATAGGTATGAATGGAAAATACGCTCAATGATTTAAAGAATTAATGGACTTGGTGGGCTACTCAATAGGGTTATTTATCTCTTAGAAGAGTTTCTTATCCGAGGTTTTAAGCCTTGGTTGAAAGCAAGTATGTGTTATACAGCTTGTTAGCTGGCGTAATTGCTGGAGCTCTCTCATCAATTATGATGCTCTTCAAGCTTAATGCGATTGAAGAGTTCGTACGCGAATTCATGTATCAACAGCTGCTATTGTCTGGCTTATCTGAAGAGGGTGCTTCTGAGGTCGTAAAGATGGCTATTGATGGGGTAAGAGCTTTTCTTTGGCTTGCTCCTATAGGTCCCATCATAAACATGTTGTTCTTAGGGGCACTGCTTGGTGTGCTCCTAGACTTCTTAGTTAAAAAGCTTAGGAGACCCTACTACCCATCAATACTGACAGGTCTAGTGCTCATAGCATTGCAGGTGGTGCCGATAATGGTAATCAACTGGATGTATGGTTCATGGTTTACTGAGCTGTTAGACAGATACATTGGCCTACCATTCATTATCGCTGTGCCGATAGTTTACACTATTTTACTGACAATTTTCAGCTCGATTAAGGGTCCATGGACCAAGTGGGGTGAAGCGAAGCCGAAGATCTATTGATCAGCATCACCTGAAGTCCTCATTACACTATGCTTCAAAGTAGGAGAGAAGTTGGAGAAGTTTTGCTATGCTTGAAGGAGAGCTGGTTTCCCTCGTTTACAGCTAAGTGGCTGAGATTCGCTTTAACTTTACAGCCCTATTAGGACGAAGAGACGTAGGTGCTGAACATAGGTTGAAGCCCTAGTGCTACGAAGCTACTGCTTAAGTTGACAGGATATTGCTAAGTTGAGGTGCATCGACTCGACGATCAGCTAGCTTCTGATGAATAAGCTCCCTAATAACCTTTACCATTAACTCTATATACTCTGCTACATGTCACCATATTATAAGACTGTATTGACGTAAGCTTGCTTCGAGAGTTGGGGCTGAGAGGTCTTGACCAGCTTCTTAAGAGTACTGGTCTTAAGCGGATCATGAAGTTTGCGTGAGGAATCTAGAGCGATTGAGGTAGATGTCCATGAGCTTCATTCATGCCCTAGTTCTAGTAATGTTTTCAGTTGTTTATGTCTGGACCCTTTATCAACTACCCATCTTAGCCATTGGCGTCAGCCATTTAAGGCGTTATCGAAACGTAGAGGGGAATGTTAGAGGGTCTTTGCTCGACACTAATAAGCTGCCCACTATCTCCATTATCGTCCCAGTGAAAGATGAAGAGAAGGTTGTGGGTAGGCTTCTTGAAGCACTATTGAAGCTCGACTATCCACCTGAAAAGAGGGAGATAGTGATTGTTGAAGATGGATCTAAAGATAGGACTGTCGAAATATGTGAGGAGTATGTTAAGAAGCTTCCAGGTCAAGTTAAGCTTATTCACAAGCCCACTTCAAGTGGAAAACCTCCAGCCTTGAATTACGCACTTAAGCATGTAAGGGGAGATATCGTAGCTTTCTTCGATGCAGATAGTGTCCCCAAGCCTGATGCATTGAAGAGGGCCATTGCGTACTTTAGCGATTCTTCGGTAGCTGCTGTGCAAGGTAGGCTCTTCAGCATAAACGCTGATGAGAACATGCTGACTAAGCTAGCCTCGTATGGAGAGATCATTTGGTGCGAAGCTTACTTGAGGGGAAGGGACAGCTTAGGCTTGTTCGTCTATTTAAGGGGGAGCTGTCAGTTCATAAGGCGGGACGTCTTAATGAAGTTGAATGGCTTTGATGAGAATTGCTTGTCGGAGGACATGGAGCTATCCGTAAGGCTCATCAGAAATGGTTACAAGATAAGGTATGCCACTGATGTATGCTCTTGGCAGGAGACTCCATCAAATGTGAGGGTGCTCTTTAAGCAGAGGACGAGGTGGTATGGAGGAACTATTCAGGTGGCTCTCAAACATGGAGGGCTCATAGTCAAGTTAAATAGGAGAAGCCTTGACGCTGAACTTACCCTCATGGGGCCCTTCATGCTCATAATCTCTTTGATTAACTGCTTAATGGTACCAGCCATTTTCTTAACAGCCCTCAATTCTGAGCTTGTATTACAGCTATTGATATGGCTAATAGCCATTGGGGTAAGCATATCACTCGCTATCTTTAGCATGACCCTTGCGTGCACCACAAGGCCGAGGAGAATCGTTGACATACTTCGAGTACTATTCATGTGCTTTTACTGGTACTTTGAGGCCCTTGCAGCGTTCTACGCAATGCTGCTCGTCCTCTTTCGCAGGCCGCAAAGATGGATTAAGACCGAGAAGACGGGTTCAGTGAAAATTCAAGAATCATACCTATGAGGTTTGCTCCAAATGTCCTCTCATCCTACTTTGAGGAGTAGGCTTTCAGTTGAAAAGAGCTTTTGTGTAGCTTGACTTAATCTAGCTTCGTGAAGTTAAGGGTGCACGTGCTAGACCTTCATATGAGAGCTTAGAAAGTACTTTCATGGTAGCTTCTTTAAGATGTGCCTCGCTTTCAGAATCGACTACTCAACCATTAACCTAGACTACTTACTCTACGTATATGACCTTGACGCCACTGTTGCTTGCTGCATTTGCTTGTTTTTTATCGCTCGTTATCAGCTCCGCTTCAAGTTCCATCGCTAAAACTATGAGTAGCGCGTCGTAGATCGTTATTCCATGCTTTAAGGCGATGTCGAATGCCTTCGCTACATACCTCCCTTGCTCTTTTAGTGGAAGTGGGCTTTCCTCCACTAACTCTCTTACTATAGTTGGGACTATTTCATGACTCATCTCTCCTCTAGCAACCTTCTTTAGGAGAGAGCTTGCAACTTCCTTTAATGCTAGTTCTAGAGTTATAACTCCTTCAAGGAGAAGTTCTCTAACCTTTTCCCATCCTTTTTCACGTGAAAAGTACTTGGCTAAAGCTGATGAGTCAATGACTCTCACGATCTTCCCTTACCGATATCATCGAGAAGCCTTTCTCACTAGGCCTTACGTTCTTTAATAAATCGTCCCATCTAGAGACGTAGTCTCTTATCTTAACCTTCCAGGCAAGCTCTTCAAGGAACCTTCTGACCACTTCGCCTACATCTATACCGCTCTTCTCAAGAATTCTCTTAACTTCTTCCCTAACCCTTACACTAATGACGGCTGACGGCTTCCCCACTTTGTTACAATAGAATAAACACTTTTTATAAACATTATTGTCTACTATTCAATCATGAATATCAGCCCTTAGCTACTTAATCTAAGCCTTAAATGTTATTGAAGGAGCAGTGGACGAGGAGCTGGCATCATCATGCAATGTTGATTGCTAGAGCTATGATCGTGCTAGGCTCTAGTTTTTCAGTGCGAGTACTACTTCATCTCTTCTAAGGATTCTTGCAGTAAAGCCAACTTCTTCAAGTCTCTTCGCTACGCTCCTTATCAAGTCAAGTCCTCGCATTCTTCCTGGAGAGCCAACGTAGTGGAATAGAAGACCATTCTCCTTTAATACTCTGTGAAACTCTGAGTAAAGCTCTCTCCCATAGAGACGTCCTGTTCTAGCTGAGAAGCGTGGTGGATCGTGTACTATCCTATCAAAGCACTCGTCCCCTAGTTTCTTTATGGCTTCACATACATCCCCCATGACTACTTGGATTTGAAGTTCTTTAATCTTCCAGCTCCAGGGATTGTAGCTCGCCAACTCGATTACGTTTGGATCTAACTCTACGGTCAGAACCTTCGCACCCAGTAGAGCTGAGTGTATTGCTGTGTAACCTAGACCCATACACGAATCAAGAACTCTATGATTAGCTCTAACCTTAGCTAGCGAAACCTTCCTCCTAGCATCCTCCCAAGGAGTGGTCCCCTCGATCTTGTGCATGTGGATACCGTCGATTTCAAGTGTTGGAGCTGTGTTGTCAGCTACCCTCCTAAGCTTGTAGAAGTGCTCTCTCGCTATGACAAGCTTAGATAGCCCCTCACTACTTAAAGAGTATACTCCCTCCTCATCATCAGCTACTTCTTCGAGCTCCCTTAAATTCACGCTAAAGTCTCCAATTATCGCCTCATCATCGATGATCTTGACGTCTACCATCCTGAGTCCAAGGTTGGCTAATACAGCAAAGGAGCTGGATTCCATTCTTCTATTCAATACTTCACGAGCAGAGCAGCAGTCTATCACTATCACAGGCTTAGGCTTAAAGTCTATGAAGGACAGGTCCTTAATGCAAATTGCGTTCAATCCCCCGTTTACCAGAACATTAAAGCTTTTTCTCTCGCTACTCTTAAAGCTTCAAGCCTTGATCATCTCAAGGCTCTAAACGAAGAAGTGCTAAAGAAGAATTTTGTGAGGAGTAGAGGACTTATGATGAAAAAGCTTACAGTAAGACTCCTATATATGTTGTACTGGATTCGTACATAGTTAATTGAGCTTGGCGTAATCCATGAAGGCTTATCCAAGGATGATAAGGAGGGGAGATAGTTTTAATCCTTTAGAGGTAGCTAAGTGGACTGAGGAGATCGTCTGTAGAGATGGCTCTAGGAAGTATACAGCATTCTATGCTACTGGCGTTTATGGTGGGATAGCAACTGGTTACGTGGTTGGATGCTGCTTTAGGTGCTTCTTCTGTTGGACCGATTTCAGCAGAGATTTCCCTGAGTTCTATGGGAGGTACTATACAGCTGAAGAAGCTTGCAAGAACATAGTTGATGTGGCGAAGAAGTGGAAGGTTAATAAAGCGAGGATAAGTGGTGGTGAGCCAACTCTCTGCAAAAAACACCTTATTGATCTGCTGAGGTTAATTGAAGAGAGGGATGAGATCAAGCTATTCATACTTGAAACTAATGGTTTACTCTTTGGTGTCGATGAGGGTTATGTTAAGGATGTCGTTAAGTTCGAGAAGGTCTACGTGAGGGTCTCACTTAAAGCTGGAGAGCCTGAAGCTTTTGAAGCTAGAACAGGAGCCTCAAAAGAATTCTTTGAGTTGCCGTTCAAGGCCATTAAGAGCTTGCTGGATTTAAATGCAAGGTTTCACGTAGCCGCTATGACCGATCCGAGGATAATGCCATCAGAAGAGAGGAGGAAGCTTATTGAGAGACTTAGAGAGATAGACGACTTCTTAGCCGTTAACTTGGAAGAAGAGGTTTGTGATCCCTATGAAGGAACACTTGTAAGGATGCAGTTCTATGGTCTAGATCCCTTAAAATTCTTTGAAAGGAGGAGGGGGTATTGGAGCTAAAGAATATTGTGAAGCTAATATTCAAGTTGTCCGAAGTTGAGGGCGAGGACCTCCCTCTCAAACATCTCCTCTCAGCATTCAATATCGAGGTTCCGAGAGAGCTGAAGCCTTATGAGGATCTACCTCCAAGGATAGCATTATCCTTAATTTATAAGATTGAGGGGATGAGAAATTTATTGAGAGAAGTTTCTTCGGAGCTAATTAAGGAGAAGTGCACGATTAAGCATTGCCATTAAAGGACTTTGAGCTTATGATGTTGTTAAAGTTTTACGAAGTGATTAGCGAGAGATCACTCATCCACGTCGATTGCATGACGTTACGTGACTAAATTTATCGTATAGGAACATAGTGATCGAGCTGTTGAAGAGGGGTAAAATTTTTGAAAAATCCGCTCAAAACTACTGTAGTATGGACACAGTTGGATATCACTATGTTGTTGAAGCGTCTGGTTGTGATCCTGAGGTACTTGGTAACGTCGACAAACTTAGAGAGATATTATTGAGGGCAGCCAAGAATGCGAAGATGGATGTTAAAGGCAGCTACTTCTTCAAATTCACTCCAACAGGAGTTAGCGGGACTCTTATAGTTGCGATGTCTCATGTATCTATTCACACGTGGCCTGAGCATCAATATGCCGCTCTCGATGTTTATGTTTGTGGAGAAGGCCATGATTCTGAAAAAGCTGTATCTGAAATACTAGCTGGGCTGAAAGCTAAACATGCTCACATAACTGAGATTCGGAGGGGAGTAAAGGATAACGATGAGTTTACCCATATAATTGTGACGTGGGAGGAGTAGCTTCTCCAGCGCTCAGCAACTTGAACTCCTTATCGTCTAGTTCTTACATGTTCGATTTCGAGCACGTAGTAATGTAGTTTTAAAGCCCTATTACTGCGAATTAATGTTTGGCTAGTGATCAGTGAATCCTTCCTGCCCTCAAAAGCATGGTACGTCAGAGAGTAGGTTAAGTAGAAGAAATTGCAATATTATTTGAGAATTAGTGATAGAGTCATTACTCAGTAACTACGTACATCAAGAAGCCACTTAGTTAAGGTGTAAGAGCTGGTTTTGTAGCTTCTCCTTTAAGTTCTTTAAAGTTTTTAGGTGGGCACCGATAAGCTAGGCTATTAGTACGTAAGGATGTTTTCTAAGAGTGGGGAGAGCTAGCCATGAGTCGCCCGGTAATAAAGGAAGTTGAAGAGAGAGGTCCTGAGCGTAGGCTAGGTCTTCACGGTCATATAACTGGGCTTGGTCTGGACGAGAAGTTAAAGGCGATACACGTAGCTGATGGGCTTGTTGGCCAAGAAGAAGCGCGCGAGGCTGCTGGCATAATGGTTGAGCTAGTTAAGAGGGGAAAGAGGCCTGGACACGGCTTGCTTCTAGTGGGACCGCCAGGAACAGGTAAGACCGCCATAGCTGTTGGAATGGCTAGAGAGCTTGGTAGAGACGTACCTTTTGTATCGATATCTGGTAGTGAGATATATGGAAGCACGTTGAAGAAGACCGAGCTGCTAACTCAAGCGATACGTAGAGCTGTTGGTCTAAGGCTTTACGAGGAGAAGGAGGTATACGAGGGGGAGGTCGTTAACATAGAGATAGAGAAGGCATCCCACCCCTACAACCCCTACGTGCAGGTAGCTCTAGGAGCGTTCCTAACCTTGAGAACCAAGCAAGAGGAGAAGAGCTTGGAGGTAGGTGAGCGAGTTGCAAATCAGCTATTGAGACTTAACGTGAGGCCGGGCGATGTAATAGAGATAGAGGCTGAGACCGGGCACGTTAAGAAGCTTGGTAGGAGCAAGCAGGTTGAGAGCAAGTGGAAGGGCGAGTACAGGATTGGAAAGATAGTTGAGGTACCTAGCGGTCCAGTTAAGAAGGTGAAGAAGACGACTCACACGGTTACCCTCCATGACGTAGATATGGCGAACATAAGAGCTGGTAGAATTATGTTGTTTAGGGAGGAGGAGATAACTAGCGAGATTAGGGCTAAGGTCGATGAGCAAGTGGATGAAGCGGTAAAGAGCAAGAAAGCTGAGCTCGTCCCCGGAGTCCTGTTTATTGATGAGGCACACATGCTGGACATAGAGGCCTTCAGCTTCTTGAATAGAGCCTTGGAGCAAGAGTATGCACCGCTCGTGGTATTAGCGACCAATAGAGCTGTGACAAAGATTAGGGGTACAGACTTCAAGTCTCCACATGGGATACCAATTGACATGCTTGATAGGCTGCTAATAGCTAAAACTAAGATACCACCTCCGGAGGATGTGAGGAAGATCCTTGAAATAAAAGCTCTAGCTGATGGTATAGAGCTATCACCAGAGACTCTCGATATGCTTACTGATATAGGAGTTAAGAGAACCTTACGCTATGCAGCTCAATTGCTACAGCCAGCTAAGGTTGTAGCTGAGATCTCTGGAAGTAACGTAGTGAGACCAGAACACGTAGAGAGGGTGATGAGGGTGTACTTGGACTTCAGAGATTCGATAAGCTATCTTAATGAAGAGTTGAAGAAAGATCCACTACTCTCAGAGTTCCTTCAGTAACTCCTTAGCCAACCAACTCTTCCACGATGAGAGTAGATGAAGGAAAGTTTGAAATAACGTATTGCTCTGCAAAGCTTTTTTAAAAGCTTGATTTTAAGCGATGAGTTCTGTCCTCACGTTCTATTGAACTTGAAGTAAGTGAAGTAGAAGAAGCAATGAAGTGTTAAGATCTCTGAGGTTATTTGAAGTAAGAAGATAAACGAGAATAGCTTAACGATTGTCGCTAGCAGCGATTAGGTTAGGAGAGAGTAGTTGTTTAGGTTGTGAGTACATGATTAGGCAACTTCGAGAAGGCTACTATCGTGTTGTAAGCTACTTTCAAAAGATAAAGAGTTTAGTGAGGAGAGGTCGAGAGTCGAGAGGTTCACAAAAGCTGATGATGAACATCGCCAGTGATCAACAACTAGAAGGTGGAGTAATCGAAGAAAATGTCGAAGCTAAGGAGGTTAAGAGGAAGGGAGCCAAAAAGGCTAGGAAGAGCACAGTTAAGAAGGCGGTTAAGAAGCGGAGAGCTAGAAGTACTAGGAAGAGAGCTAAGAAGCGGAGGGCTAAGAAGAGCAGGCGTTAAGAAAGCTTGCTTAGCTACCTCACCTTACTCCCCTTCATTATAAGGATGGCAGCGTATTGGTCATCAGAGTCCAGGTAATTCGCTTAGCTCCTCAGCCCGGACGTAAAGCGATTCATCTATCTTTAAGCCGTTGTTTATGATCTCCAAAATCCTAGCCTTCTCCTCAGGTAGCTTATAGCCATCATAGTCTTGCTTAAATAGCCATACTATCCCCACGACGGTCTTATATGCTGGGTTAATGAAGTGGTCGAAGCAGAGTCTTCCAGTAATCTTTAAGCCCTCAACCATTGTTCCAATCTCTCTCAGCTCCTCATGGGGTGAAAGTAGCTGGAAATTCCCGCTCTTCCATTCTTCATATAATGGCGTTCCCTTACGAGGAATAAACCTCCTAGTCCTCACAAAGTCTGGGTTTATTTTGCTTAAGACTTTAGCCGTGTTCAATGCATGCTGCCTTGACATGGACTTGCCGCCCAATCCAGGCATCCAATAAAGAGAGAGCTCGAAGCCTGTCTCCTTAGCCTTCTTACCAGCAGCTATGAGTTCTTGGCTCGTCACTCCCTTATTGACATACTTGAGAACCTCGTCGTCTCCAGACTCTAGACCCACGTGAAGTCTTGAGAGTCCAGCTTCACGCAACTCCTTTAGCTCCTCAACTGACTTTCTTACAAGGCTCTTTGCCCTAGCATAGCATGTAATCCTTTCTAGACTTGGAAAGGTCTGCTTGAGGTGAGATATTACCTCAACCAACTTACTTGTTGGAAGAATTAAGCTGTCAGCATCTTGAAGAAAAGCCGTTTTAGCTCCTGCACGAAGCCAGTTGTATACGTTTACCATGCACTCGAAGTTCTTAAGCTCCTCTACGTCCAGCTCAGATAAGCTCTTCCCGTATAGGAAATTGGGGTTAATGATCTTCGATACCCAGTACATTCCTCCAAGCCTTTTAGCTAGAGCCATTATGTGCTCGCTAATTTCCTTGGCTACATCTATGTCCCTCTTAACCTCTTCCACATCTCTAGGCTGAAACTTCTCCCTATTGTATGGGGTACCGTAGCAGAACTTACATAAACTCCAAGGGCAGTTGCGAGTGACTCTTATTAGGAGTGATGAGCTTCCACCTTCAGATGGAGGTCTAATAGGTCCTATTTCGAAGGATAACTCCTTTAACCTCTCCACTTCAAGCGTGACCATATTTTAACACCTTCATGCCATCAAAATCACGTTACGTGCTCTCCGGCAGAGTACCTTAACACACCACGATTTAAGTAATCACCTTCATCGCGTAACACTGGTTCCTCGATTGTTAACGTGCTATCCATTAAAGGGTTAAAGTCTCGCAGAGCTCAAGAGAAAAGCATGAAGACTTTCATTGAAGAACTTTAAGTTCCCTCATATAGTCAGGCTTAATGCATTTAAATAGCTACAGTATAGACATCAACCTCTATTTCTGCGTCTAGCATATCTTGGTATCGTAACGCTACATTATAAACCTTGAGCAATCACTCTTAACGAGCTTCCCAATAATCGCGAAGTCATGGCGTTTGGTGATGTGTGCTAAGCCTTGAAAGACCTTAAAGATGCTACTAAACAACATCATGGTTTAAGGTTTGCTGGTAGTTGAGTTAAGAAGATAAGAAGTCGTCATAATGTAATTTATATGCTCAGGTTTAAGTAGCTTTGAGGTGCTGGTGATGGTTAATGTCTTGGTGATCTACTACTCGAGGACTGGTAATACTAAGGCTATGGCTGAGGAGGTTGCTAGAGGTGCTAGAGATGCTGGAGCTAACGTGAAGTTGAGGTCGGTTGACGAGGTTAAGCTCGAGGACCTTGTATGGGCTCATGGAATAATAATTGGAAGCCCAACGTACTTTGGTCTTCCAGCTACTCCGATAAAGAAGTTAATCGATGAATCGGTAAAGATTAGGGGTAAGCTTGAGGGTAAGGTTGGAGCTGCTTTCTCATCTTCATTTCATAGAGCCGGTGGAAGAGAGACCACCATGCTAGCTATCCTCCAAGCTATGCTGATACACGGCATGATAGTATGCGGAGACCCTCTATCCACGGGTGGTCACTATGGAGCAGCAGCTAATGGTGCTCCTGATGAGCAGGCGAAAAGGGAGTGCTATGCGCTAGGTCGAAGGGTTGCAGAAATTGCTCGAAAGCTTTTTGAGTAACGTGCTAACAAATATAAAAATTGCTACATGTAGTGTAGAGCGAAGACCCGTTAATAAATGGCGTCGAGCTACTCTCCAAGCATTCTCCTCTTTGCTTTCTCAAACTCCTCTATTGTTATGATATTTTCATCCAGCATTCTCTTAAGCTTAGCAAGTTCATCAGCTATGGACGCTTTGCTTTGCGATTGCTCAACTAAGCATGCTATCTCCCTCACTTTACTCTTAGTTTCGCAATCTATCAACCTCCAGATCTTCACTATCTCCTTCATGAGCTCGATTATGCGATCCTTCTTTATCTCGTAGAGGACAGAACCCATGTACTTCGCCATATCGTACATCTCACTGATTTCTTGTGATAGCTCTACAGCTTTCCCAACAGTGTACATCCTCACTTCTATGGCTACGCGAGCTCGATTAGCTAAGAAGCCACGCTTACCTTCAAGCCTTATTGAGAGCTCCGCATCAGGGTCAACGGTAAAACTGTACTCTTCCATGCCTTCTCTTAATTCTTGAAGTCCCACGTTCACGCCAGAGCAAGATACGCATATTATGACTGGGTTCCTTGCAGCTGAGATCTTTACGACAACGTTGCCACCATACTTAGCATTGTATTTAAGTTCCTTAACTTCACCTGGAGAAACTACTAGCTTCAGTGGTCCCTCCTCATAGTAGAGGTGATCGTAATTCAGTGACATACTATCTCCTTAAACACCTCTCGCATTAGTGAAAAGAGAAATCTAAAGGAACTTAATATAGTTTCTAATGTGAGGGGTTCAGAGATATAAAATCGAAAGTTGAGGGCGTCCTGATAGTTATTGATTTCTCTGATTGTGGCTGATTGTTAAGAGGGATTTTAATGCCATCAACAACTTTTAGTGCTCCGTCATGGTCTGAGGCTACGTATTATGTGACGTCTTAAGCTTCCACAATTCTCTAGCTAGACTTCTAATGTAATTGGCTTTCTCAAGCTTTTCAACCCACTCCTCTGGCAATCCCTCCTCGCCGTGAAAAGCTCCAGCTATAGCTCCAGTCATAGAAGCTATGGTGTCTGCGTCTCCTCCAAGACTTACTGCATATAAAATGGACTTCAAGTAGCTATCGTGATTCTTAGCGAAGCAGTATATGGCTGTTGGAACAGAGTTTAGTGCTTCAACTCCATTACCAAGCTCCTTGATGATTACTCGCCCATCCTCCTCGTTAAGCAGCTCAATCGCTCTAAGAAGCTTATCCCTGAAGACCACGCTCTTAGTGAAGGACGCTACGTTCCTTAAATAGTTCTTGGGGCTGAAGACTTCATCACTTATCCTTAAGGCTAAGGCTATGGCGTACGCTTGTATAGCAGCTCCCTCCATACCTAACTCGTGAGCATGGGTTATTTCAGCGGACTTGTAGGCTACTTCTCTCAACTTCTCGATATTATCGTGGTACAGCAGCGCTATGGGCGCTACCCTCATTGCAGCACCATTGCCAAGAGATCCAGCACCACCGTAAAGTCTCTTAGCAGCTTCCCTCCACGATACGCCAGAAAGTATTAATCGAAATACTTTTGGAGGGCCAGGTCCATAGCCTCTCCAAGGCTCTCTCTGCCAATTACGTATGAAAGTCCATGCCATGTGCTCCCCATTAAAGCCTCTACATTCAATAAGAGACTCAGCTACTCCAATCATCATGTGAGTGTCGTCGGTCCACCTGCCATTGAACGTTATCTCAGATGTTCTAAAGTCGCCGAAAAAGCATCCTTCAAAGTGTGCTCCCAGAGCATCACCTATGGCACAGCCAAGCATGCATCCAGTGAACTTTAACTCCACATCCTTGCTCATGATTGTAGCTCTAATAAAGTAGATTTCCTAGCACTTAATATCGTTATCCCTCGAGGAAAGCCGTCAATGTTTAGGGTCATTAGGAGCGCAAAGTTGCCTTACCTTCTCTATTCATCATTCTTCAGGCTGTGCGTGCAAGAATATTTAAAATGCCCTTATAGCCCCCACGATTAAGTGGTGTTTAATTTGAGGAGAAGCTTAAGGACGGCTTTGATGGTTATCTTAATGATCTTGATCTCAATGTTGGTTACATCCTTGATGGCCAATAGCGTTGATTTGTGGACTGTATGGACTAGGCTTGGAGATGAAGAGTTTTACATAGCTACAGTTGTTGTGCTTTACTTTCTTCTACCTCAAGTTCAGCAAGGTCTCGTGTTGGTACTCGCCGTACTACTATCCAGCTCGCTGAACATAGTCTTAAAGTATATATTTAACATGCCGAGACCGCCGGATCCGCTCATCGAGGTATCTGGACCGAGCTTTCCTAGTGGACATGCACAAGTTTCATCATCTTTCTGGTCAGCTCTCTCGTTTATAGCAATGAACAAGCTAATTACAGCGATATCGGCAATCATGGTCGTGGGCATCTCAATAAGCAGAGTTCTTCTTCGAGCTCACTACGATATCGACGTGATAAGTGGGGCTCTAGTGGGATTGGTGATAGGCTATACATCATACTACTCCCTCACATACTACTTGAAGAGGAGAAGTCACGTACTCTACTATTTGAGTACTGGGATTGCTATAGCGATGTCTACTTGCAGCATGGTGATTTTTAATGCTGAATTGAGCTCTTCAACAGCTATTCTTGGGTTAAGCTTAGCCGTTCTCACAATTCTACTAGCTGCAAAGGATAGATTAGCAAGACCCCCCAGCTCCTCAGTGATTACAAGGATCACGACAAGCTTGGTTTCCGTAGTATTGTTATTGAGCATTCATTTAGCTACAAAAAGCTTTGATCCATTAATCAGGTTAATCTGCTTCTACATAGCTGGTCTATGCGTTTTTGCAATGCCATCAGTCATGTCATCAACTATTAGCAAGCGTTCTAAATCGATGGTGAAGAGCGAAGTACAACGTAACGTAGTGGCTTAAAGCTTCGTGACCTCTTAAGGTTGGCTGTGACTAGATGCGGTAAGGATTTGCAGCTAAAAGTGAGACCTTAAAGCGTATGATAGTGGTTCTCCGGGAAAGGTATAAATGATAAACCCAACATCTTGCTCCATTAAGATTTAAGACCACGCTTGAAGCTCTTCTCCTCTACTTCTAATTGTTCAGATACCACGTCAACTATTCGGTCAGCCATGTAGTTGAAGACTATTTCGGCCACTTCCTCAGCAAAACGCTTATCCTCCTTTAACGCTGTGAGGAGCATGCTCTTGAACTCTTCGATTGTAATCTTTGATCGTGTATTTGTCGATCCTGAACTCATACCTCCACCCCTCCTTTTCATTAGAGAGGTTTCAGAGCTTATATAAGTCCCCATTAAGTGATGGATCGCTACTAATTCTTCTTAGTTAGGGACAGAATGTCGTAAATCGTTTTGTAGGAAGAGAGTTTTTATTAATTTGTCTTTAAACAAATGTTTTGAG
>QNVF01000031.1 GCA_004347965.1 Candidatus Nezhaarchaeota archaeon WYZ-LMO8
AAAGTTATAAGTGGTTGCTCTTAGTTCGCATACATCAAAGATTGTGCTCAACACATGATAAGGGAGGGTATGATCTTGCCTATTGAGAGGGTTGAATCAGGAATTCCAGGTCTCGACGAGCTGCTTAGAGGTGGTGTACCAAAGAGGAATGTCGTGTTGTTATCTGGTGGTCCTGGAACCGGCAAGTCCATTTTTGGTCAGCAGTTCCTCTATCATGGTCTACTTAAGAAACAGTCGGGTATACTAGTTGCACTAGAAGAACATCCAGTTCAGATACGAATTAATATGGCACAGTTCGGCTGGGATGTTAAGAAGTACGAATCTGAGGGACTTTTCGCGATAGTGGATTCATTTACTGCAGGTATTGGTGAAGCGGCTAAACATGAAAAGTACGTTGTCAGAGCTGTTGATGACGTTCAAGCGCTAATAGAAGTTCTGAGGAAAGCTATAAAGGACTTAGGGGCAGAAAGGGTTGTAATAGACTCCGTAACCACGCTCTACATGACTAAGCCTGCCGTTGCAAGAAGCGTGGTAATGCTGTTGAAACGAGTGCTATCTGGGCTTGGATGCACCTCGATACTTGTTTCTCAGGTTAGCGTTACAGAGCGTGGTTTTGGAGGTCCAGGTGTTGAGCATGTTGCTGATGGTATAATTAGGCTCGATTTAGACGAGATCAATGGTAGGCTCTATAGAAGCATCCTGATATACAAGATGAGGGGGACAGCACACTCAATGAGCAGACACCCCTTCGATATAACCGATAAGGGGATCATAGTTTACCCAGACAAAACGATATCAATTAGTAGGGGGAGGTTAGTGGAGGAATAAAGACGTGCTTGTGAAGAATTCGTAAGGGGAAAGTTAAGTTAGGCGTGGAGAACTCGACTAAGTTGAGTTCAAGAGAGGTTTCTCATTAAAATGAAAAACCAGGAGTAAAAGGAGTTTTTGATGAGGGCCAGAGTAGGATTAGAGAGCTATAGCGGGATCCCAAGATTTATCAAATAAAATAAGTCTCATAAACTTGAACTTTAAAGCTCTTTTACAACCCTCCTCCTAAACTTGATGAATTCTTTACACTTTCTTCTCTTAGGTGAAGCCAATAGTGATAGCAGGTAAGCTGTTGAAGTCATAATCCCTATGAGGGCACTCGTGGCTACATTGAAGAAGATCGAGAGAATAAACCCAGTAACCCCTGATACAAGGGCTATTAGAATTGAGAGAAGAAGCATTTTCTCTAGGTTATGTGAGAACTCGTACGCTGCAGCAGCTGGAGCGATCAATAGGACTATCGCCAAGATTATGCCCACAACCTTGATCGCTACAACTGAAAACAGGGCAATCAGTGCGACCATGAGGTAGTGATAAAGCGAAGTCCTTAAGCCCATGGCCTCAGCAGCCTCAATGTCGAACGTTATGAACTTGAATTCATCGTAGAGAAGAGCTACTATGCAGAGCGTCACTGTAGCAACGATTATTAAGGTGCATAGATCTATTAACGAGACACCTAACACGTCACCCACTATAAACGACCAAGCTGTAGCAGTGTATGTACGAGCTATAGATAGAAACAGTACGGCTAGAGCTGTTGAGAAGCCGAATATCATCCCTATGATGACGTCAGCTTTCCTCTCATTACCTTGGCTGACGTATGCTGTTATTCCTGAAAAGCCTAAACTCATTGCTAAGGCCCCCAATAGCGGATTTGCCCCACAGATTACTGCTATTGATGCTCCAGCAAACGATGAGTGGGTTATAGCCGCGCTGAGCGTCGAAAGACCCCTCAAGACCGTAAAGGATCCTACAATACTAGACACTATTGAGGCTACTATCACCGCCACGAGCGGGCTTAACATTGATGAGTGAAGGAGAAGCTCAAGCATGATGATCAGCTCCCGATATCACTATCTTCTCTCCAGCCATAATTACGGAGACCCTCCTCATGAAAGTCCTAGACAGTAAGTACTCGTTTAATATGTCGCGACTTCGCCCCATGGCAATTATGGTTCTATTTAATAACATCACGTAATCAGAGACCTCTATGAGCGGATTAAGGTCGTGAGTAACCATTATCACCGTAACCCCTCTATCAGCTTCCTCTCTTAACACATTCAATATCACATCCTGGGTTGCAGCGTCAACTCCTGATAATGGCTCATCAAGCAATAAGAGCTTCGGCTCGGTTGCAAGTGCTCTAGCAATTAGTACTCGTTGTTGTTGACCTCCAGACAAGTGAGCATACGGTTCATCCCAAAAATCATTCATCTCGACCATCTCCAAGGCTCTTCTAGCGACATCATGATCCTTTTCCGTCAACCTCCTACTCCATCCTTTCTTCGCAATCCTTCCCATTAGGACCACATCTTTAACCAAAACGGGCTTTGTAGGATCTATCCTCTCTCTTTGGGGAACGTAGCCAATCTGCTTTCTCACCTCATACCGCTCACTTGGCACCTCATACCCCAAGATCCTTATGATGCCAGTAACAGGCCTTACCATTCCCAAAAGTGCTTTGAGCAACGTGGTCTTGCCTGAGCCGTTTGGGCCAATGATTGATAGGAAAGCCTGTTCCTTGAGCTCGAAAGTAATGTCCTCTAAAGCCAATTTATCTTCATATGCTACGGAGAGGTTCTTAACGGAAACAACTGGGTTCATCGAGCCCTCAACCTCCATATCAATATTGTTTGTACGATCACTATAACGGTCAATATTATCGTAGACACCACGAAGACGTCTATGGAGGTTGAGGTTGAAGACATTACTGGTAGATGTTCCACGAAGTGCGCCGCTACGATCATTACGTTGCGCTTTATGAAGCTGATGTAATCGTCGTCCATGGACATTGGTACCCCGTACAAGTATGCTATTCGAGCTCCAGAAGCTTCTGAGACTAGTCTTGCAATTCGGCCTTCATCTCCTTCACTTTGCGTTGCGGAGACTATTATTAAAGGGGAAAGTTTTGCCTTCCCTATCGCCTCACTTACATCTCGAGGACCCGGTAGCCCTTCTCCCTTAACTATTACGTAGGTGATGTTAAGCTCAAGCCATTTAACGAGGGGTTCAAAGTGGTCTGCAGCAAGCACAACTTCCCTGCCCTTTAGCCCTTTGCCTCCTAGCTTCCTCACTACTTCATCGATTCCTTGAAGCCATAGCTTAAGTGCTTCGAGCCTGTCATCAAACCCACGTATTCGGTTTTCATAGTAATCGGAGTTTAAGGGATCAAGTTCAGACATAACTTTAGCGATCTTCTTGGCTATCAATTTAGCGTTATCAGGATAGAGCCATAAGTAGTGTGGATTATCGTTTTCTATGTGAGCCTCGGTAATCCAGTCATTCCATGAGAGCTCTCTCCCCTTCGGCCTTGGCAATGCACCTAAGAACTCTTCTCGTCCTATAGATATGAACAAGTCGCAAGACTCTATTAGTAGCCTATCGCGAGGAGTGGGAGAGTAATGATGTGGATCCACACCTGCAGGCGCTAACACGTGGATTTCAGCTTTATCCCCTATAACCTCTTTGGCTATGAGATATAGCGGGCTTATCGTTACGATCACTAATGGTTGCTTAACAGAGCTTGCATAAGTCATCAATACGTACGGCGACATGATGAAAAGAAGGGAGATAGCGGCCACGATTAACAAGAGGAAGTAGCTTTTCACATAGAAAGTAAGTTAAATCTGTTATATTAAGTTTTCTCTTCAGTTTTTATTAATAATATTTAAATTTTTTCTTTTGGTTAGTTAATATATGGTGAGAGCTTGACCATAATAACGTTCTCTGTTCCTGAGGAGCTTGAAAAGGACTTTAATGATGTAGTGAGACAAATGGGCTTTGTAAGTAGATCTGAGGCGATAAGATATGCTCTTAGGCTTCTCTCTTCTGAGCTGCGTAGCTTAAATGAGCTTAGAGGTAGGGTGTTGGCAGTCATAGCGGCTATTTACGGTAGGGAGTCCGAGAAAGCAAAGGTCTACAAGGTTCAGCACGAGTACGGTGATGTTATTAATGCGTATTTCCATTCTCACATAGAGGGTACCAAATGCCTAGAGGTCATGGTGGTTCACGGAGAAGCAGAGAGGGTACGTGGTTTCATGAGTGGGCTTAGAGCTTCGCGAGATCTTGAGCAAATGAGGATTATAATATTGAGCCACGTAGAGGATTAGGGAACTGTCCAGCCCTACGACATTAATAGGTAAGCTATTTAATAAGGTCCTTGATAGTTATCGTAGAGGAATGAGGAGATGTACGACTACGCCAAGATACTAGAGCTTGAAAAGGAGCTCATGCGCAAGGAGAGACAGATAGAATATCTTCAGCTTGAGTTGAAGAGGTATCAGGCAGTCATCGAGGAGCTTAGGCAGGGTACTAGACCGGTAGGAATGGTTCAAGACGTTGTGGAGAATAATGCTTACGTGAGACTTGAAGGTGGACAGCTATACGAGGTAACAATACCTCCACACCTTAAAGAAAAGGTTCAACCAGGTATTTTAGTTGTCCTATCCCCAAACAGAGGCATAATTCTCAACGTCGTTGAGAAGAGGTTTACCGAGAAGAGCTTGTGGAGTTTAAAGGTTGAGAGGAGTGTAAACATATACTATGAGGATGTCGTTGGGCTTGAGAAAGAGCTAAAAGAGCTAAGAAAAGCCGTGGAATGGGTTTTAAGCCCCGAGATTAGACGTAGGAGAGAGCGTATAATTAAGGATCAAAGGCTCTTAGAGGAAGCAGGCTCCGTCCTGTTGTTCGGTCCCCCAGGAACTGGTAAGACCTACATGGCCAAAGCCATAGCTGGTTCACTAAGCAGATATGGTCAGAAGACAGCTTTCATAAAAGTTGAAGCTTATGAGCTCGTATCAAAGTGGCTAGGTGAGTCTGCCAAGAACGTGAGAGAGCTCTTTAAGCTCGCTCGAGAGGAGGCTCCATGCATCCTGTTTATAGATGAAGTAGATGCAATAGCTAGAGCTAGAACTGAGATAACCTCAGATGCTGGGAGGGATGTTCAAGGAATGCTTAATCAGCTTCTAACAGAATTGGGTGAAGGATTCCAAGTCAATAAGGATCTAGCGGTGATATTCGCTACAAACTTGCCATCAGTTATCGATCCTGCACTTCTAGATAGAATAAGGAAGATAGTCTACGTGCCTCCACCAAGGACTAAGGAGGAAGTAAAGAGACTCTTCGATTTCTATCTCTCCAAAGTATCAGTGGACCCGGAAATATGGGATGGTAACAGCTTGAGGACTGAGGCCTTCGAGGAGTTGTGGAACAACATTAAGCGTAGGAAGCTGATATACGAGACGAGCATACCCTTCAAGAACATAAGGGTTTCAGACGAGTACTGGATTACGCCTCGAGACGTAAAGAACGTCGTTCAAGAGGCTGCCAGTGATGCCGCATTTCAAGGTCTTGACTACGTAACTCTCGACAAGCTCTTGGAGCACGTTAAGGGGCTTACCTTAGAGAAGAGCTTTCAAGCCGTCTTTCTATAGTTAAGCTAATCCTAACAAATGTATGTTTCCAACGTGTACTCTCTTTAAGTATTGTTTAGCTGTTCTTAGGCACTCCTCTACTTGCCTTCTAGGGGTTATCGGCATATCGTTCATGAAGTGGTCCGGGTGGAACACTAGCAGGGAGTAAGGAATCTCAGGATTTAAGTCTGCAATGAACTTCGCTATTTTCTCCACTTCGTCAGCTGTAACGTAGCCTGGAACAAGGAGCGTTGTTGCTGTTAGTACTGGTACACTAGGTCTTTCATCATAGAACTCCCTCGCTATCATCTCAAAGTTCTCGTAAGCTGCTCTATTAGAGACTCCACTTAATGCGTAGCTCAACTCTTCACTAAAGCACTTCAAGTCAAACTTTATGTTTCCTCCACTTGCTAAAGCTAAGCTCGCAGCCTCTTTAACGAGACTTCTATTGCCGCATCCATTCCACTCAAAACAGATTCGGATAATCCTATTACTTGGCTTCTCCTCTAAAACCCTCTTTGAGACGTTCAAAGCAAAGGGTAGTTGAGGTTCAGGAGAACCTCCAAAGAAGCATATACACGTGTAGTCCCTGTTTTGTAGTACGTGCCTCATAAATTCGTCACTAGTAACTTTAGGAGCTCCTAAAAGTAGTTTGTGCGAGGCATTTTGACAGAAGAGACAGTCGAAGTTGCAGCCATAGAAGAATACAGCATAGTTTGCATAGCCAATCTCAGGACCTGGACGAGCAGCATACATTGGGTAACCTGACCCTGTTCCAGCTGGACAGAACCATGCTGCACAGCAGTTCGTAACGTGGGGATCGTGGTACCCGTACATAAGTGCTTCGTTAGCTGTGGTCTTAGAAATTAGCTTACCATTGACGTTCATCCTGAGACCACAGAAACCCACATCCCCCTCACCCATTGAGCACTCATTTGAACATATCGTGCACTTTAAGCCTGAAGACCTCTTAGGAGGCTTTGGAGGAAGACCGTATCGCAATCTAGCCTCTTCATGCGCTCGCTCTATGAAAGGTAGTGCTTCATCAAACCTGGCCTTAATACAGCCTGCACACACCTCAAGAACCTTAGATATTAACTTGGACTTCTTGCCACAAAGCTTACACTCAACTTCCGTTGCGCCAATGAGCCTCCACATAGAGAACTTACCCTACATGAAGGACTTAAACCCTCTACGAGTAACTTGCACAGACCCTGTTATTGGTATCGGGTTCTTGCAGTACATACATTTCTTGTCCTCGGTTAGCTTAACCTCATAGACTCCCCACTGAAATCTCTTTATGACTGGATTACCGCATACAGGGCAATACGTATGGTAGCCTGGATGACCTGGGATGTTTCCCACATAGGGGTACAGTACTCCAAGCTTCTTTGCAGTCTGATAAGCTCTATCTATAATCTCTATTGGGGTTGGAGGGTTCCTAAACTTGTAAGCTGGAAAGTATCTAGTAAAGTGTAATGGTACTTCTTGACCAGCATATTTGAGGTGGTTCTCTACGACGTGTAGTATGCAGTTCTCATCATCGTTTACTCCATTGACAATTAGGAACACTACTTCCACATGTATACCCATTCTGAGGGCTATCTCAACGCTCCTCCACACTAAGTTCTCCCCCTTAACCCCCACGTACTTCTCGTAGACCTCTTCGTTACCTTTGATATCCACTTTGAGGCCATCCAAGCCAGCTTTAACAAGCATGTCAAGGGCTTCAGGGGACATGAAGCCGTTTGAGACGAAGCAGCAGTAGAGACCCCTCCTCCTAGCCATTGGGAAGACATCAAGACAGTATTCGAAGAGCATTATTGGCTCGTTAAAGCTTACGCAAAGCCCTTGATCTTCGTTCTTAAAAGCGATGTTTAACAACGACCTTGGATCAACATAAATGGCTGTTCGAGGATCTGGCTTCGACTTTGAGAGGTGGTGATTCTGGCACCAAGGACAGTCAAAGTTGCAAGACCACGTTGAGAACGTTAGTGAGGTCGAGCCGGGCCAGTAGTGGAAAAAGGGCTTTATCTCTATTGGTCTACTCTCAACAGCTGAGAGGTCGCCGTAGGTCATGACGTACAGTGCACCGTTGTAATTGAACCTAGTACCACAGTAACCCCACCCTCCTTCAGGTATCTTGCATAACCTATTGCAAACAAGGCATTCTACTTTATCATCCTTCTTCTCGAAGAGGCGTGCCTGTCTAACTGTCGGCTTTTTAGTAAGTTCATATATGTCAACCGCTTTGCCCAAACCTCATGCACTCCATAGTTAATGGTGGCCTTCTAGGAGGAAAACCCTCTACCTTATGGTTGTAGAACCTCCAGCAGACAATATTACCTTTTCGTAGCATAACTTTATCGCATGTCTGGTCTGGAAAGTACCATCCACCAAGCTTCTCGTCATGAATGTAGAAGACCCAGCTATGAGTTAGATCTGACTTAACTCCTTCGATGGCTACAACAACTGCTCCCTTATGACCAGAGGGTTCGTCTGATGAGAAGTAATCTATTGAGAAGGCTTTACGTGTAGCTTCTAGAACGGTACAACCCTTCTCGACTTTGACCTCTCTAAGCTCGATTCTACCTTTCCCAAAGTTGACATAGATGGGAACTTTAAATGTTCTCTTGAGGTTCCTAAAAAGCATTATGTTTTACCCCTAGTTGGCGACTAAAGGTATATAGGTGTCGGGTTAATCATAAACCTTAAGCTTAAAAGTGAGGGCTTCTCGTGCCTGAGATCTGGAGAGCCTCGGCAAAGATTTACTGGTGCCCAAATTGTAACGTACCCTTAATAGCGCCTAGATGTGGTCTATGTAGTGAAAAAGCTACTAAAGCTCATGGCTCACCTCCTAAGGATTTTAGGCCTGCCCTGAATTATGACCTTAAAATCTTGAAGGAGACAGTAGAGAGGGAGTTTGGAGCTAAAGCATGCAATGTAATAGTTCCAAGTACCATGGTACTGCTCAATAAAGTACCTTATGTCGATCAAGCAAATGAGGTTATAGTTGATGGATGGGTCATGGGGAACTTCTACTATAGTCCTGATAAAGGCATCTGGAGGTTTAGGCCATCCTATGAGGGCGCTGCAAGATTGGCATTAGAAAGGGCTGCTCCTTATGTTGAAGTTCTAAAAGATAATATTAGATTATGGGACGAACTTACTAGGAGCGAATTTAGAGGAGATTCCATTCCCCCTAGTGGTAAGTACGTTATTTTAGTTAATCCCAAGTTCTTAACCATAGGAGTAGCCGTCTCGTTAGATTATGGGAAATTGAAGGTTGTTAAAGTCTGGGAGCCTCATAAACCCCATATAAGGGATAGGAAGAGTGACTGGGAAGCAGCAATTAAGGCTAATGTGCCCCACATGGAGGTTGAGGAGAAGAGGGCTATGGCTCTCATAACGAAGGCGACTGAAGGGCGCAAAGTCTTCGTTTCATACTCTGGTGGGAAGGATAGTCTAGTAGCTCTCTTATTAACGACAAAGGCTTTGGGAGGGGTTCCACTGCTCTTCAACGACACTGGCATAGAGGCCCCCGCAACTTTAGAACATGTTTGGGATGTAGCTAACAAATTTGGACTTGAACTCATCTACGCTAGTGCAGGAGACATATTCTGGAGGTCATTACCAACTTACGGACCTCCAGCTCGAGACTATAGATGGTGCTGTAAGGTTTGCAAATTAGTACCTATAGCTAAGGCTGTCAAGGAAAAGTTTCAAGGAGAGGTCTACACAGTATTAGGTCAAAGGAAGTATGAGTCTTTTGCCCGTTTAAGAGCTCCTGTAGTGGAGAGAAGTAGGTGGATACCGAATCTATTGAGTGTTAGCCCTATAAGGGATTGGTCTGCACTTCACGTTTGGCTTTACTTAATGAGAGAGAAGGTCGAGTTTAACCCCTTATACAAAGAAGGTTTTGACAGGATTGGATGTTGGCTTTGCCCTGCATGTGAGCTAGCTGAGTTTGAAAGAGTTAAGGAGTTATATCCTGGTCTATGGAGTAAATGGGAGGAAGGGGCTCTAAGCTGGTGTAAGGAGAAGGGGTTACCACAAGAGTGGTTTAAACTTGGACTGTGGCGATGGAGGAAGCTGCCAGGAGATGCAAAGAAGTTTGCTCTTAGAATGAGAGTCGATATCAACGAAATTGAGCAAAAGTTAGTAGGTCTCAAGGAAGTTGATGTCTCACTATTTGTTAGGCCTTGTGAGAACTTGTATGAGGCTCAAGGTTCAATAAGAGGTTCTCTTAACCTGAATAGAATAGCCGTAATGCTTAAATGTATTGGAGGAAGGGTTTCCATAAATGAAAAGCTAGGTTTGGTGATGCTAAGAACTGATGAAGGGGTCGCATTATTAAATAGAGAAGGCATATTCTCAGTCAGAGCAGAAGATGATCATAGCTTAAGAAGGGTAGTTAAAGCCTTTGTCAAGAGCTTATTGAGGGCAAAATATTGCAACTTATGCGGTTCCTGTAGAAATTGGTGCCCTACGGGCTCGATAACGATTGTGGATGAAGAAGTGAAAGTATCAGGCTCGTGCCTTGGATGTAAAAGCTGTATTCACGCTTGCCCCGTCGCGACGTACATGTACAAGCTCCTAGTGAGCATCGTAAGTGAAGACTATGATCAAAGTTAGAGCCATGCGATTAGTTATCGTGGCAATCACCATATTTGTAATTGTAGCTCTTTCTTCAAACATAGTTCACGCGGAAAAGAGCTTTAATTACGTTATCGTAGTCGATGACGAGGGAAGGACCAACGTGACCGTCTTCTTTTACGATAATGAAGATGGAAGTTCTTGGCTCTTAGTCCCTAAGGACCAGAGAGAGCTTATAGACGTGACTGTATATAAGGGCGAGCTACTTAATGTGACGTACAGAAGCCTGATTGAGGGGGGTAGGGAAAGCCCATTTTACGTGATTATGAGGTTCGATTACAAAGCCTCAGAAGTCATTAACTTATCCATAAGATACTCAATGAAGCATGGTGCCCTCATAATTGAGCCTCATGCAATATTCATCTCCCCTAGGATTACGCACGAAGAAACTCTAAGTTTGGTTGTAGTGCATTTACCAAGTCGTGTCGAAGTCTTGGAGAATGGTGTTTCAGCTCTTTCAGGTTACATAAGGAACGTTAGTATTACGAGGAGCAACGATTATCTCATAATAAGTGCAATAATAGGGCCCGATGATAGATTGATAGTAGAGTATACCGTCCCAGAGAGAAGTGAGCTTAGCGATGTAACTTTAGGAAGCTTCATCTTTAAGGTCCATCCACGATACCTTGACTTCGCTTTCGAGGTCCTCAAAGCTCTAAACAACACTTACTCAATTTATGAAAATATATTTGAGACCAAACCTAGCAATATTCAGGTAGAATTTTTTGTCCCATCGAAGAGAGACATAGTTTTAGGGCTTATGGGTTACGTGCCTATTGTAGGCAAGAGTCTTGGGCCCATATACCTGAACATCCTCTACATAAGAAGCGTTAAGGGATTTATGAGCATTGCAGCAATACATGAGCTTACGCATCATTTCCTGTCAAGTATCAATGTCCCTACATCAAAGTTATGGATTCATGAAGGGGTGGCACAATACATGAGTTTAGTCGTAGGATATCAACTTGGCTATTGCGAAGCTTTTGAGATGTATGAAGGTACTTTAGAAAGTGGTTTGAAGAAACTAGGCAACTATCTAGGCTTCGTCCAGAAGTGGAGTCCCTATTCTGAGCCTCCAGAGGATATTGGTCAATATTATGCTGCATCATACTGCATAATCAAGACGCTTTGCGATAGGTACGGTGGCTTAGACTACTTAAAGAGATTGTTTAGTATCTTAAAGCAGTTAAGTCCTATCGATTGGTATGATGACGTGAAGATTATCGAAGCATTTGGTGTAGCTGCTGGTAATGTGAGCGAAGTAGTTGATCTCTTTCACAAGTGGGGGTTCGAAGTTAAAGAGCCTTCACTCATCATTCCAAGCATCTCTCAAATTAAAGAAAGTATTTCAAACATGCCCATATGGCTCGAGCCCTACAAAAACATAGCTAGGATGATGATTAACATGGCTGAGCTACTTCAACAACACAGCTTACTTCATGTGGCAATAATGGTAGCCAGAGTTTCTCAGCTAATTCACGAGCTAAGTTTCTCCTTCATGTTCATTAGTAGCATCATCATCGCGATCGTCATTATTGCATTGCTGAAACGAATAACCTAGCTTCTTTTCAATGCTCCTGATTTTATCAACCATGCTTCTCTCAACGTCTCTCCTATCATCTATGAGGACTAGCGTGAGCAATCTCTTAACCCCAATTTTATGTAGAGCTTCATGGCATTCCTCAATAGACTTGAATATCTTTTCTAAGTTTTCCGCCTCGAGTACCGTACCCATTGGTGTGATCATAACGTTTAGCCCAGATTTTTTTAGAGTCTCTACAGCCTCAACAATGAAGTTGCTAATGCTAGTAGACCCTGTCCCTACGGGAATTATTGATATATGCGCTATTATCACCTTCGATCACTCACAACTAATATATTGTGGAGAGCTAAGAAAAAATTGTTATGAATTCGAGGGTGCGGCAGCGGTTCCCAAATAGATAGATTTTTATAGTTTCTCGACGTCCTTCGATGCGGAGAGGAAGAGAAGGGCGCCGAATGGGCGTGAGCCCGGTATGTGGCGAATCGAATAGCTCAGGATGAGGGGAGCTTCCGTCGCCCCAGAAAGCCCCCTATGAGGTTGAGGGGGAAGGGATGAAGATCTATGAGTCCCACGACGGTCCTTAAGTACATAAAGCTTGAAGAGGCTTTAAAGAAGATCGACCTACATATTACGTCATCATTACCCACGGAAGATGTCAGAGTTTCTGATGCTTACAACAGAATTCTAGCTGAGGATGTAATCTCGAAGATCGACCTACCTCCTTACGATATCGCTCACTTCGATGGTTACGCTCTAAGAAGTAGCGATGTTCTTCACGCTTCACCTAAGAATCCAATCAAGCTGAAAATTAAATCTAAGGTCTTCCCTTCAACAAGTGAAGTGGCTTATGTGGGGGAAGGAGAAGCTGTCTATGTAGCAACAGGATCCTTTATGCCACTAGGTGCTGATGGAGTTCTACCAGTAGAAGCTGCAATAGTTAAGGGCAATTATGTTGAGGTAAAGCATGCGATTAAGCCTGGAGATCACGTAATCAAAGCTGGTAGTGACGTTAAGAGAGGGGACTTAGTTTTAAGGAGGGGACATAGACTTAGAGGGCAGGATCTAGCTATACTTACACTCATGGGCTTAACGAAGGTGAGGGTCGCTTCAAGACCCAGAGTTTGCACGATATCAGTAGGCGATGAGTTAATAGATCATTGTGAGGAGCCAAAGCCTGGAAGAGTGCCATGCAGCCATGCCCTAATGATTAGTAGCTTTGTTTTGAGAGATGGTGGGCTGCCCATACACTTTAAGGTTGTTCCTGATGATGTCTCAGCAATAATTGAGACTGTTACTAAAGCGGTTAACTGCTGTGACTTAGTGATAACTATAGGCGGTGCGTCAAAGGGTGAAAGAGATTTAGTGCATGAAGCTATGTCCAGAATTGAGGGGGCAAGCATATTATTTCATGGAGTAATGGCGAGGCCAGGAAGGCAAACAGGACTCGCAATTATTGAAAAGAGGCCCTTAGTTATGCTACCAGGATTACCGCATTCAACCATAGTAGGATATCAATTGATAGCCAGGAGGGTTATGTTTAAGCTCATGGGCTTAGAGGTAATGGACCATCCTATAAAAGCGAGAATGGCTTGCGATCTAGAACTTCCACCGCCTAAAGGGTTTAAGAGGATTATCTTCATTAAACTTGAGGAACGTGAGGATTACCACCTAGCCTGGCCTCTAATCGGAGAATCAGCTCTTTTAAGTATAGCGGTTAAAGCAGATGGATACGCGATCTTTAATGAGGGATTGGATCACATTAAGGAAGGTAGCATCATTAACGTATATCCGTTATATTAAAGTGAAAGCTTTAAGTGATTGTAAGCTTGTAACTTGAAGGGGTTAAGCATTGAAAATAGCTATCTCAGGGAAAGGGGGATGTGGCAAAAGCACAATAACAGTGCTGCTTTCCAGAGCGTTTTCACGTATGGGCTTCAAGGTCACGGTGCTTGATGCTGACGAATCCAATATCGGCTTGGTGAGAATGCTGGGTTTAGAATGCATAGAGTCAATAGCAGAAGCCTACGGTGGTCGAAAGGGCCTGAAGAAGGTCCTTGATGAAGGATTAGAGGGTTCGCTAAGAATTGATATTGTAGGAGCCAGCAAGGATAATATAAAGGTCGTGAGAATTGGGAAGATCGAAAAAGGTGGTGAAGGATGTGCTTGTCTCTTTGGAGTTTTAGCGAAAGAAGTGCTAAGTTCCATTAAGTGCTCTGAGAACGAAGTGGTTTTGGTCGATATGGACGCTGGAATAGAACATTTTGGCAGAGGAATCGATCGAGCAGTTGATGCTATTCTTTTCATTGTTGATCCAACCTTCGACTCCATAATGCTTGCAGAGAAGGCTAGTAGAATGGCTAGGGATTTAGGGGTAACAAGGTTTATGGTAGTATTAAATAAAGTTAATGAAGAAACTTCGAGCATAATTAAGGATAAGCTATCAAGAACAGGAGTTAGAATCATTGGAAGCTTACGTTATGATCCTGAAGTTATGATGGAAACGTTATTAGGCTTACCGGTTATAGGCTCCACGGCGATGAATGATGCCATCGAATTAGCTAACACGATTATAAAGGAGCTTAAGGGAAGTGCTTGATACCCCCTAGTAAAGTAGGGTAAAGGCCTCCTTTCTACAGCAAGATCTAGTTAAAGAGTGGTTAACTTTTTAAAGTTAAAAAAGTTAAGCTATTGATATGAAGAAGGAAGAAGATCTACTGTTTTTGCTTAAAAGCTTGGGGTTAACGGAGTATGAAAGTAGATCGTATGTTGCTTTAATAGATCTCAAGAAAGCTAGGGCAAAGGATGTAAGTAATGTAGCCTCCATAGCCTATCCTAAGGTTTATAGTGTTTTAGCTAGTTTAAAGAAGAAGGGGCTTGTAGAGGAAGAGCTAGGTAGACCGAGAATCTTTAAACCTGTTGACCCTGCAAAGGCAATTAAGGGCTACATAGAGGAAAGGATTTCGACATTAAAGAATCAAGCGGAGCAAGTCATTAAGACTTTAGCTGTTAGGTATAAGGCTTCAAGTGATGGTGAAGGTAAAGCCATTGTAATACAAGGTAAGAGGAACGTCTTAAGTAAGATGAGAGAGATTATACTTAAAGCTCAAAGAGAGATATTCGTGTCAATACCAAGCTTTGAGCTCTTAGGTGTTAGGGCCTTACTACTAGATTTAAACGCTGCCAAGAGAAGGGGTGTTGATGTTAGAATACTAACGTCGCCTTCAACATTAAGTAAAGATGTTGAAATCGTCTTAGATTTAATTGACGTAAGGATTAAAGATGGGCTTGAGAGTTGCTACGTCATAACTGATGTTGGGTCCCTGCTTATATCTGGTAAATCTGACGAGCTTAGAGCGATATTCATAACGGACGAGCTTAGCGTGAAACCGACACGTGAACACTTCAACTACGTATGGTTTGAATCTATGCCAGCTTCATCATACTTAGGGCGCAGAGATTCTAAAAGAGGGGTCATAATCTTGGCAGGTGG
>QNVF01000032.1 GCA_004347965.1 Candidatus Nezhaarchaeota archaeon WYZ-LMO8
CTTCTCTCAAGCATATTTTCTTCAAGTGCTTTATTATGGAATAAACCTTTAATCGCTTGAATTCTATCATGATTGCGACTTCCCGAAGGGCTCTCAACTTTGGGTCCCAAGGATCGTTGGCCGCCATGACTATTGGCACTCTAGACTCCTTAATCAGCTCCACTATTGTTTTAACAGCTCCTGTCTCCTCAGCTCCATAAAGACCGTCGATTTCGTCTAGAAACACTAACTTGCCCTTGGAGCTATAGAGACTGACTGACTTAGATGATTGGCCGACCAGCCTCCTTAGCATGCTTTCAGTTCGTGCATCACTTGCATTAAGTTGAAAGAGTTCGTACCCTAACTCCTTAGCTGCAACCTCTACAAGGAGGGTTTTGCCAACACCGGGAGGTCCATATAGAAGAGCAGCTTTTTCACCAGGTCTCCAACCCTTTAACCAAGAAATAAACTTGTCCACGTAGTCGGCATCGCCTACTATCTCCTTTATCTCGGCTATCGAGCGTGGTTTATGCTTCTCAGCCCAAGGAACGTAAGAGGAGAGGGACATAACTAACCAGCCATCTTCTTGCCCAGTTTAGCTAATTGAGCGAGAAAAGCTGTGATTTGTATATCCTCGTTAGCGCCCTCAACAAGTCTGTAATCCGTCTCAGCTACAAGATCCTCAATCTCCATCTTCATTGGTTCGGGTATGTCGAGCCTAAAGACCTCGGTGTGAACCTGCCTTATTATGTCTGACCCTGTTAGACCGTAGTTTATCATTAAGTCATAGACTCTCTGTCTCGCTGCTATGACATCACCCTTAAGCGCCAGCTTAAGCATTTCATGGACTTCTGTTGGTCTAGCCTTGCCAGCTACTTTGTAAACAGCTATGTCATCGACTGGTCCTCCATAAGCTGCTGCTGCTTGAAGAAGATTTATAGCCCTCCTCATGTCGCCTCCAGCTACATACCATATGGCGTCTATCCCCTCTTGAGTTAAGGTAATTCTTTCTTGAGCTGCAATGAACTTAAGTCTCCCCGCTATGTCCTCCTTCGACAACATCGAAAACCTAAATATTGCACAACGTGATTGTATCGGCTCTATTATTCTAGAACCATAGTTTGCTACCAGGATGAATCTCGTGGTCCTCCAAAACATCTCCATTATGCGCCTAAGGCTCCATTGAGCTTCTGAGGTCATGGCATCACATTCATCTAATATAATTACCTTGAATGGAACGCCCCCTAAAGCAACTGTTCTTGCATAATCTTTAACTCTCTCTCTTATTGTTTGGATGCCTCTCTCGTCTGAGGCATTGAGCTCTAAAACGTTTTGCCGCCAGTTATCCCCATATAGCTCATATACTAAGCAAAGAGCTGCAGTTGTTTTGCCAGTTCCAGGTGGACCTACAAATAGTAGGTGAGGAATGTTCTTTTCTTCAACAAACTTCTTCAACCTTTCAATTATCTCCTTCTGATTTACGATATCGTCGAGAACCTTTGGTCTATATTTCTCAACCCAAAGAGGAGGTACTTCCTCTTTGAAAGCCATATTACTCTCAGAATTTACTACGCCACCACACTCTTATAGGGTTTAGCTAACGCAAAGAGGGGTTAAAGACTTCGTTTCTTGAAGAGAGCCTTTTTAGCAGTGGAAAATATAATTAGGAAGTGAGGAGTTAATGACTGCATTTTTATGTGGCGAACTGTTCTACGACGTAGAGAAGGTGAGAGTGAAGGTAATTAAAAAAGTTCCTGAAATAAAAGTTGGAGATGAAGTTTTAGGTCCTTTAGATCAAAATCAGGAGGTAGAGGTAGAGAGGTGGATAGCTAGAGTTTTAAAAGAGGAAGGTTACGTTGATATAATCGATGAAAGAAGTGTTGATCTCTCCCTTATTTCGAAGATAGCATGGAAGGAGGTTAGAACAGATCAATTAGTTCCGCTTGAGCCCACATTTTATGTTAAAGCAAGAAAGTACCTTAAAATCTTAAATGAAAAAGCTAAGGTTAACCCTGAAGCTCTAAACGAGAAGAGAGCAGTTGAAGTAAAACTGACTGACGTAGTTAACTGTAGAGTTCAGAAGATCGTAAGCTTAGCATTGACGGGAACCCAGCCGCCAAGAGAGGTCCTTGATCGTCTTACACCGGAAGAAAAAGTCCTGTTCAATGAGGTGAGGCGTCTAATATCGAGGTGGCGTCAAGCAATTAGAGGTGAAGAAAATGGTTGAAGCAAAGCTTGAAGACCCCATAGGGCACTTCGTAGAATTCTTAAAATCATTTGTTGACAGCAAAGGATACTTCAAGTATGAAGAGAAAGTACGTCAAATGATAGTTTCGGGATCTAGATCCCTTACAATAGATTTTGACGATTTGTTATTATACGACGATAAATTGGCGCAAAGAGTAGTGGACAGACCACGAGAATACCTTGAGTTTGCATCGATAGCTCTTTATGATGTCGTAAAGTCCGTGAATAGAACTTATGCAGAAAAAATCGGAAGATTTTATGCTAGATTTAGGAAAGCTGGCGATTTGATCCCCATAAGGAGAATAAGGGCTGAACACGTAAATAAGATGATCACGATCGATGGAGTTCTTGTTAGAGCAAGTAACATAAAGCAGAGATTGGTTGAAGGCACGTTCATATGCAAGAACGTTGAGTGTAGGGAGATTGTTAGGATGCCACAAAACTCTAGAACGTTCAACTACCCAAATCTATGTCCTAGATGTGGAAAGAGAGGGACTTTAGAGTTTAGCCCTGAAAACTCAGTGTTCATGGATGTTCAAACTCTCGTAGTCCAAGAGAAACCTGAAGACGTACCACCTGGCCAATTACCGCGTTCAATAGAGGTCCTCGTGACCGACGACTTGGTTGATAAGGCTAGACCAGGTGATAGAGTTCTAGTAAGCGGCATTGTATCTGTGAGACAAGAGCACTCACCTAAGCTCGGTAAGCTAACTACCTTCACAACATACTTAGAAGCTAACAATCTTGAGGTCTCAACTAAAGGGGTCGAAGAAATAGAGATAACTTCTGAAGATGAGGAGAAGATAAGAGAAGCTGCTAAAGACCCTTACATAGTTGAAAAGATCATAAAGTCGATAGCTCCATCAATATATGGTATGGAGGAGATAAAGGAAGCGGTAGCCTACATGCTATTCGGTGGAGTACCAAAGACTATGCCTGATGGGGTTAAGATTCGAGGAGATATACACGTTCTCATAGTTGGGGATCCTGGAACAGCAAAAAGCCAGCTTCTACAGTACGTTGCAAGGCTTGCTCCAAGAGGAATATACACATCCGGTAAAGGCTCAACAGCTGCTGGGCTAACTGCTACGGTTGTTAGAGATAAAAACACGGGAGACTTCTTCCTCGAAGCAGGTGCTTTAGTCCTTGCAGATAATGGCATCGCTGCAATAGATGAGATAGACAAAATGAGGGATGAAGATAGAGTTGCAATGCATGAAGCAATGGAGCAACAAACAATTAGCATAGCCAAGGCTGGGATAGTGGCTATGCTCAATGCGAGAACCTCTATTCTCGCTGCAGCTAACCCCAGATTTGGAAGGTACATGTCAAGCAGACCTGTCTCCGAAAACATAAATCTGCCAGTTACAATACTGTCACGCTTTGACTTCATATTCGTAACAACTGACAAACCAAACATGGTTAGGGACAGTGCTCTAGCAGACCATGTTTTGAGCTTAAGAGCTATGAAGAGTGAGCCTATAGCTCCGTTCCCTCCTGAGTTCCTTAAAAAGTACATAGCGTACGCTAGGAAACACGTGAAGCCAAGGTTGACGGACGAAGCTATTGAAAAGATGAAGGCCTACTTCCTCAGCTTGAGGGAGAAGGCTTCCGAAGATAGTCCTGTACCTATTACCGTAAGACAGCTAGAGACTCTCATAAGAGCTGCTGAGGCCAGAGCTCGCATGGCACTTAGGAGCGAAGTGACTGGTGAGGATGCCGAGACTGTCATCAGACTTATGGACTACTATCTGAGAACTGTCGGTAGTGATACGACAGGACGTCCTGACATAGACATAATAATGACTGGTAAGCCTAGGACCATCCAGCAAAAGATGGTGAGACTCGTCGAAATTCTAGAGGAGCTTCAAAGAGAGCTTCAAGGGGAGCCTGTCAGTAAGGACCTAATACTTGAGAGGGCCAAGCAGGAAGGTATGGATAAAGCCTTTGTCGAGAAAGCATTGAAGCAGCTTCTAAATGATGGTGTGCTATTCCAACCTCGCGATGGTTATTACAAGAAGGTTTAAAGGTTCAAAGTTAAGGTGAGCAACTATCGATGTGGAGTCACTGGAATTGCCATCCGAATTTAAGAGGCTGCTGGTTGAGAGAGGCATTAAGAAACTTTATCCTCCCCAAGAAGAGGCCATAAGGGCTGGTCTCTTAAAAGGCAAGAATTTAGTGGTTTCCGCCCCTACAGCCTCAGGGAAGACGCTAATCGCCGAGCTCGCAATAATCAAGAAGGTCATGGAGCAAAAGGTTAAGGCCCTTTACTTGACACCTCTAAGAGCATTAGCCTACGAGAAGTGGCTTGAATTCAGGAAGTATGAGGAAAGAGGTTTGCTGAAAACAGCCGTTACAACAGGCGACTATGATAGCGACGATAGGTGGCTAGGCAATTACGACGTCATAGTTTGTACAAACGAAAAGATTGATAGTCTAATAAGACATAAGGCTCCTTGGCTCAGCGACGTCGGTATAATCGTCTCTGATGAAGTTCATTTAATAAGCGATCCAGAGCGAGGATCGACACTTGAAGCAGTCTTAGCAAGGCTGAGAAGTTCGTTGAAGAATGTGCAAATAATTGCGCTTAGTGCTACAATTAGTAATGCGAAAGAGATAGCTGAATGGCTCGATGCAGAGCTGGTTGAAAGTAATTGGCGACCCGTGCCGTTAAAGATTGGTGTATGCGTGAGCAACAGAATACTATTCGATGATGGTAGAGAGCACGTCTTTGAGAGTTTGACGGGCAATCCGATAATAGACATGGCCTTAGAGGTCGTTAAGAGTGGTGGTCAATGCCTCGTCTTCACCAATACGCGTCAAAATGCTGTGAAGTATGCTGATAAGATTTCAAGGCGTGTAGGAGAGCTCGTAGACTTTGAGGAGGTCAAAGATCTTTGCGAAGAGATGGAGTGGGGTGAGGAGGCCCCAATCATAAACGAAGAGCTTGTGAACTTAATTAAAAGAGGTGTAGCATTCCATCACGCAGGTCTTTCAGCTAGGCAGAGAAGGATAATAGAGGAGGGTTTTAGAAGGTTCAAGATAAAGGTGGTGTGTTCAACACCAACACTAGCAGCAGGCGTCAATCTGCCAGCTCGAAGAGTTATAATCCAAGATTACAGGAGGTACGAGGTTTATCGTGGGATGTACAGGATACCAGTACTCGAATTCCATCAAATGGCTGGTAGAGCTGGAAGACCACAATATGATGAGTATGGAGAAGCCATAGCAGTTGCTAGAACCGAGTTAGAAGCACTAGAAATCTTCACGCACTACGTTAAATCGAGACCCGAAAGAATAACATCACAGTTAATCAATGAAGCGTCTCTAAGAAAACATGTACTAGCAACCATAGCCTCCACAGATGAATGCACATTAGATGACATTCACAATTTCATATCTAAGACGTTTTACGCTCATCAATTTACTGCTACTGGAGCGTTGCTGAGTGTAAGAGGGGTTTTAAGGTTCTTGGAGAGAGAGGGATTCATAACGATCAGAGGAGATACCTTCACGGCGACAAAGCTTGGTCAAAGAGTTTCAGAGCTCTATATAGATCCGTTATCGGCAACTACGTTACTAAGATGCATGAAGGTGATTAAGGAAGGATCTCTACTGAAGTATTTGCACTTGATTTGCAAGGTCCCTGAAGTACCAAAGCTTCATGTTATGAGAAGGGAGATGGAGAAATTAGGAGACATGGTCCTTGAGAGCGATGAAATATTGCCAGGTGAAGAGGAAGATCTAACCACGCTAATGTCCGAAGTGAAGACTGCTCTTCTACTACGTGATTGGGTGAATGAGGATCATGAGAATGACTTAGTGATAAGGTATGATGTTGGTCCTGGAGACATATATGCTATAACTCAAGCTGCAGAGTGGATTTGTTATGCTGCCAGCGAAATAGCCAAAGTCGCAAATCTTACAATACATGCAAAGAGACTCAGCACGTTAGCTCCCAGAATCAAATGGGGAGTCAAAGAGGAGCTATTAGAATTATTGCAGCTTGAAGCTGTGGGGAGAGTTAGAGCTAGAACGCTTTATAGACATGGATTTAGAAGCCTTAAGGATATCGCAAGCGCTAAGCCCTTCGAGCTAGCGGAGCTTCCAAGAATAGGACCTAAGTTAGCTCAGAAGATTATTGAACAAGCACAGAAGATCTTAAAGTTGCAGGATAGTGGGGCCGGGGGGATTTGAACCCCCGATCACCAGCGATCCGTGAAGTTGGGGACTTCTCCCCAGGCTGGCATCCTAGTCCAGGCTAGACTACGGCCCCCTACTTAAGGTTGAGGATTAGAAGAGCTATTTATCTCTCTTTCGCTTGACGCTATAAGGTTGATCACCTTCATAAAGCAGTCCTCTGAAAAACTCTTCTTATATGCGCGTAAAGTTTCTATCGCTTCTTTGTCGTCAAATGATGCTCTTAGCTTCTCTCTTAGCAAGATTGAGAGCTCGCTTTTAGAAAGGAGTAGGAAGCTAAAGATGGATGATACGTTAGCTGGTCTTCTACTCCTACTCGAACTTCCAAAATCTATTATGATGGGCTTAATGGAGGAGGTAACGATTACGTGCCTATGTGCTCTTGAAAGCTCTCCGTGATCTAAGCCTATTAGGTCCAGCCTTCTACATTGCTCCAGCAGATCAATTACCACCCTCCTAACATCGTAGCTACTAGCTTTTCTTATGAAGGTGCTAAGGTGTTGACCTTTGATCAACTCCATGGCTATGAAGTCCTCGCTAAAGCAATAAACCTTAGCTCCTACACTAACGCTATTTGCAAGCTTCTGGTTTTCGCCTTCGTTGATCAGAGTCTTAACGTGAGAATCCACTCTTCTAACCTTTAGAGCTACGAGCTTACCGTTCATCAAGGCCTTAACTAATATGCTGTCGCATCCCTTACCTAAGACCTTGAGGTTGTCGATTTTTTGTGTACCATCAAGTACTATCTCCACGATTCCAAGAGAGAGTAATTGACGAAGCCTTCTTTGAAATTCCTCTTCATCGGGCTTTGGAAAGCATATGAGGTAGAGAAGGCGTTCATCTCTTGATCCTTCCCTTAAGCTCAAGCGCAAATGTTCATGAGCCAATGCGGCGAGCCCCTCAGGAAGGATTTTAGAAAACGTCTGTAACTGCTCACTTTTCCTCTACAAACACTTAGCACGCCTTCATTTAATGCTACATCAAATCTCTCACTTAACGCTTCAGCAAAATCTCTGCTTAGCTCAGCTCTATGAATATTATCCTTGAGGAATGACGTTGCCTCGCTAGCCCTCCTTACAGTTAACACTACAAGCCTATCACCCTCAATATATGGTCCGGCTACTGTTTGAGGAGATGAAACGTGTTTCTGTAAAAAGCTCATAACGTCCTCAATGGATGTTATCGGGGGCCCCATGTGCTTAATAGTTGGGGTTATTTTGCTGCTTTCGAGCTCTATTAAGAAGACCACTTCCTTCTCGTCGTCTGACCAAACTGACCACCTTAGAACCTTGAAGCCTTCTTGCTCTAGTAGTCTTACTATACCATTGCATGAACGCCTTATTTGTCCCCACAGGATGTCGGGTGGCATTGACTTTAAAGTAGTTGCTAACGCGAGAATTGTTGTTTTGCTTTTATCTAAGTAGTTCCTTAAGTCCCCTTCTGTTGCTTCCTCAATTACATGTTCTTCAAGTTTAAAGAAAATTTTACTTGGTCTCGACATGAAGAGGTTACAGGCTAGCATGAAGAGAGATAACTTGTCAAGCGATAAAGCAGCAGCAACATTCCTCTTCTTATCGACGGGGTCTATAACTACTAGTGGGCTTTTGAAGATCTTTAATGCTTGCTTTGGGTCTTCATAGTGCTTAGCTAAGTCTATCAAAGTTGAGAATGGCTTCCAGTACCTAGCGTTATTTATAACTTCCAGGAACGAGCCATAATATATTACTAGAAGCTCGCAGAGGTAACCTGAAAAGCCTGTAACCTTCACTTCGGCACCGTAGACTCCAATCCCTTTCATGAAGCCCTTCAGTAAGCGTACCTCATTTCTTAATCGTTCATTGAGCTTCTCATTTACGAAGCGTGTGTGCAATGGGGTTCTATCAACAGCTGTTGGTGGCCTTCCTTCTTTAGGATCAAATTCACTACACGGAACTATGTCGATTGCATAATCTTCTACGAAAGCCCTAACGTATGGATGTTCTGCATAGCATTCCACATAGTTAGTACCACTAGCCTTCTTCGCTATCTCGAGGCCTAGAGTTCTCACAATGTGGGCAGGTGTCCCCTTAGGAAAAACTATGAAAATGTCTATGTCTCTATCCCCGCTTATCCAGGTGTCTTTAGCTATGGAGCCTTGAACTTCAGCTTTAGCATTTATCTTCAGCTCTCTGCATATGTCGTTTATCCTCGAAGTGAAGAGATGGACTATCTCCTCTACCTTCTTACGTTCATAATCCTTAGGTGTAAGCTCTACTAAAAGTTCTAAGAGGAGAGCTCTAAGCTCGTTGTCATACATGGACTTACCTATCACCCTTCACTTCGTATAGCGTCTCGTATATTGGACCTCGTGGTGTTAGAGTGCTTTTCTTAAGCTTTACACTCTTAACCTCTTGAAGACCTAGTTCTAAGTCTTTCAAGCTTGCTATCGCTCTCTTTAATGCGTAGCCTGAAAACTTAACCCTAGCTATTGTGATATGAGGGACAAAGGCTTCTTCCGGTTCAAGCCTTATTGGTATGGCTTGAAGTTTTGGCCTCAAGCTTCTATAAATCTCTTGGACCTCCTCGAAGCCCTCTGTCACACCAACCCAAATGACACGTGGTCTCTCATATGATGGAAAGGCACCTAAACCTTCAAGCTTCATGGTGAAAGGCTTAAACGATATGGTGGACATTGTATCCTGCACTTTTTCAACTATCTTGGGGGGTTGTTCTCCTAAGAAGAAGAGAGTTAAGTGAAGATTTTCAGGTTCCACAGGTTTTAGCTTTGTGCCTTCAACCTCAAGTTTTTTTTGTACTTCCACTATCTTGCTCACTAACTCTGGGTTATCTATGTCTATAGAAATGAAGCAGCGAATTAAGTTCAAGGACAACATTTTAACCTCCTGTAAGCTCCTTTAGAGTGTCGGCTATTATCCTCGCCACGCTGATCTTTGATGTCGGGCTTTCTATGGTGTCAGTACTAACCACCTCGCTTACTCCTGCAGCTGCAAGTTTCTCAAGGGCATTGTTGGCGTAAAGACCATGAATGCAAGCGGCTATTATCCTACTAGGATTACCTCTAGAAACTATCTTTGCCGCATTAATTAACGTGCCACCAGTGCTTATGATGTCGTCGACTATAACTATATCCCTTCCTTCTAACGTTAACTCCTTCTCTTCAGTTGTAACAGCCCCACTTAATAGATCTCTCTTCTTCTCTAAGAAAGCAGCTTCACCGTTAATTAGCCTAGCAACGCGTTGAGCGTCAGGGTAACGCTTTCTATCTGGCGATAGCACTAATGGCTTTCTTAAGTTATACGAAGTTAAGTAAGAAGCTACCTCTGGAAAAGCGTCAAGGTTCAAGGCCTTTATTTTCTCAAAATAGCTAAGGACCAAGTCGCTGTGTATATTGACTGTAATGAGTAGGTTAGCACCTATGGCCTCTATGATCTTTGCAATTATCTTTGAGCTAAGAGCTTCATAATCCAAGAATACTTTGTCTTGCCTTGAATAGGCGAAGTATGGAACTATGGCGAAGACTTTAGAGGATCCAGCTCTTAAGGATGCATCAATTAGCTGCAGAAGCTCCATCAACCTCTTGTCTTGAGGAGGTGGACAGGACTGTACTACTATTGCAGTCTCTCCTTTAAGGTTGCTTTCCACCCTAACATATGATTCTCCGTCTGGAAAGACTCTGTAGCTGACTTTTGCCACTGTGTAATTACACGCTTTTGCTAAGCGTTGCGCAAGCTGTGGAGAAGCTGGACCTGGCACTAGTACTGGCAACTTATTATCCCTCCGTACTTACTTTGCGTAAAGGAGAAAAATTGTTTTCCCCTGAGGTTTAAGAACTAGTGGTGCCATTACATGGAGGATTCGAGTAAACTGAAGGTTAGGATTGGTGGTATTATCGATATATCAACAATTGATTGGCTGTCGAGAATATGCAATGTCGTCTTCTTCTCTGGGTGCAACTTTAAGTGCCCTTACTGTCAGAATGGAAAACTCGTGGACCCTAATTATGGTAGAAGCCTAGAGGTCGATGAAGTGATCAGAGAGGTTTTGAGGAGTAAACCGTTGATCGAGGGGGTTGTGCTGTCTGGTGGTGAGTGTACTCTACAAGCTGAAGGGTTAATTAGTTTGTGTGAAAAGTTGAGAAGAAGTGGTTTAAGAATAGGAATTGATACTAATGGCTCAATACCTCATGTAATAGAAGAATTACTTGAAAGAGGTTTTATTGATAGGGTTGCAATCGACGTTAAAGCTCCGCTAGATCCGAAACTTTACGGTGAAGTCGTAGGGCTTCCAGGTCAAGGAGACATTATTGTAAGGAGCGTTGAGAGAACTCTTGAACTGCTCTTGAAGTCGAGGATAGAGGTTGAAGCTAGATTTCTTGCTGTCCCAACTATAACGTGCAGCACAGACTTTGTAAGGGAGGTGGCTAGAAAGGTTCGTGAAGCTACGAGATTCGTGATTCAACAGTTTAGACCTGAAGCTGATCTTCTTGACCCTTCACTTAAGAGGTTAAAGCCTCCTACAAGGCAAGAGCTCTTGAAATTAGCGTTTACAGCTATGGAGGAAGGTGCTTCAGAGGTTTATATTAGAACTAAGGAACATGGACTTGAAAAAGTTAAGAGATGAAAGGGCTTGCGTAAACTGATATGCTTAACGGGTATGCCTGGAGCTGGGAAGACTGTTGTCGCTGAAGTGGCACGAAGCATAGGCTTAAAAGTCTACTCCATGGGCGATATAGTACGTGAAGAAGTCTTGAAGGAGAAGGGGGGCCTATCTTGGGAGGACATAAAGAGGGTTATGTTTGAGTTGAGAGAAAAGGAAGGGCCCAGAGCCATAGCTAAAAGGGTTTTGAGGTACATGATTAATGAGAATTGGAATGTAGCGGTCGTAGAAGGTGTAAGGAGCTTGGATGAGGTTGAAGAATTCAAGTCCGTTGGCAAAGTAATAATCCTTGCTATACATAGCTCTCCCATTGATAGGTACATGAGGTTGAAGAAGAGAGCTAGAGAAGGAGATCCGAGGAGCTTCGAGGAAATGAGGGAGCGTGATCTAAAAGAGCTTTCGCTAGGCTTAGGAAACGTGATAGCGTTAGCTGATTACGTGATAGTAAACGATGGTGGTCTTGAAGAGTTTAAGAATAAAGCTAGGAAAGTATTGTTAAACTTATCATTTGATGTTGAGTGATCCCTATGAAGATAATAGTTGAAGCTGAGATACGGCCTACAGAAGATGAGGAGAAGGTGAAGAAAGCAGTTCTTAGCTTCTTCACTCCTTCCAGCATTAGAGTAGAGGATAGAGGACATTGTAAAGTTCTCATAGCTGAGGCTAACAAGGTTGAAGCTCTTCGAAAGCTACACTCAAAGCTAAGGGGGCAAAGAATTCTGGACGCTGCAAGATCAATGATGATGAGGTGGTCAAGCAAAGATAGAGTCGTATTCTATCTTCACAAGCAAGCAGCCTTTATGGATTACGTCACATATTGTCTGCCTGAAGGCGAATCGCCTCTAGGACCCATTAAAGTCGAGGTTGTTGGGGTAGATGCAAAAGCTGTAATAGACTGGTTAGCACCCCCAACTTCAAAGGGTAAACCTCTCTTTGAAAGAGAGCCTCCTAGGTGAAGGTTCATATGAGGATATATCTATCGTCTTTAGCTGGCATCTCTAAACCATTAAAGAGCTTTGTGGTAAAAGCCCTCAATTTAGGCTTTAACAACATAGAGATTCTCGATGAATGGGGTCATAGACTTGATGGAAAGAAAGTACAAGAACTTATGGAGTTAAAGAGGAGCTACTCCTTGAATTACGTGGTTCATGCTCCATACGACGGTATAAATATATCAACACCTCAACGCGTCTTAAGGAAAGCATCGCTGAAGCTCATAGAAAAGTCGATGAAGTATGCTCACGACCTAGAAGCAAAATTGATTGTAGTACACTCTGGCTTCAAGTCTCCACTTGACTATCTTAAACCTAAAACAAGCTGGAACTTGTTCTTAGAAGTACTTAAACAATTAAACAAACTTGCAAGTGATTTAGACGTCTACGTAGGAATTGAAAACATGCCTTCAGGAACCGTTGCAATAATTCAATCATGTGAGGAAACTTTGACACTGATTGAAGAAGTGCAGGTATTAGATAGAATAGGGATTACCCTCGATGTAGGTCATTCGAATACCATCAGTATTCATGAAGCTCGAAACTACCTTCTAAGAGTTAGCAAGCACTTGTTACATATACACTTGCATGACAATAGCGGTGATGTGGATAGCCACTTAGCAGTAGGTTCTGGATCAATAAACTGGGCTTCCATCATGCCTTTAATAAAAGGGTTAAAGCTCATTGGTGGGTTAACCATAGAAGTGATGAGGTTTAAGGACGCTAAGAAAAGCTTTGACGTCATCACTAGAATGCTACGTTAATCCGACCATGCCAACTCTATGTTCATGAGGTCCTCAGCAATTATGGTGTTATCAAATATTTTCTTAGCTTGAGTTAGCAGTATTGTAGGGTCCTCATACCTAGGGCTTATATGTGTTAGCACGAGTTTCTTCACTCCTGCTTCTCGTGCGATGGTAGCAGCTTGACTAGCTGTAGTGTGAAGCTCATTAACGGCCATTTCTTGAAGTGTATCATCGAATGTGGCTTCGTGAATTAAGAGGTCTGCATCTCTAGATATTTCAATCATTTCTTGCATGAGAGCTGTATCTCCACTATAAACTATCTTGAGGCCCCTACGAGGAGGACCCATCACGTCTTCAGGTTTTACCTCACGTCCATCGATTTTCACTGGTTTACCTTCTTGAAGGGCTTTCCATAAAGGGCCTTTAGGAACCCCAAGTTTTTCTGCTTTTCTTGGATCGAATTTTCCTGGCCTTAAATCTTCTACTAAGGCGTAACCATACGATTCTTCCATATGCTTTACTTTAAAGGCAACTATCTTGAATCCCCTTCCCCGATACACCACACCATCAGAGACCTTATGAATTATGATGTCGAAGGAGGGAGTGAAGTTGAAAAGTTCCTTCACAAGCTCAATAAATGAAGAAAGTTTTGAGGGACCATAGACTTCGAGAGGGTCTTGCCTACCCGTTAATGATAATGACATTAAGATTCCAGCTAAACCAAGTACGTGATCTGCATGCATATGAGATATGAAGATTCTTAAGTTCTTTCTTAGCCCCACTCCAGCTATTAACATCTGCCGTTGAACACCCTCACCACAGTCAAATATTAATTGCTCTCCATTTCTAAGAATCATGATTGATGGAAGAGCTCTATTCTTTGTAGGTATACTAGCTGAGGTGCCTAGGAAGATTACTCGGATCAAGATCATACCCTCCTTAAGATCGTAATCTTTCTAGTTAAAGATTTATGTACCCTCACCTCATGCTGCTCCACTAATACCATGCCGCTTGGGATCTTCAAGTCTATGTGCCAAGACGGATGTGCAAAACAAAGATACCTACCTCTCTTAAGAAGCTCTTCAGCTTGATTTAAGAAGTCATTTAGTAAATCTCCTAGTAAGGCCTTTTTTAAGGATGTTGACCTACCATAAGGGGGGTCCGTTGCTATGCTGTCAACTGACCCTACCGCTATTGGTAGTTTTCGTGCATCACCCCTAATTACACCTAGAGGGTTACAATTGAAGACCTTCATGTTATTCAACGCTCCATGGCACATCCTGTCATCAATATCAAGACCTATTACTTGGCAGCCAATCATGCTGGCTTCTATAGAGAGACCTCCAGTACCATTAAAAGGATCAAGAAATATCGATCCTTTTCTAGACCTAGCCAAGTTCACAAAAACTCTGCTCATCCTAGGCTCAAGGCTTCCTGGATGGAAGAAAGGGCGGTAACGTGGTCTTCTAAGGTCGTAGAGACCTCTGTTTACCTCGAATGCTTTTACACCAAAGTAGAAATACCTGGACACTAATCCCCTAAAGGTTACGTCAGGTCTTCTTAAATTGACCTTAACGTTCTTTGCGAGCCTAAGAATTATAGCTCCAAGTCTCTTTTCAAGCTCCATAGGCTTAACGTCTTCGCATGAAGTTTTCTTAGACACCCTTACAGCTATAGACTTATTTTCAAGAAAACTCAAGTCCAAGTCCTTTAATAATTTCTCGATAGCATTTACATCCACTTCACACTTAAATAAGAGAACCATACCCTCAAGAGTCATAGCAAGCCTTTTTTCCAGTGTCCTACATACTTCAAGGTTGTTGAGCTCGATGACCATTATTGGTGGGTTAAGTTCAGAGACATTAAAACTACATTCCTCAGCCTCTAGAGTAGCCTTCACCTCTGCTGCTGGTAGGGTTTGATGTTCTCCTGAGAGAATTAGCAGAAGCTTGTACACGTGAAACTGATGAAGTCGAGAGCTATTAAGTTTATGAAGAGCTTGAGAAGATTTAAATCGTTCTTTAAGGCTTCCCTAAACTTGCAAGGAATCTATTACGTAAAGGTGATGATTACGGTTAAGTGTCCTGAATGCGGTGAAGACTTTGTTTATGATAGACGTGAACAACGATATATCTGTAGAAGCTGCGGCTTAACCATGACCAGGGAGGAGTATACCTCCAACACTAAGAGGGGGGCCACGAAGAAGGATGAGAAGGATTCTCTAAGAAGAGAATACCTTAA
>QNVF01000033.1 GCA_004347965.1 Candidatus Nezhaarchaeota archaeon WYZ-LMO8
AGATTTTGTTGAGATTTTGAAAAGCTAAATTAATAGTCTGGTGATAGATGTTATATGAGCCCCTTGAAGCTTTCTCAAAAGGGTAAATTAGTGTACAGCGAAGAGATACTGGGCAGATTCTACGTATTTAAGGATAGACTACAGGCTGGGGCTCTGCTTGGAGAAGCTTGCCGTCAAATAGTAAAGGAGGTAGACTACGTCTTAGCTGTGCCAATGGGAGGGGTTCCTGTTGGCCTCATGGTTTCAAAGTTTCTAAAGGCTAAGTTTGACATTATAATATGCCGAAAACTCTTGATACCATGGAATAGAGAAGCTGGTTTTGGAGCTGTGAGCCCTGATGGAAGTTACTTTATAGACCAAGCCTTCGTTAAAAGCCTGGGCTTAAGTGAATACGAAATAATGGAGACCATAAAGGAGCAGATGGAGGAGATAAGGAAGAGGAACGAGATGTTAAGGCAAGGGAGAGATTACCCATCATTTAATAACCTAAAGATAGTCTTGATTGATGATGGAGTAGCTGCAGGTTACACCATGAAGGCAGCCGTAGACTTCGTTAAATCAAGGGGCGCTAAGGAAACCATCATAGCTGTGCCAACTGGATGCTTAGAGTCTTTATTAAAACTATCAGATCACGTGGATCTTATAGTTTGTTTGAATATAAGATCAGGTCCTTGGTTTGCAGTTGCAGATGCTTATCAAGAGTGGAAGGATCTAGATTACGAGTACGTCGTGAAGTTAATGAAGGAGTATGAGAGAGAATGTTCGCTTAATGTTAAAAACTTATAAGCCTTCGATGTGTGCCTGAGAGAGAGCGAGATTGTCTGAAAGGAAGATTGAGCCAACAACACTAATAAAAGTCAAGAGCTTAAACGACTTAGCTAGGTTTGCAGCATCTATGTCTACTCTAGGGCAGATGATCTACGTAATACATTTCGAACATGAAGGAAAGCATGTCTACGGGTTATTCGCTGTTTACCATGACTATTATAATCTGTACGGTCTTCCAATATTTTATTACTACATAAGCAATGAAAAGCTCAACGGTAAATATCTTCTAATTAGGACTGAGGAGAGTAGGGAGTACGTGCTTGTCTCTGAAGGCTCCAAGCCAGGCTGGGTAGCTATACCAATCATAAGCTTAGATGAGCCTCCACCGTTCACGGCCTTCGCTTATGGACGCAAGCCTTCTAGCTCAAGTAGCTAGCTTTACGAGAATAGGAGTACCCATTGAGGCCCTCTCTATAGACTCAAGCCCCTTCGTAACCTTACCGATTAAGCTCACGGGTTGAGTTAACTTCGTATCTCTTATGAAGAAGGCTATAGCAGATGCCTGAGGCCAGAATGTTATGTCTCCTCTCGAGGCGTGTTCCCTGGGCTTCTCGATATCTAACCTCAAGTCTACTTGAAAGTATACTCTATCTGGAAGTCTATAGATCCTGGATCTTATGGGTAGCATTCTGACAATCTTTGATATTGTTAGAGGAGCGTACGTCCTAACAAGTTCTCCTTCAGCTACATTGATTTCGTTAACGATTATTGCTAACGAATATTTTTCTACTATAGTCATGACGAACTACCTAAAGCCAGCTTTAACGTAAAGGAAGCTAAAGCCTTCTTACTCTCTAAATTCTTCATAATGGTGTTCGTTACTCCAACCCTTATTTTCATGTCCTCTATTAGAGGAGCGTAGACAAAGTCTATTTCATCTATAACCATGTACTTTATTAAGCCCCTATATACTTCAGCAACTCCTCTTGGCGAGACCTCGAAGCCTAAAGATGCCATAAGCTTATCAGCTGGTCCCTTGATGGTCTTGCCGCCAACTATTGGGCTTACAGCTACGACCTTCTCAGCTTTTGCTACAATATCCTTCACACCTTCTATTGAAAGTATGGGCCTGATGCTGACTATAGGGTTGCTAGGCGGTATAATTATGACGTCCGCCTCCTCTAACGCCTCGATGACTCCAGGTGCTGGTTTTGCTTTTTCTATTCCCATGAAGCCTACGCCCTCGACGATTCCTTGACATGCCATCTTGACCATGTAGTCCTGGAAGTGGACCCACTTACCATCGACTTTTATCATAGTTGTTACCTTATCGTCGGTCATCGGTATTACCTTCGTAGCTACTCCAAAAGCTTTACGCTCAATTTCCGTTACTTCACTTAGTTTGAAGCCCTTCCTCACCAGGTGTGTTCTGAAAATATGAGTTGCTAAATCCATGTCCCCGAGCTTGAACCAGGTTTCGAGATTCAACTTCTCCATGGCTTTAAGGCAATTAAATGTATCGCCTTTAATCCCCCATCCTCTTTCCTCGTCAACTATGCCAGCTAAGTGATATATCACTATGTCAATATCTGGCGATATCATTAGACCATTTATCTCAATATCGTCTCCAGTATTCACTATAGCTGTAACACTTGAGGGATCAACTACTTGAACTAAACCTTGAAGAAATCTTGCTGCTCCAACTCCACCACAAAGACACGTTACCTTCATTTCCATCGATCCTTCGTGTCACAATAACTTTTAGAGATAATCACCTATCTTAATCTTGTAAATTAAATAATGTGCAAGAGCTCTTGATAAAGCTTCTGTATACTGCATTTTATGGTCCTAGTCTCTTAGAGTTGGTGAGCATCTTGTTGAATGAAACAAGGTCATCCTTAAACGTCTTAAAATCTTAATAACTCTTAAAGGGCTTACACTCAGTGGTGTATAGCTTTTGAACTCTCGTTACCATCTAGAGTCTCATACAATCGAGATGCCCAAGGTAATTATTGGAATGCACGCTATTGAGAAGTTAAGGAATGTAGTGACGTGCTTTGGTAGAAGAGCCTTGATAGTTACTGGAAGAAGCGCGATGGAATCTGGTAGAGTTAAGATCATAGAGGATAAGCTTAAAGAAGCTGATGTTGACTACGTGATTTATAGCAACGTTAATCCTGAGCCTACTGTAAGTCAGGCTGAAGAACTGGCTAAATACATCAACAAGATAGTAGAGGGCCCTAACAAGATAGACCTTGTAATAGGCTTTGGAGGCGGTAGCAGCTTAGACATGGCTAAGGTAGCTTCGTTAGCATCAGCAAACCCCAAGCCCATAAGGCAGTACATAGGCGTCGAAAAGGTCTCAAGAAAAGGCATTCCACTAATACTTGTACCAACGACTGCCGGTAGTGGTAGTGAGGTCTCCAAGTCGATAGTCTTAGCCATAGAGAAGGAGGAGATAAAGGATGCAATAGTGAGCGAAAATGTGATGGCCGACGTGGCTATGGTTGATCCCTATTTAACCACGACTATGAACCCTAAGCTCACAGCCATAACTGGAATAGATGCTTTATCCCATGCAATTGAAGCGTATATGTCGCTTAGTGCCAATGGCTTCACGGACCCTCTTGCCTTAAAGGCCATAAGCCTGGTATCCACGAACTTGCGGAAAGCCTATAGTAATGGAAGTGACATTGAAGCTAGGAAAGCGATGAGCGAAGCTGCCATGCTAGCTGGACTAGCCTTCAGTAATGCTGGTAACTGTGCTGGTCATGCAGCAGCTTACGCGTTTGCTGTAAAATACAAGGTTCCGCATGGCATGGCTTGTGGCATCTCTCTTCCATACGTAATGAAGTTTAACATGCTCGCGATACCTGAAAGGCTTGCTGATGTAGCTGTAGCAATGGGTATTAGAAGTGAAGGACTAAGTATGAGAGAGCTTGCTCAATTAGCAGTAGCAGAAGTCATAGACTTACTAATGGATCTAGACCTACCTACAACGCTTGAGGAAGTAGGCGTACCAGAAGAGGATGTTGTTAAACTTTCAGAAAAAATGCTCAAGATTACTAGGTTAATAGAACTAAATCCTAGAAGAATAGGGCCTGAGGAAGCTAGAAAAATCTTTAAAATCATGTGGCATGGGGATGTAGAAACAAAAATATGAATGGTGATTGAAGGTTTAGTACTCCACTTCTTCCTCCTTCTCTACTCTTGCTTTCTCTTCTCTCAACTCGCTTTCAATTAACACCTCAATGCCCTTAATAGCTCTTTCAGCCTCAGAAAGCTCAACGTTCCTAGCAGACCTCACCAAATCAGTTATGTTGTTGGAGATAACTTCGTCAACACTCCCCCCATTTAAAGGCAACTTGCTCTTGTCAATCACCACTGGCGTAGGCTCTAGCACAGCTCCACGCACTATAGCAATCTCGTTGTTGACAGTGGTTACAGCTAGTGCTCCAACAACTTTGTCGTCCACCTTGACTCTGAAGAGGTGATCACCAATTGTAGTTACAACAGCCTTCTCTACTTTGTAAGCTATAACTCTCTCAAGGACTTTCTCTATCTCAGCTACCGTTTCTTTCACTACTCTGCGAACATCTTCGTCCGGGAGCCTCTTAAATACTTCAAGCTGAAGAGTATCGTACTTCCAAGTGAGCTTTCCATCCTCAATTTCGTATTCTATCCTCGCTCTGACGACATCTCCCTTATCAGACTTAAGTCTCTCAACCAGTATGTGATAGAGAGCTCTATTTAGTTCAGCTATAGCCCTAGCAACTTCCTGAGAAGAGACATCTCCTCTCTTCACGTATTCTCGTAACTGAGCAAACAAGGTCTTCCTAACTTTATCAGCATAAGCGCCAGCTATTATGAAGCCAGTACTTAGAAGTGCCATAGCCTTCCACCATTAGATATTAATGTGCGTGTAGGAAAAAAATCTGTCGAACATATTCTAGACAATTAGACTCCACTTACTGAAATAAGGGCTTAATTTAAAATAAAAACTGTGAGGAAAGTTGCAGTCGCTGAATGCTAAGAGATTTGTAAAAAGGCGAGAAAAATCTTTAATGCTCACAGCGCACTACACTACCAAGCTTCAGTTCACGTTGGTGGAAGCATTGTACAAAGTATCTACCATGCCCAAGAGGGAGCTCATGGAGCTAGTGATTTCGTGGCTAGTAATAAGTCTATGTTTCTCAGCGCGAGGTATCACGGAGCTCTTCTCTATTCCAGAGCTCTTCTTCATGATCTTCTTCGCATCACTCATTAGTGTAGGTCTAGGCTTCTTGTTGCATGAGCTGATGCATAGGACGATCGCTAGGAGGTTTGGTTGCTTTGCTGAATACAGAATGTGGCCTTGGGGGTTGATGTTAGCACTTATTCTAGCTTTTGCTTCAAAGGGAAGCATCATCTTCGCTGCTCCAGGAGCCGTCTACATAACTCCTATAGCTCTCACATCGTACATCTCAGTCAAGCATGTACGGAGAGCTTATGGACTGATATCTCTATCGGGACCTGTTGCAAACCTACTTTTAGCCCTCATATTCTACTTCACGTTAAAGTTGCCGATTAATTGGTTGATAGGATTCGTAGCTGAAATGGGCTTTAGGGTCAATGTATGGCTTGCTGCCTTCAACTTAATTCCAGTACCACCACTCGATGGATTTAATGTTGTCAAATGGAACTTAATGATATGGTGTCTAGTAGCAATCCCCACGTGGGCAATCATAATACTTTCATGAATTTTAACTTTAATTTCTTAGGAATTACGTAGTTAATCAGCTGAGCGTATAAAAACTCACTAAGATACTTGGAGCATGAGTCTACTTAAGCTTTTAACTGTATGTAGAATGCTGGCAGTGACCTCATGATCCTATAGTTATTGACAGCATTACGCCTAGACAGCTACAAGTCAAAAGAGCCGGTTCTATAGCCCTCCACATCAATGGTCACGAATTTGAAACCCAACTTCTTCAACTCATTTGCTATGAAGTCTAGCACGGTCTCATCAAAGAAAAGTCTTCTTTCATCACGACTAACTTCTATTCTAGCTAATTCTCCATGATCTCTAACGCGGATAACTCTTAACCTCAAGCTTTCTTTTATTATTTTTTCAGCAAGACCTATTCGAGTAAGCTTTTCGAGAGTCACTTCACTTCCATAAGGTATTCTAGTCATTAAACACGAGTTAGGAGGCTTATCGTAGAATGGAAGGTTTAAGAACCTCACTATTTCTCGCACGTGATCCTTCGTTAAGCCAACTTCAAGTAGAGGGCTGTAGACCCCCTCTTCAATTAGTGCCCGAAGTCCAGGTCTATACTCTAATGTATCGCTCTTACTCGTACCATCAACAACAACGTGTATACCTCTTTGAGAGGCTAACTCCTTAAGTCTCTTAAATCGGAACTTCTTGCATAAGTAGCATCGATTTCTAGGGTTACTGGAAAAGCCGGGTATCTCAAGCTCGTTCAGCTCTATTATTTCGTATCTCATACCAATTAGCTTAGCTATTTTGATAGCTTCTTCGAGCTCACCAGGTGGTAAGAGTGGGGATTTTATGGTAACTGCTAGAGATCTATCACCGAGAGCTAAGTGAGCTAGATAGGCTACAAGAGAGCTATCAACACCTCCTGAGAAGGCCACTAGTACGCAATCTTTACTTCTAAGCCTGCTAATAAGCTCTTCAACTATGATTTTCAAATCTCGTAACAAGGTGTTCAACACCCTCCAACTTTTATTCTAGTTTTTCACCCCTAATCTTCCATTTTCAAACAAAATATTTAGTACTAAAATGAGCAAGAACTAACCAACTAGAAGCTAGTAGGCATCACCTTTTGGCAAGCTAAAATACTTGCATTGAGGTACGGTTTATGCTAATAACTGCTATTAACGTTGATTCCGATATACAACTCGAAAGACTTATATTATTTTGAAGAAGATAAACCTCAATACGAGGGGCGATTATGTCTACTTCTGAGGTTGAAAAGAAGATTGATGAGTGCATTGCTGAGTTAAGCCGATTTAAGGCCATATCACCTGAGGCAAGGGCTGCCATAGAGAACTTAGAAAGATTGAAGGAGCAGATAAAGAGCTTAACTAAGCAAACCGCTGATGAGCTTATAAAGCTGTTGGATGAGCAATACAAGAGAAGCGCAGCTTACGCAAGCTTTATCCCCAAGACTGTAGCAAACTTAAAGTTCATTAAGGAGTGGCTTGAGAAAAAGAGGGCTGAGCTATAAAGACAATACATCGCTTGAAGCTTCAGATAACTTTCATTTTCTTTATAAGCTTTGTAGAAGCTTAAGTAGCCAAAAATTTAAGGGATTCGCAAAAGTCTTTGCTTTACAATTTTACGACTGCGAAGGAGCTAAATGATCAATAAATCACCGTTCTTTGGTCCCATAGCCTCAATACCTCTGCTCCTCAGTTCTTCTTCTAATGTCACTATTGCTCGCTCCTCTCCATGAACCAATACAACTTTAGTCCTTCCCCCTGAGAAGTCGACTATCTTGGTTATGAAGTCCAGTAGCTCATTTTTGCCGGCGTGAGATGAGAAGTCGAACCACCTTACGTCGCACTTTACCTTCTCTGACCCCGGATCTAGCTTACCATACTTGAGTAAGTAGTCACCAGGAGTATTCGGTATTTGGTAGCTGACTAGAAATATTGCGCCATTCCCCCTCTCAGCGAGGTATCTTGCATATAAGGTTGAGGGCCCGCCCTTCAGCATACCTGAAGGGCTTATGACTACGCCACCGGTCTTCAAAATCTTCTTCCTATCCTTTGGTCCTCTGACGAACTTTGCTCTCTTAAGAGCTTTCTCGTAAAACTCTCCATCCCTCAAAAACTCCTTAAAATTCAGTAATTCAAGAGACACTTGCTTAGCCATCCCATCCACGTATATCTCTAAGCCATTCAAATACTTGTAAAGTACGTGTAGAATCTCTTGGGCCCTACCATAAGCAAAAGCTGGTATTAGCACAAGACCTCCATCTTCAACGTGGTTCGCTACTGATTCAACAAAATTCTTCTCAGTAAGTCTCCTATCCTCATGCTGTCTGTCGCCGTATGTGGACTCCATAACAACCAAGTCGATGGGACATTCAGACAGCATTTCATTCATGTCCACTGGATTTACCAACCTAGTCTCAATAGTGTTGAAGTCCCCTGTATAAAGGATCTTGATCTTCTCTTCCTTGGATTCTAATAGGAACATGCAGCTCCCGGGCACGTGGCCAGCATTCAATGCTTTAACGGTAATCCCTTCAAGCTCTAACTCTTCTTTGTAGTGTAGTGGCGAACTACCGTTTATGGCTTTGTAAAGCTCTTCGACCTCATATGGTAGAAAGTTTCCTGAGAGCTTCATCATATCTAGGATTAAGTACTCTAAGATCTCAACATTAAGCTTAGTTGTATAAGCAGGAGGGGAAATCCTTGACGAAAACAGAAGTGGCAGTAATCCAGAATGATCTAAGTGAGGGTGAGTTAGTAATACTGCATCAATTGAATTGGGGCTTATATGTAATGGAAATAGTGGTACATCATTTAGTAGCACGCCATAGTCAAGTAAGAAACTCTTATTTTCTATGTTTAGCAAGTAGGCTGATCTACCTACTTCCCTGCAACCTCCTAAGCAAAGTAGCTTTGCACGTCCCATAATCAAACAGCTGCCTACGCATGATTATTTTACTTACCTTTAAGGATTTCTCCTACCTTGCCCTACATTAACAACAAGATTATTAAAGTGCATCTGCTATCAAAGACCTAGGGTAATAAAAGTGTCACACCCCTACATTAAGATAGCTCGTGGAGGAAAGGTAAAGGTAGCTTGCATTAGATGCGGAAGATGTTGTCATGGACCGAACGTCAGCTTAACAGCTTTCGATGTATGCAGAATTGCTAGGTTCATGGGGCTTCATTGGCGGGATTTAAGGGGTAGATACGTAAAAGCCATAATAGCTGATATGATAGCAATACCAGTTCTTCAAAGTGTGAACGGCATATGCGTTTTTCTAGAGGTTAATGAAAGGCCCACGTGTACTGTATATCCTGCTAGACCCATGAAGTGTAGGCTCTACCCATTCCTTCCATGTAGTCCAAGTCAAGTAGACGTCATCTATCTTGACGAATGTTGCAAAGGCATTGGAACAGGAGAACTTGCAGAGCCTCCATGGAATCTTTTAGAGCAATACTGCTCTGAATTAAGGATCCACTATATTAGGCTTTACCAATTAGTCTTCGAGAAAGGTTATGAACCTCTTCAAGCCTTAGAGAGACTTATTGACGATGCCTACATGGAGGTATCTACATCTCCGTAAACCATATGATCGATGTACTTCGTGGTTGGGAAGGGTCGAGTTAGAATTTTAATCGACCTTTATGTCGTACCATTTCCTACGCTTCTTGTTCTCACCTTCGTCCTCAATTTTCACCTCGTAAATTCTCGGTTTCTTTGAGTCTAACTCTATAATCTCCGCTCCTCGCGGTCTTCTTGTTTGCTTGAGATCGCTTTGCTCTTCAATAGAGACCTCTCTTACATGACTCTCTTCTATCGGTTTTATGTGAGACCTATAACTCTCACCTTCCCAGACGATCTTGGCGTTAGGATACTTCTCTTTAATGTGTCTCTCTATTTGGCTCCTATCAACACCCCCTTGAGCGGAAACTTTGACTATAGGCCTTCCGTAATTATCGTAAGTTACAGTTATAGAGTACATGGTTGAAGAGCTTTGCTTGAAACTTTCTAAACCACTTGTATCTTCATGTTCCTCAAACAGTTTCTTAAATCTCTCAAACATCTCATTTATTTCGTCAAAGAAGCTTTTACGACGAGTCATAGCTACTTCATTCACTTTAACATCTCTAAGGGTTAAATAAGCATTCTGACATCGTTTAACCGTTAGATTGAAGCATCATACTAGAAAGCGGAAAGTTAAAATTTTAGTTCAGCTTTGTTGGCTACAGCTAGAAAACTCCTTAACGCAAAGGGGTTAATAGGACCGTTAAATGTATTTAGGTGATGCACTTAATCAATTGGGGTTTCGAGTCTTGGAATTCTGCGAGAAATGCGGAGGCTTAATGAGGCCAATTAAGAAGGATGGAGAAAGCTACTTAGTCTGTAAGCGATGCAATTTTTCTAAGCCACTTAGCAGTAAGGTCTCCTCTTACTCCTCAAAGAGGGTTATAGAGGAGACGAAACATGGGAGAATTGGGATTATTGAGGATAAAGCTGAGCTTAGAAGGAAACTAAGAGAAGAGGAAAAAGAGCTGGAAGAGGAGAGGAGGAGGGAGCTTATGGATCTACTGAATAGAGAGATAGAAGAAACTGAAGGCTCAGAAGAATAGCTCCTAGTATCCTTCATGAAGGAGCTTTAAAGTGACTCCATCTAGTCGACAATTAAAGAGGGTCCACGAATCATCGCAAACCTCTCACCTTAATTCTTAAAGGGATGAGGTGAGAAGCGTCACACGTAGTGCTTGTCGTAAGATGCGTAAAGCCCTCTCTGCAAGTTGAAAAAGTAACTCCAAAATCATCCGCTATCTCCTTGACCATCTTCATTAAGTTTAACCTAACATCATCCCTTAAATACCTTGAAGAGCCATGTCTAAAACCTTCTTCGTAGTAGAGCTCATGCCAGTACTTCGCCTTATCAGGAAAGGCCTTAATCATCCTTGCTAAATTGTCGGGCTTCACCTTGTAAGTAGAAGATGATACATGTCTAACTCCGCACTTAACTACTTCTTCGATTAGTCTTCTCAACTTTTTTTCATCATCATTTAAGCCAGGCACTATAGGATCTACCCTGATGATGCATGGAACACCCATTTGGCTTAGGCACTTAATAGCTTTGAGCCTATCTCTAGGTTTAGGGGCTCCAGTCTCTATAATTGATGCTAGACCATCTTCGAGAGTTGTTATCGTGAAGCTGACGGTGCAATTACCCCTAGATATTAAGTCAGCATCCCTTACAACGATGTTGGACTTGGTTATTATCATGACCTTCAAACCACGAGACAGCAGCAGCTCCAAACACCTTCTTGTGAGACCTAGGCTTGCTTCTATGGGGGGATAGGGATCTGAGCTATTGGACATCGATATTGGCAGTTCTCTGTTGATCTTGATCAGATCCCTCATCAACCTTCGTTCAAGGTTGGCTTTAGGTCTGGACTCAGGCACCTTTATGTATGAGGTAGCGTAACAGTACAAGCACTTGTGACTACATCCTGAGTATGGAGAGAAGCTGTACTTTGGAGGACACGTACAGAACTTGCCTTTCCAAGGGTCGAAGGGGGTTACAACATTCATCTCTAAATTGAGATGAGAGGAGAGTGTAATATTTAAACTCTGAGAGACATCGCATTGTTTTTGAAGCCTTTTAGAACCCAACATCCCTGATTTACATGAGGACGCAATCCTTCGCAACCAATTTAAACCTCAGGGCTTGAAATACTATTAGCAAGCCGTGGTGTTGTTAATGCATCACTCCTTCCACTTAGAGATGTATGAGAAGCTGAGGAATAAACTCGATAAAGCTCCAATTGGGATGCCCAAAAGCCCTAGTGGCGTTGAGAAAGAGATATTGAAGCTGCTTTTTACTGAAGAGGAGGCAAGCCTTGCGCTCTACATGCCTCTCGTACCCTTCACCATTGAGCAACTAGCTGAAAGAACTGGAAAAGATGTTGAGTACTTAAAGAAGATGCTTGATGAGATGGCCAAGAAAGGGACCGTGTGGAGGGGATCTCGGGATGGCAATGTCGCGTACAGACTTTTTCCAGTCATGGTTGGACTATTTGAGATGCACTTCCTTCCTGGACCTGGTAATGATCCTCTACAACCAAAACTAGCTCCCCTCTTAGCTAAGTATTTTAAGGAAGCTTTCTACAAAGAGCTTGGGGATAGGAGACATCCTGTAATGAGAGCTCTGCCCGAAAGAGATACGATATCGCCTAAAGCACAGATACTACCCTACGAAGATGCTGTGAAGCTTGTAAAGGAGCGAGACTACCATGCAATAGGTTATTGTGGTTGTAGAATAATATCGAGGCTCATGGGTGAGGGTTGTAGGCGCTCTCTTGAGAACTGTCTTCACTTCGGCTCACTTGCAAGGTACATGGTTGAGCATGGCTTCGCGAGGAGGATAACAGCAGACGAAGCATTAAGCGTCTTGAAGAAGGCAAACAAAGAGGGGCTAGTGCACACTACTGAAAGAAGTCAGGGACCTATAAGCACGATATGCAATTGTTGTAGCGACTGCTGTGTATTCTTTAGGTCGATTCACGAGGCTAAGTATCCGAACGCAATAGCGTATTCAAGTTATGTTGCGAGTGTTGATGCAGAGAGATGCTTGGCTTGTGGGATTTGCATGCTTCGATGCCCAATGAAGGCCGTTGTGGTCAAGAAGGATAGAGAGCCAGCAAAAATTAACGTTGAGAAGTGCCTTGGATGTGGAGTCTGCGTTCCTACATGCCCGGTTGGAGCGCTAGAGTTGATACCGAGAGAAGAATTACCTGAAGTGCCTGATCGTAGGACCTACGTAGTGCAGCTCCTTGCGGACAGGGGGAAAGACTTCTCAGCTTTACTATAAAGGCTCCAAGAGAGAAAGGAAGGGTGAGGAACTTTACGTTATGTTGAAGCATTCTATAAACTTTAAACCTTCAATGCTTTTGCTACTCTTTCATTAAGTAACCGCCGAACATCATTGCCCATAGCAACGTCGGATAAGAAATCATGCGCTCTATTCCGCCTATCCCCAAGCCAAAGTCTATTCTTAATACGAATGAGACGAAGGCTATTAACGAAACAATGCCCAGTACTACTGAGAAGTAAGATGCAGGTGCCCCTTGAAACTTATAAGATGCTATGGCTGCCAAAGCCCCGAATACGAAAGCTAGTATAGCAGCTATGGCATGTGGCAATTGAAAGTCCATCGGGAATATTCCAACACCAGCACAACCAATTCCGCATAAAGCTAGAAAGCCTAGGAAAACCTTGTTGGTAATGGTCTTCCTCCTCCATAGAAAGTAAACTGCGGCTATGGCAGTTAAACCCAGCACTATTATTGATGCATTAAACATGAAAGCTGTGGGTGCCTGTAATGCTCCAAGCTCACTTATATAGTTCTTAGAGACGCTGTAATTGGGATATATACATTCGGCAATCAACATGAACAAAGCGAATTGTGCTGCTCCTACAAACATTAAGGCTCCAGCTACTCTATTACCGGCTTCTCCCATGTGTTATTCTATAAATACTTTGTAAAAGATATAAAGCTTTTTTACTCTACAGCTTGGTTGCATGGCGCAGTGAGTTGCTGACACTTTGAGACAACTCTACATTACAGCACATCATTTTATTAGAACATCAACTCTAAAGCTTTCTTAAAGTAGGAAAGATTTATGGTTGCGATGAGGTCGACCTGTCAACTTAAGATAAGGTGGCACTTAACGTTATATGACCTATATTTTTAAATAGTTGATTCATTAATCGATATATCGCAATATCAGCTACTGGTGAAAAAAATGTTAACAGTTTTTGTTCGCAGGGAGTACAAGGATTTATGTGAGGAAATACGTCGAGTGATCGAAAAGAGTGCTAATAGGTGTGTGGAGGTTGATGTTGTAAATAACCTCGAAGAACTCAAGTCTCGCTTAGAGAAGCTTCAAGCTGAAGAGGTGTTTCTCCTCTTTTTTGTAGGACCTAACGTTCTAAGCGAGTTGAAGAAGCTGTGCAGAGACGTCAAGTCTCTTGATGAGCTTGTGATGCACGTGACCGGGACCTTTACCAACGAACGCATAGTAATCTTGACCACATCAAGCGATGATGAGAGAGTCCTATTGGAGTTCAAAGCTATGTACGAGGTAACGCCGAGACAACTTGACATTTTGAAGGTCACAA
>QNVF01000034.1 GCA_004347965.1 Candidatus Nezhaarchaeota archaeon WYZ-LMO8
ACGTAAAATAATTAGGCAGTAGACGAAAGGTATATATCTGGAACAATGAGCTAGTTTTTCTTAAACTATCATTTCCTCAACATGAGGGAAAATCATGAGACCTGATGATGATGTTGGTATCATAGGTTATGGTGTTTACATTCCAATATACAGGATTAAGACCTCTGAGATAGCTAAAGTTTGGGGTAAGCTTAACGATGATCTTCCAGTTGAAGAGAAAGCTGTTGCAGGACCTGATGAAGATGCTGTGACAATAGCCATTGAGGCTGCGAAGTATGCCATTAGAAGAGCTGGCATTAGACCCGAAGAGATAGGAGCTGTGTATGTGGGGACGGAGTCTAAGCCCTATGCAGTTAAGCCTTGTAGCACAATAGTCGCTGAAGCTATAGGTGCAACCCCTAACGTCTTAGCTGCAGACTATGAGTTTGCTTGTAAAGCTGGTACTGAGGCATTCCAAGCTTCAATAGGTTTAGTGGCTTCAGGGATGGTCGAGTACGCTATGGCTATAGGCGTAGACACCGCTCAAAGTAGACCAGCTGATGCACTTGAATACACAAGTGGATCTGGGGGTGGAGCATTCATATTTGCTAAGAAGAACGACGAGACTATAGCGTACGTCGAAGGTAGCTACTCCTTTGTAACCGATACTCCAGACTTTTGGAGAAGGGATGGAGAACGATATCCCTATCACATGGGTCGATTTACTGGTGAGCCGGCCTACTTCAGACACACGATCATGGCGGCTAAAGGCTTAATGTCCGAGTTAGGGTTAAGGCCAAGCGACTTTAGCTATGCTGTCTTCCATCAACCTAACTACAGGTTTCCATTGAAGGCAGCACGATACCTTGGCATACCTGATGATAAGGTTAAGCCAAGCCTTGTTTGTTTGAACGTTGGAAACACTTACTCTGGATCATCGATGATAGGTTTAGCTGCTGTTCTAGACGTGGCTAAGCCTGGAGATAGGATCTTATTGGTATCCTATGGTTCTGGTGCAGGTAGCGATGCATTTAGCTTCGTAGTTCAGGATATCATAGAAGAGAAGAGGGATAGAGCACCAAAAGTCTCAACGTTCTTGTCGAGAAGAAGGGAAATAAATTATTCACTATATGCGAAGTTCAGAAACAAGATATTAATGTGATGTGCTAAGCCATGAGGGAAGTAGCAGTGGTATCGGTAGGCTATACTAGAGTATCAGAGCATTGGGAGAAATCCATTAAGGGTCTATTTGTAGAAGCAGCGCTCAAAGCTCTTGAAAACGCGGATCTAAGTGTAAGGTCCCTTGACGGAATGTATGTGGCAAACGTCTTTGCTGGGTACCTTCAAGGGCAGACCAATCTTGCTAATGTTTTAGCTGACAGCCTAGGTGTCTATGACAAGTTCGCTATCTCCATAGATGCTGGAGGGGCATCAGGTGCTCTTGCAATTCATGAAGCATATAAGGATGTAGCCCACGGTGTAAGAGATGTAGTAATGGTTTGCGGAGTTGAAAAGATGAGTGAGACGTCACCTCAAGAGGTTGTATCTGCACTGACCTCAGTTGCAGATCAAGAATACTTAAGGTACACTGGTATAACGGTTCATAGCCTAGCAGCACTAATATACAAGACGTACTTGAGGCGCTTCAATAAAAAGCAGGAGGACGTTGCATTGATGTCAGTCGTAGATCATGAACATGCTATCACTTGTAGTCATGCTCAGTACCCATTCAAGTTGTCCGTTGAAGCCATAATGAGCTCCGCTATTTTAGCTGATCCTATAAGGGCTTTGGAGGTCATATCGCCATCAGACGGCTCTGCTGCCATAATCATGTGCCCGCATGAGAAGGCTAAGGAGCTTGGCTTGTCTCACGTGAAGCTGGTTACTTCTCAGATAGCCCGAGATAAATTCAATCTTATGGAGAGGGATGACTTGCTCTCCATGAAGGCCCTAATTGAAGCAGCACAGAGAGCTTACAATAGCACCGGTATAACACCATCAGACTTAAGCTTCGTGGAGCTATACGATGACTACTCTGTTATGGGCGTTATTGCTCTCGAAAAGCTGGGATTATGTGGTCCAGGTGAAGGAGTAGAGCTGCTGAAAAATGGTGAAGTTAAGTTGAGTGGCTCCATACCAGTCAATACCTTCGGTGGTCTTAAAGCTCGTGGAGCACCTCTAGGCGCGGTCGGCGTGTATCAAGCTGTAGAAGCTTATCTACAATTAACGGGTAATGCAGGTCCAAACCAGGTTAAAAATGCGAGAATTGGATTAACGCAGACGAGTTGTGGCTTCAACTCCATAGTTGTCATAAACTTGTTCGAGGCGTGTTGCTAATGGCAACCTCTGCATACTGGAGGACTAGGCTTCAAAGGTATAGACTCATGGGTAATAAGTGCTCTACTTGCAATAAGATATTCTTCCCACCACGGCTCGTATGTCCATACTGCGGGTCAGTGAAATTAAGTGAGAGCAAACTTCCTGAGAGAGGCAGATTGGTGGATTACACAGTGGTATACTCTGCACCTGAGTGTTATGAGACAGTAATACCTTATGTTGTAGGCTTAGTAGAGCTTGAAAACGGGGTTAAGATCGTGGCCCCAATAACCGATGTTGATGTGAATGAGGTCGAAGAGGGCATGGAGGTTGAGTTGACCATAAGAAGGCTACCAGAGCAGCTTGAAGGAGGTATGATCTGCTATACCTATAAGTTTAGACCAGTAATAAAGTAAGGTCTTCATAGCTCCTTTTAAGCTGAGGTTAGTAGATGAGTATATTGGTGCCTTTGAGTGCTCAATGCGTCAGTGACTAAGAGCAAGGCAATTTTGATAGGTGAGCACGTAACATGTGATGCACACGAGGATAATAGAGAAATTAGGATAGTAACACATGCTCACTACGATCACATACTTGGTTTAAGAGAGAGTTTAAGAGAGTGCAGGGTTGTTTACGCTACCACAATAACTAAAGACATGCTTAGTGTGCTTTATGGGAAGGGTGCTGAGAAGATTTCAGCATTGAATTATGAGGAGCCGGTAATGGTCGGCGATGAAGTAATGATGCTATACCCTGCAAGCCACATACCAGGTTCAGCACAAGTATTAGTTGAAGATGCGAATGGAAGCAGAGTCCTATACACAAGTGACTTTAGACTTCCAGGAGCACCAGTAATAGAGACCGATATTTTAGTGATAGAAGCAACATATGGGCATCCTAGGTGCATTAGACCTCCAATAGATGAGGTGTATGATGCGTTAACGAAGTTGGTGAGTAACGATGTTGAGAAGCACCCAATTCACATATACGGTTTCTACGGGAAAGTACAGGAGGTCATGGAGGTATTACGGAGGAGAGGTGTTCATGCGCCTTTCTTAGCTGAAGGGAAGATGTATGAGCTAACTATGGTGTGTGTCAAGCATAATCTTAAGGTCGGAGATGTGGTGAATGCTGCTTCAAGAGAGGGTCTTGAGGTTCTCAAGGGTAACGGAGGTTATGTGTTCTTTAAGCATACATCAAAAATAGGCGAGAACATTAAAGGATTGAAGATACACTTGACTGGATGGGAGTTTAACGTTACTCACAGAAAGATCTCCAACAACATGTATAGAGTCTCGCTTAGCAGTCATAGCGACTTCAATCACCTAATCGCTTACGTGGAGGATAGTGGACCCAAGAAGGTGATAGTGGACAATAGCAGAGACGGCTTTGGCGTCGAGTTCGCTCATGAAATCAGAAAGAGGTTAAACGTAGAAGCTATCGCAATGCCCTAAAACTGAGAGGTTTTTATATTTAACAACGACTAGGATGCTATACGTCTTGAATAATATGAAGCGAGGGCTGTGTGATGAGCGTAGCCGATAAGGTAATGGAGCTAGCCAAGAGGAGAGGGTTCTTCTGGATCTCAGCTGAACTCTATGGTGGTGTAAGCGGTTTCCTAGACTTTGGACCACTAGGCAAGCTACTTAAAAGAAAGATAGAGGAGAAATGGCGCTACTGGTTTGTCCTGAAGAACCAGGAGTTTGTTGTTGAAATCGAGACGCCAGTCATAACTCCTTACAAGGTTTTCGAGGCTTCAGGTCACGTAGGGCATTTCACAGATTACATGGTTGAATGCTTAAAGTGTGGAAGGAAGTTTAGAGCAGATCACGTAATAGAAGAACAGACCGGGCTTAGTGGACTTGAAGGATTAAGTGAGGAACAGCTGACATCAATAATTACTGAAAGAAATGTTAAGTGTCCTGAGTGTGGAGGTCAGCTGGGTACGGTCAAGAAGTTCAACCTATTGTTTCAAACTACGATAGGTCCATACAGCGAGAACGTGGGATTCGCTAGACCTGAAGCTGCTCAAGGGATGTTCACGACATTTAATAGAGTCTACAACGTCATGAGGAATAAGCTGCCATTGGGTATAGCCCAGATAGGCAAGGTAATGAGGAACGAAATCTCTCCTAGACAAGGTCCCATAAGGCTTAGGGAGTTCACTATAATGGAGCTTGAGTTGTTCTATGACCCTCAAGAGCCATCTTGCCACGTGCTAGATAAGAACGAAGTTCTTAGACTGGTCCCTGAAGATAGCGTCGCTAAGAAGGATTTGACCCCTCTAGAGGTTACCGTTGAGGAGGCATTGAGAAAAAGATTGGTAGCATGTGAGTGGCTTGCGTATTTCATGGTATTAGCTCAAAAGTTTGTTCAGGAGCTTGGAATCCCATGGGATAAGCAGATGTTCGTTGCTAAGCTACCTCAAGAGAGAGCTCACTACGCAACGCAAGTCTACGATCAGGTTGTAAAGCTTGAGAAGTGGGGTTGGATTGAAGTTTCAGGGCACGCGTTCAGAACTGATTACGACTTGAGGGGGCACATGGCGTCAAGCGGAGAAGATCTGAGAGTCTATAAGCAGTTCCAGTCTGAGGTTGAAGTTGAAGAGGTTGAAGTGAGACCTTTGGTAGACGCGATAAAAGAAGACTACGAGACTGATGCCTCCGCAATAATCAATGCATTGAAAATGATGCCGGGAGAGAGGGTGCTTGAAGAGATTAAGAGTAAAGGCTTCTTTGAAATGGGAGGATATAGAATTTACCCCAAGCACGTTAGCTTTGAGAAGGTTAAGAAAAATGTCAAAGGGAGGAAGTTCATACCGTTCGTTGCTGAGCCATCGTTTGGGGCTGAGAGACTCGTTTACGCATCTATGGAGTATGCGTATAGAGAAAAAGATGGTAGAGTGATATTATCGTTTCCACCGGACATAGCTCCAATAGAAGCTGTGGTTCTACCACTAGTGAATCGAGATGGTCTTCCAGAAAAGGCTAGAGAGATCTACGGTATGCTAAGCTTTAGAGGGCTGGTGGTAGAATACGATGATTCAGGGTCTATAGGAAGGAGGTATGCGAGGGCTGACGAAGTTGGTGTTCCGCTTGCAATAACTGTTGACTACCAAACACTGAGGGATGACACCGTAACTGTACGAGATAGGGATACTTGGAAGCAAGTAAGGGTTAGGATAGAAAAGTTGCCTGAGATCGTTGAAGTATATATTAAGAGACGAGAGTTAAAAGAACCTTTAAAGAAACTTTTTGAGTAAACTGTCAAATATTAAGAACGGAGCTGATGACCTTATGAGCAGGATTGTAGAGAAGAGGTTAAAGTTGAGGAAGAAGGATGAAGTCCAAGAAGGAACTGCGCGAATTAATCCAAAGACAGCTGATTTCTTGGGCATATCAGGCAAACTGGAAATAGTTTTAGCTGGAAAAAAGAGGTACAACTTCGATGTTATTATCAGTGGGGGAGTGCCAGTTAATGAGGTGTGGCTTAACTCAGAGCAAATGAGGAGGTTGGGGATATCGGACAACACAACAGCAACAGTCAGGAAGCCATTAACTTCGACAGCTAGGCCTTAATACGTTTCAGGACTTGATTGTAGTATCTTTCTCTCCTAGTCAATACTATTTGTTGAAAAGTGGAACTCTTAGTCTGAACTTCCTCAAGCCAACCAGCTACTAAACCATGTTCATCCTTAGTAAGCTGCATCCTAAACTCCTCGACATACGAGACTATCCTAATTGGCTCGATTCTAAACAGCTGAGACCCTCTGACCTCAACAACCTCTATTTCGTACTTCGACGGCATGAACGGTGCATAACGATCGTCAACCACTCTTACAATAGCTTCTACGAAGCCTAGGCACTCTACGTTGACCAGCTTGTCGTACTCGTTTACCACTTCATCCCACCTCAAGATAGGCTCAAACTCAAACTTTACTACTCGATTTAACTTCTTGGAGTTTAAGAGACCATAAATTAGCTTTCTTCGTTGGTGTTCTAAGTACTCCTTCACACTATACCTCTTAAAGCGCCAGTTTAAGAAGCGAGACTCGTCTACCACATCAAACTCATTAATCAACAGACCATCGTTGTAGAGCTCAGCTAAGACACTTCTAAGTTCATCAAGCTCCCTGGTTCCATAGATCGTGAAGTCCAAATCACTGAGATCTATCCTATAGAAGTTGTGGAGTAGTGAACCGAAAACGCCAAAGTCATCAATCCTAAGTTTTGATGTCTCCTCAATTAGCTCAAGAACTTCAAGGGATGCATGTGACATTTGATCGTCCTTGCTTAGCAACCTCTTTAAGCCATCTTGAGGTCTACGTAGCTCCAATAGTTGATCTTCACTCACAGCTACAACCTTCCTCTTAAGGTACGGGATGTAGAATGAGTATTGAGGATAACCTGATAGGACGAACTTCAATCCTTCATCCTCGTAGAATTTGTAGTACCTCTGACCTCCGCCATCTCTAAGGGCCTTAGGAACGTTGCTCTTGTAGATCTTCTCAGGGGCATACTCGACATCACATATGTATCTTCCTTGAGGGTGATCGTAGCCGTAGACCCTCATTATTATCCCCTCACTAGTTACTGGGGCATCTCTGTCCCTCAACATACTCAACACAACTTTTGCAGCAGGTAGGGGTGTTAAGGACTATTGTTACTCATAAAGTTCTTTACATCTCGAATTATTGCCTCCAAGCTCACATGCTGCCTCATCTTATTAACCCAGTCACGTGGAAGATAGCGTTTAAAGGATCTTGCAGATCTCGAATCCATTAAGATGACGAGCCCTCGGTCTTGAGGTCCTCTTATGAGCCTACCAGCTGATTGAGCGATGGCTATTGAGCAGGGCATTATTGTTGCGTACTTGAAGGCTTGATCTCCAAACCTCACCTTAAAGTATTCTGTTAATGCTTGATGAAGTTCTGTATTTCTTGGGAAAGGTAGGCCTGCGAGAATTACAGCATTCAGCATAGACCTGCCTTCAAAGACTATTTCAACTCCTTCGCACATCTTACCCCTTGCAACTCCTAATAATACGCACCTCTCGTTCTTTACTACGAACTCCTTAACTTCAGATATCTTCGTACTCCTTGTTTCAACCATCATCGGCATGTCGATCTTACCCTCTAATCTCCTAACGATAGCAATCATGACCTCGTAAGATGGAAAGAATACTGCTACTCTCCCATTTATTGCCTTTATGATTTCTACAAGTCTTGAAGACATTTTATCCCACTCAACATCCGACCTCCTTTCAAACTTAGTGGTTACAGCCATGTCTACTATAACCATCATGTTGTCTTCTGGGAATGGTGACGGGAGTTCTAGGATCTTAGCTCGTTTCGGGTTAAGCCCTAGTACATCGATGTAGTAGTCTGGCTCCCACAATGTCCCAGACATTAGTATGCAAGATCTGAAGTCATTGAGCACTCTACAAGCTATTGAGGGGTCTAAGCACTTAATCCCCAACTTGAACTTTCTGTCGTGATCATAGCTCTCAACAACAGCGTACTTTGCGAACCTCTTCTCCTCAGTTTCGATCCAAAGTCTTAAGAAAGAAGCTATCCTACCCACATACGAGACGGGATTCTTCCCTCCCTGGGATCTTAGAAGCCTTATGCGTTCACCTTCTTCCTCTAAATCTGCTATCAAAGATTTTAACGTAGAGAGCGATCTAAGCTTTGTACACTCGACCAGTGCTAAGAGTAGGCGGCCATGATCTACCAGTTTCTCCTCGTTAAGTGTACCATTTTTAATCAACTTAGCCTCAAAGTCCCTCATGAATTCTTCAAGCGATCTTATAAGGCCGGAGTCATCGACCTTAAACTCTTCAGCTTCTGCTATAGCTCTTTGGACTGTGGTTAATGAAAGTTCGTCTGATAAAAGTTCGGTTGCATAAAGTGGGAGTGCATGTGCTTCATCGAAGATGCAGTTCAAGTCTTCGATATCCAACCCAATCTTACCGAGCACGCTTTCTCGGACAGGATCCATTAATGCATAGTTGTAACTTCCAATAATTACGTGAGCTTTGTGAGAAAGCAACTTTGTGACCTCGTATGGGCAAAGCTCCTCGCTGCTTGCTATTTCGTACACGAAATCAGAGCTTGAGACACCAAGCTCAGCGAGCTTATCAACAACCTTCCTCGCCCTCCTCGTCGGGTACCAGTTGATGATTGTGTTAAAGTAATATTCACAGATCTCTCCTCCTAGCCCTCTACGTAGAGATCTACAGAGTGCTAAGAAGTCACGATACGATGCTTTTAACTTCTTCATCTTGACTAGAGAGCACATGTCCTGCCTGTTAACGAAGATCGATGCTATCATTCTAACGCCACGTTTATCCCTCATCATTTGAAGCTCTCTGCAGTATACATCACTTTGGTTCTTGGTCCTCGTCAATACCAGTAAGCGGCCTATTGAAGGTCCCCCTGCCGCTAAGTAACCGGTCAATATTGAAATTGACTTGCCAGTGCCGCACGGCGATGAGAGGAGACCTATTAATCCATCTTTAAAGACATAACGAGAAAACAGTATTGCCTTGTCCTGGTAAGGCCTAAGACTAGGGTATGGAAAGTACTCTAGAAAGTCCTGTTTCTCAGACATAAAGTTACTGACCTATCAAGGCTTAAGTAGGCATAGGCCTTTATATCTTACGTTGTCGAGGGACTCCTAATTGACGCTCATAGCATCTCAATCGGGGATTCGAGGAATATATGGGGAGAGCTTGACAACAGACCTTGTAATCAAGCTAACCAAAGCATTTGTGAAGTTGTGGAAGGTCAAAAGCATAATAGTTGGAAGGGACACGAGACCTAGCGGGGATCCCCTTAAGCATGCAGTGCTCACAGCATTAATGGATCTTAGTTGTAGGATCTACGACGTTGGGGTACAGCCAACACCCGTGATCCTATGGGCTTGTAGGAAGCTAAGCGTTGATGGAGCGATAATCATCAGTGCTTCTCACAACCCTCCAGAGTGGAATGCTTTGAAGTTTGCTTTTAGAGGTATGCTCCTTGATGCAGATGAGGTCTCGAAGCTTATGGACGCCAGCAGAGAGGGAGTAGCGATAGGAAGGTACAGATCAACTCATGTACATAAATATGATCCCCTCAAGGAGTATATAGATGCAGCATTAAAGCATCTCAACGTAGAGATCATAAGAAGAAGAGGGTTGAAAGTTGTAGTTGACCTAGGAGGAGGAGCTGGATTTAAATCGACACCTCTGCTTCTAAGGATGCTAGGCTGTAAAGTCGTAACAATAAACTCTGCTCCAGGAGTGTTTAGTAGGGATATAGAGCCTACTCCAAGCTCGTTGGAGATGTTAAGTGAGGCTGTTAAGGCTTACAATGCTGACGTAGGCTTTGCTCATGATGCCGACGCTGATAGGCTAGTCTGTGTTTCGGAGAGTGGAAAAGTGCTATACGAAGATTATGGCTTAGCAATGGCGTCACTCCACGTGCTTGAGAGACGTAGAGGACCTCTTGTTATCAGTGTAGCTTCGTCCATGATGTTTAAGTGGATAGCTGAACAATTTGGTGTTGAACTCTTCTGGAGTCCAATAGGTGAGGTAAACGTTGTTAAGGAGATAATTAAGCGTAATGCACCAATAGGCGGAGAGGGTAGTAGTGGAGGTATAATTCCCGCATTCTTCAATCTAGCTAGGGATGGAGTTTTCGGAGCCGCATTAATAGTTGAGATGCTAGCTTCAAGAGATTGTAGAGTCTCAGATATCGTTAATAGCCTGCCGAGGTATTATCAAGCAAGAAGCTCGATCTATTGCAACATAGAGAGAGCTAGGGCAGTTACGAAGAAGTTGATAAATGAATTAAGAGAGATGCCATTAGATTTAACTGATGGAATTAAAGTGTGGTTTGATGATGGTTGGGTCTTAATAAGACCTTCAAGGACAGAACCCAAGATGAGGATTTTGTGTGAGTCTACAAGCCAAGTTAGAGTCAAAGAATTATTGGAAGAATACGTAGCTAAGGTGCAAGATGCAATCTCGAAAAGTGGCGTTAGCTAGCATGAATCTCGAAAGTTCTTAACTTTACATTAGAATACTATCATGTTTTAAGCGTTAGTCCTATATGAATTCTATAGTAGTTATACAATTAAATTTCAACCACACTTATCGCTATACTCATTATGATGCTCTCTCTACATAAGGTTTAGAAGACCGGCAATGCCATGGATAAAATCTAGGTATCTATGACTATTAAGAATAGACTCGGTAAGCTTCCCTTAGGAATAGTTGATTCTATACCAACTCCTGAAAGTGTTTTTGGAATCTCTAAGTTAAATCTGAGGAACCTGGTGTCTAAGGTCCTAGGTCCTAGCGTAATTGCTGTTGGTGTTGCTATAGGTGGTGGCGAGTGGCTCTTGGGTCCTGCAACTGCCGTGAAGTACGGCTTAGGAATGGCTTGGATAGTTGTAGTGTCAGCACTGCTCCAAACGATATACAACATAAGCCTAACTAGGATAATAATGTATACTGGAGAAGCCCCAATAGTGTACCTTAGAAGAGCTCCACCTGGTCCTAGGTTTTGGACCATAGCCATCCCCCTACTACTGATTGCTTGGGGTTCCTGGGGGTTGGCTGGCATCGCTAGCTCGGGGGCTACAGCACTAGGTTCCGTAATCCTAGGTAGATTACCGACAGCTGAAGACGCGTGGCTGGTGAGAGGCTTAACCATGATCATTATCGCTTTGTGTGTTATTATAGTATTGTTCGGGTACAAGATTGAGAGGACGTTGGAAGTTGTTAATTGGTTCTTTGCTGCTGCAATACTTCTCACGTTGCTTACGCTGGTAGCACCACTAACCATAAAGCTCGAAGTCGTTCTTGAAGCTTTAAGGGGAAGCATTAACTTTGGCTACATACCTCCAAGAGCCGATATGAGTCTCATATCCGCTTGGTGGGCCTATACGGGGCTAGCTGTAGGTCTCAACTTCATATTCATGAACTGGTACAGGGACAAAGGGTATGGAATGGGTGCGGTTGTCGGCTACATACCTGCACTAATAGGTGGCAAGAGGGTAACTCTATCACCTAGTGGTAAGGCGTTCGTGGTGAGTAACGACAACGTGAAGACGTTTAAGAGGTGGATGAGGATATTGAGTTGCGATCAGTGGCTTGTGTTCTTTCCAGGAGCTCTCTTAGGCATGTACTTACCATCAATGATAGCTACCTCGCTGCTTCCTAGAGGTCAGGAGCTACCTGCATGGGGGGTTGCGGCACACGTAGCTAATGAGTACGCGGCCGTAGTCGGTATGTGGGGGTACTACTTGATAGGATTCATAGGGTTCATAGTGCTTTTCAGCTCAGCTCTAGGTGCTTATGTGGACTGCGTACCTAGGAACTTAACTGACCTTCTCTGGACGTCTAAGAGGGTTAGGAAGTTAGCGAGAGATGACGTTAGGATAATTTATTACTCTATATTGGCTGCTTACGTTGCGTTCAGCGTATGGGCTGTACATCAAGCTCAGCCTCTAGTCCTCGTCATAATAGCTGCTAATACAGCTAACTTCGTGGGGCTACTAGTGATACCGGCGGTGATGTATCTCTCAAGACAATTGCCACCTGAAATAAGGCCTAGAACGTGGGAGTACGTACTCTTAATAGTTTTCCTAGCGCTTTCGGCCTTCTTCTTCGCATCTACAATTCGAACATACCTTTAGTGCAAAATTTATTATCAAAGATGGAGCCCAATACGCCTCTTGAGTTGTTAAAGTCAAGTATTAGACGGTATTCTAGCTCTACATAATGCTATGAAGAAAGCTGAGCAGTGATGTATGTGAGGCATGGTTCTCTTGGCTTTTCCACTGCACCTAAAGCCTTGATAGCAGTCCGTAACCGATGGGATCTCAAGTTTCTCGATCTCAACATCACATTCATCCACAACCATCTCACCCTCATCAGGAAGCAGGCTACAAGAAGCGTAAATAACCTCCTCAGCTATCTTAGATACCGAGTTTAAGAGTCTCACTTGGGTCTTATGGTACATCTTCACTTTGTTAGGCTTTGATAATCTTACTTTGATACTTGGATCGTCGCCTACAGTCCCCGTTCCACTACATGGCACGTCAAGCAAAGCCTTGATAAAACTTCGAGATATAGGTGGTTTACGTGAATCAGCAAGTATCAGCATTATCTTCTCTTTCGTATTGAACTTTGAGATAAGCTTAGCTGCCTCTCTAATCCTGCTCTTTGACTTGTCTATAGCGATAACTAGGGGTGAGCCCCTCAAGATCAACAATGAAGACTTTACTCCAGGTGCTGCACATGCATCGAGAACTTCGTGCCCTTGAGCTCTAAGAGCTTCAACAACCAATGCTGAGCCCTTATCAACTGGGATAGCCAAACCCTTCCTGACGGGGCCTAACCTTGAAGGAGGTTTATCACTACTTACAACTTCGACCATGTAATCCAAATCCACGTCGATATTGGCTTCAACACCTTCATTAGCTAGCGTCCTAAGAACTTCTCCCGCTTTCGTTAGGCATAGAAGCCAGACTTTGCGTCTATTAAGAGCCTTGAGGAGTTGGTATAACGTCTCTAAATCAAGGTACTTCGATAACCTCTGAACCAGCCAGTAAGGATAGGAGGTTTCAACAGATAAGCGTCTCAAGATGCTTGATGGCAAAGACACCTTTAAGTGCTCACCTGATTCATAGAACTCCACCAGCTCTCTAGGTCTAGCAGGTCTTCCCTTCTTCTTCATGAAGGCATATTGGATGGTATAGTAGTTCATTAAGATGTTGTAGATGTATTCATAGGAGGCTCGATTAGGTTTAAGATTCAGCTCTTGAAGAGCCTTAAAGTACGCTTTCTGTAAGCTGATGTCGTAGTGCTCAATTATCTTCAAAGCTTCTACTGCTACTTCCCTTACACGTTGAAAGTCAAGGGACAATGTTAACATTCCCTCAATGCCTATTACTTAACGTAATTTAAACTTCTCGTCACAATAAAGTGTTAGAGACTCAGAACGGCTATAAGACTAAGTATTGGGTTGATGCTTACAGTAATGCGCTATGAAGGCGTATTCGCCCACCAAACTACAGTTTGGGTATTAAAATTTAGGGAGGATTTCGATGAAAAAGTTACAGCTTA
>QNVF01000035.1 GCA_004347965.1 Candidatus Nezhaarchaeota archaeon WYZ-LMO8
ATGCCTTTATGAAGAGCTACTTCTTCGACATAAGCTAGCAGGAGAGATAATGCTGCTAAGCCAGCACTGCCTATTGCAAACGTCTTAGTTAAGGCCTTTGTCGTGTTTCCAACAGCATCAAGTGCATCAGTTACTTCCCTAACTTTAGGGTCCAAACCAGCCATTTCAGCTATTCCTCCAGCATTATCGACTATGGGGCCATAGGCATCAACTGAGACTATGATGCCAGCTATTGATAGCATCGCCATAGCTGCTATAGCCACTCCGTACATACCCATGAGCACATCGCCGACGTATCCTCCTGCAAACCAGTAAGCTCCTATTACCCCTAACGCTATGATAACTACCGGTAAGAAAGCGCTCTCGAGGCCATTAGCTAACCCCCTTATGATGTTGATTGCCGGTCCAGCTTGCGCAGCCTCAGCTATCGACTTAGTAGGTGAGTACCTATAGGAGGTGTAGTAGTTAGTGAATATGGCTAGTAGCACGACTATGACCACTCCTATCATGGCTGCATAGAACAGGTTCAGATTGCCAAAGAGATACCACGTAGCAAAGAGGAAGCCTATAACTGCGAGTACTGCGGTCGTAATTATTCCTCTAAGTATGGCAGGTGTAGGATCTTCTCCCTCTCTTGCTCTGACAGCGAGAGAACCGATTATCGTTGAGAATATGGCTATAGCACCTAAGAGGAGTGGGTACCATAGGAAAACGTCTTTTTTGAGGGTTATGTAGAGGGGCCATCCTAGCAGCATTGCACCTATTAGCGTGACGGCGTACGTCTCAAAGATGTCAGCTGCCATTCCAGCTACGTCGCCAACGTTATCTCCAACAGCATCAGCTATTACGGCAGGGTTCCTAGGGTCGTCTTCAGGTATTCCAGCCTCGATCTTCCCTACAAGATCTGCTCCAACATCAGCTGACTTGGTGTATATCCCTCCACCAATCCTAGCAAAGAGGGCTACGAGACTACCACCGAATCCAAAGCCAGCAAATAGGATTGGATTTGCTCCGTAAATGTAGTAAAAGAGTGTTACCCCCAATAGTGCTAGGCCAACCATGCAAAGCCCCATGACCAATCCGCCCTTAAAGGAAGTGCTTAAAGCCGTTTTCAAGCCATCTTTAGCTGCATAAGCTGTTCTAACGTTGCATTCTACAGCTACCCTCATCCCTACATAGCCAGCTAGAGCTGAGAAAAGTGCACCGACCAGGAACGATAAGCCAGTGTACGGGAAGTATGTCGAGAAGCCTTCGCGACCGGCGACGAAGTAACTGTAGTCTACAGCTATTGCGAATACTGTGGCTAGTAAGACCATGAATATTAGGAGCGTCTTGTACTGTCTACTTAGATACGCTTTAGCTCCCTGCTTGATAGCTTCATAGATCTCAACCATACGCTCAGTACCTTTAGGTTTAGATAGGACTAAGATTGTTACCACGGTTGCAACCACTAGAGCTATGCAAGATGCCAATAGTGCTAACCAGGCATACATCTATCTCACCTCTATACAACTAACTTGGCTAATCTTATCTAGCTAATAAGCCTTACAGAGGAAACTAAGCTATGCATGAATTTGGAGACGTTTAACCAGACTTCGCTGATGTAGCTGCAGCAAGAAAGTACCTCACTACTTTCTCTCTCCCCATTGCAGCAATGAAGTTTACAAGCCTAGGACCCGACTTCTTCCCCATCAACGCCAAGTAGGCAGCCTCAAAGAATTCATGAGGCGGCAAGCTTAGGGTCCGTGACAGCTCGAAGAACTTGTTATTAAGCTCATTAACATCCCACTCTCTTTCAAGTAACAGCTCAGCAGCCTTTATGAGCGCCCTCTTTTGATTGTCTGATAGCACGTTACTTATAAGTGATGGATCTTCGAGGAGCTTTATCTTAGCTCCTTCAGGTGCATACTTCTTAATCCATGTGGATGCGTGATTTAGTCTAGTAACCAACCTATCAATGTCCTCCTTAGTTGGCTCTCTCCAAATATGACCAGTCAGTCTCAGTATCTCAAGTAACCTCTCAACGCTAATGTTAGGATACAATTGAACTAAGACAACAGCAAAGTCGTAAGGTAGCTGTATGGGCATCACATTGCCTGGTTCGCCTACTTGAGATAGCTCGTAGCTCCTCTTAGCTAAAGCCATTAACTTGGGGTCTGAAACTACTTCAAAACCATAGTAAATCCTCTCAGCTCTCTCATACTCAGACATAAGACTCGGCAAATCCTCAACCCTGAAGTCTTTGTGTCTCATAGGGTGCACTCTAAAAAAGAAGAACTTTAGAGCTTGGGGGGGAGCTATCTCAAACCACTGCTGCGGAGTGAAGATGTTACCCCTAGACTTTGACATCTTCTTGCCATTGATCATTACGTGCTCGTACGTAAGTGGTATTGGAGGCTCTTTATTAAACACATCTTTAACTATCACCTTACTGGTATCATAGGATCCTCCTGCTGCTGCATGCTCTTTACCGAAGGGCTCTATTGTCACGTTGAGGGCAGCCCATCGAGCAGCCCACTCAACTCTCCACTGTAGCTTTCCTCTACCATCTTTAACGTCACACTCTCCTCGGTATCCGCATCCCTTAGCATAGCCGACGTCCATAGTGCATTCATAGAGGACTTTATCCCCCTGAAAGTCGTAGGCGTACGTTGTCCCTATCTTGCCACAGTTCTCGCATACTGGCATGTATGGTAGCCAGTCGCTTGGTTTCGAGGTTCCACTAACTCTCAAAAGTATGGTCCTTATGTTGCCAGCTTTCTCTAATGCCATCCTTATCCACGGCAAGTAAGTACCGTCACGATACATAACCGCTCCCGAGAGGTACTTAACGTCGAGTCCGAGCTTCTCAGTAGCATCTAAGAACTCTCTAGTGAAGTGCTCTGCCCAGCTTCGACAGCACTTGTATGGGTCTGGAATGTCAACATAGGGCATGCCTAGGTATCTGTTGAACTCTCTCGGTATAGGTGGAGGCACGCTATCCAAAGGATCCATGTCATCGGCAACCCATAAAGCCACCGCTTTGCCCCCTCTTCGCCTTATTTCCACAGCGATTGCGTGCGCAAATAAGGGGTCTGCTATGTTCCCTATGTGTGCTGACCCTGAAATTGATGTTCCACTAGCTACTACATGCTCCTTAAACCTGTCTAAGACTGTATTAACAAACTCATCGAGCCAGTGCTCCTTCACCTGCATTACCTCTTAGATTTTTCATGAGAAGGACGATATCTAAAACTTGATCTTTCATTTAAAACTCTCTCTTAAATACTAACTGTGCTATGTTTATTGATGCTCAATCACGTCATACTACATGAACTACACTAGAAGAGGGTGCCTACTATTCACCCTCTTCATACTTTATGTTGACTTCAATTGCTATGCCCAAGGATTTAGCCACGTTTATTATCCTAGCTATTTCCTCCCTAAGCTTAGCTATTTCACCTAGACCTTCTACAAGACCTAACATGAAGTCTCTTTCATCGCTTTCATTCGTGAAGCTCGTTAATGCTCTCTTCAAGACCTCATGCATCTTCTGCAATCGAGGGAGATCAACAGCCTTAGCTATGTGTCTCGCAACCTCATAACCGTCTTCAAATGTGAGCTTAACCAAGGCTTAATACCTCCAACATTTGGAAAACGATGTTCTTAATTTTAAGTCTCTTTTACAAAGTCTCTATAGGCATTTTAAGTGGATTTAAGGTTTTCTATAAAGCTTGTAGTCCTAAGGTAAGGTGATGTTAGACTATAAAGTGCCCACTCTTTATTTTTTCTGGAAGATACTTGTCTTCTAAAAAGCCTAGACTCTTTGAGCTAAGAGCTTCTATCTCAGCCTTCTCCTTTCTCTCTAAAAATAAGTCAAGCTCTCTCTGCCATGCTGGAGATTGGAACCAAGGATAACTCTTCAACTCCTTAGCCCTCTTAATATCAGCTTCCTTAGCCTTTATTATGACGTTCTTCGATAACTTGTAATCGTAAATGTCGCTCACAGTTACCCCTATGAACCTAGCTTTAGGACATGCTAATCTAACACTTTCGTGAGATAGCGTTATTGAGCCTATTCGATAAACACTGTATATGTAGAAACCATAGGGATCTGCATCGGTTAAGACGTAGACCGGTAAGCCGAGCTCTTCATTTAACCTCTTTACAAGCCTCCTTGCAGGTCTATCAGGTTGACCTCCTGCAGTTATGAGTATGCACCTGTTCTTCTCCCAATACCTCTCAATGTTCAATGTATTGAAGACAGCATCCTTCTCAACCACAAGAATGTAATCGGCATTAACTTCAAGAAACTCTAATCTATCAACATTTGATGGTGGTGTATAAGCACCACCCTCCCCTTGCCTTGAGCAGTCTATCACATCTCGTCCACTTCTTACCCTCATTAGGCCGACGACCTTACATTTCACATCGGTCTGAAGACCCATTTCCTCTCTACTCGTTCCAAGCAATACCTCCAAGTCCTCTATTATGTTATCCGATTCTGCTTGATCATTGACCGTATCTATGTCCGTTCCTGGTATGGTGTGCTTAGCATCGTAGAACACATCTCTGATAGTAGGGTATTTGTTATGCTTGATTGCTTCGTACACTATTGCTGCTATAAGCACGGTCCTCATGAAGGTCTTGGCCTCTTCAATGTCGTTGAGCCTTCTCCTTAACTTCTTGTTTCCAAGCCTTATCACTTGAAGCTCTTGATCTATGTATACGTTATCTCTAGTTCTAGCTAGCATCTCGAAGTAGGGTACCTTCTCAGTTTTGAGCGGCTTAAAAATTGATTTTTCAAAAAGCTTGACTATCGTATCTGCTATCCACTCCCTCCCTCCACTACTTTGTCCTACCACGCTTAGTCACCACCTTCCACATGAGCTCGATTAGCTTTTGCTTGTCTTCATTCACGACTCTAACGATGTTTTCAGCTATTTCAGTGATGTACGCCTTAAATATGTTGAGTCTCTCCTGCTCCTTTTCAGCTTTAAGCTTTCTGTATATATATCTTCGAACCTCGCGTGCACAGTCCATTAATGCAAGCTTTATCTCTTCCTCTATCTCCTCGACGTCAGCTATCATCTCCTTTCCAGCTGTCTTATAGGGCACTCTTGTTGAACATACATGAATGAAGATCGCTATGGGTGTTGCGTCGTCGATCCTGTATTGTCTCCAGTTTATGCCGTCTACAACCTTTCTGCATACATCGCCCCGCTCATCGAATAGCAGAGGTATCTTGTTCGCAAATCTAAAGAGCAGCTTGAAGTTTCCTTCTCGATTGCACATCTTCTCTATCATTGGACCTCCATAAGCGATTCCAGCTTCTACTTGAAATGGGTATCCTGAGTAGGACTTAGGTGGTCTCGTAACCGTCTTAACAAACTCCGGAGTAAAAAGCTTCACTATGGCAGCCTTCAACTCCTCAGCACCTATTGGGCTTAGGATGTTTGATGATGGTGGCAGGAACTTGTCATAAGCCTTAAAAGCATTAGTAAGCTTGACTATCTCCTCATTGGACAACTCCTTCACATCCCTACTTGGATCGAAGCCAGCCCACTTCAGGAATTCTAGGGCTTTCCTAGGTCCAACCCTATCGAAGTTCTTAGAGAGAAATGCTTGAAGCGATGTGTTTCTACTACCCTCTATCATCCTCTTAAGCATTTCAGCGTCAACACCATGTGGGTGGGGATCAGCTTCTTTCGGTAGTGGTGGTAGCTTGTCGACTGATCTTTCGAACTTATAGATCATGCCGTAAGGGTCGGAGAATACTATTGTTGAATGAGGGTTAGCAATAGCGCTAAGTCTCAAGTATTCAATTATTAGTTCTCCAGTACTTCTTGAGCCAAGGCTACGGTCATAGTCCCCCACAAGGTACAATGTGACTGTGGTTCCTGTCCTAGGCTTCCTAAGCTTTCGAGACGTTACCGAGAGTACTATAGGCTTGTTATTCTTAAGATCCATCTGCAGTTGAAAGCTGTGCTCGATGCACCCATCGTAGCACGTAGTCACCTCAATTGGCTTGTAGGTGGTTATTTGAGAGTAGAGGACCGCCATCTTTGCTCCAAGACCGAAAAGCCCCCTATGCTGTTTAAGCTCAAACTTATTCCCAAATAACACTGTACAGAATGCTTGAGGTACATGCTCAGGGGGTATTCCAGTTCCATTATCTGAGACTGTTAATCTATAGACCTTGGGGCTCTTACGTTCACTTACAAGCTTTAAATCGACTGTTATGTAGGGTAGGTTTCCAGCTATCTCGCATGCATCTAAGCTATTTTCAACAAGTTCTCTAACTGCTTGGTACAGGGACCTAGCTGGATTGCTAAATCCAGCTATGTACCTATTTCTATAGAACCAATCTGATACTGACAGCTGCGTGAAGCCCTTCATAATCTCCGCTCTCCATCAGTGGAGGTCAATAGAAAAATCGTTAAAGAAACTATCGCAGGATCTTTATAAACCTGGTTGTGCTAAGGAACTAGTCTCCACCTATCTCTTGGATATAATATTGCTTCACGTACATCAGATAACCCAAGTAGCATCATTACCAAGCGAGCTAGACCTAGTCCCCAACCCGAATGAGGAGGTATACCCCAATCAAAGCACTTTAGATGATGTTTAAATGATTCAGGTTCGAGACCCGAGCTCTTTAAACGTGATATTAAAAGATCCTTGTCATGAATACGCTGGCCTCCTGAGGCGACCTCCATCCTTCCTATCATTAGATCAAAAGATAAGCTTAAATCAGGGTTATCAGGTTTTGGCATTATGTAAAATGGTTTAATCCTCGTTGGCCAATCAACTATGAAGTAGGGACCCTTAAATTCCTCGCCAAGCTTTCGCTCAGCCTCCGTCGATAAGTCTTCGCCCCATTCTATTTTAACACCTTTTTCAGCAAGTATGGAGAGGGCTTCGTCGTACGTTATCCTTGGAAATGGTCTCTCAAGTTTTAGAAAGCTTAGTTCAACACTCCTTAATTCCTCTTCAAGTTCCTCGACTGCCCTCGAAGTACTGTAGACGAGCATCTCCTCAAGTAGTCTCATGACCTCCTCGTAAGTTGCGAAGGCAACCTCCACGTCTACGCCTATATACTCAGAAACGTGTCTATCTGTCTGCGACTCTTCAGCTCTGAAGAGGGGTCCTATCTCATAGACTCTTTCAAAGACCGATGACAGTTGCTCTTTATATAGTTGTGGACTTTGAGCTAAGAAAGCCTCCTTGTCAAAGTAGGCTATTGGAAATAGTGCTGCCCCACCTTCCGTAGCAGTTGCTATGAGCTTTGGAGTGAAGACTTCAATAAAGCCATTATCATCTAAGAACTTCCTAATGTATCTCAGAAGAACGTGTTGGAACTTGAATATTACCATGTTACGCGGTTTTCTTAAGTCCACGACTCTATTATCAAGTCTTTCATCGAGACTCAACTTACTCCTACTAGCAGGCTCTAAGTGTGGAGGTACTGATGCTTTATTGAGTATCTCGATTGAGGTTGCCCTTATCTCGACACCACTTGGTGCCCTAGGCGACTTCCTAGTAGTGCCTTCAATCGATATCACAGTCTCTGGTCTTACCTCTCTAAACTTATTGAAGACCTCTAAGGAAAGTTCCGATTTAGATGCCACGACTTGGATTAGACCATCAGAGTCTCTCACCATTAAGAAAATTATGCCTCCTAAATCTCTGATAGCATGTACCCAGCCAGCCACTCTTACTATTGAACCTTCAGAGAGTTGGAGAACTTCTCTAATGCTGTGAGTCTTCAACTTAGGGTTGTGAAACTTCATGGTGCTAGCCCCACACCATGCTTGACGATTAAAGTGTTTCTAGGGCGAGATAAAACTTAAGCTAAGAGTAAGCTAGAACAGTTTAAATGTTAAGGGGGTCTTTAAATAATCTTTTAAAGAGAGGGAGCTAGTATCTTGAGGTTCATGTGGAGGTTCAGTTGGTGATTAAGAGAGGTAAAAGAGGGAGCTCTAAAAGCCCTCCAGTGAAAGAGGGTGAAATGTACCACGTAACTATCGAAAACGTGAATCAGAGAGGCGAGGGAGTTGCTAGAATAAAAGGCTTTGTTGTGCTAGTTCCTGGAGCGAAGGCTGGAGAGAGACTTAGAATTAAAATCGTCAGTGTCAGACCTAGGTTCGCTATAGCTGAGGCTCTTCGATGACTTATGCTCTAAGCTCCACGATATCTCCATCAGCCAAAACGTGGTCACGACCTACTTTCTCACCCGGATGTCGAACTGAGGGGCCCCAAATTCTAGCATACTTTAAGTTCTGTGCCAGCCTACTATGTATTTGTTCAGCAACATCTTGAACCCTAGAGCCCCTCTTTAGGACTAGGGGTCTTGCTGTCGGTTTCTCTTCCCAAGGCTCTTTTGTGTAAACCCTTATGAGCCCAAGTTGTTCAAATAGGGCCTTTCCTATATTCTCTAAACCCTCACCGGTAACACACGATACCTCTATTACTGGTATGGGACCACACATTCTCTTTAACTCTTCAAGCTCTGATCTGTCTTGAATCAAATCAAATTTGTTGACGACTATAATCGATGGTTTATAAAGCTTACCTCCTAAGATTGCTTCTTCAACATCATCGAGGGAGGCTTCACCATCTATTACAACTCTACAGTTAAACATCTTATAGCTCATGAAGAGCTTCTTGACATCGTCAACGGTACAATCGATTAGCTTGCCGTTCACCATCACCTGGACCCCTCCTATCGTGCTTCTCTCTATGCTGATCTTTGACTTAGGCTTCTTCAAGGTTATACCAGCCTTCTCTAACTCCTCTGTTATTAGCACGTATTGATCAAGTATGCTTCTTGATGCATCAAGAAGCACCAATATTCCATCAGCATTACGAATTAGAGTCATGAGGATTGAGCCCCAAGCCTCTCCCTCAGCCGATCCCTTAACTAATGGAGGGGCCTCAATTAGTTGGTACATGACCCCCTCGCTGACGTACATGCCTGGAATAGGCTTTGTAGTTGTAAATGGACGGGAAGCTATCTCAGGTCTCGCATTGGTCAGTCTTCGTAGCAAACTGCTTCTGCCGGCTCCAGTTACGCTTACTAAGACTACTTGCGCATCACCCTCTTTTTCTGGGAATATCCTTAAGCCTCCACCTGCCTTCTTAGACTTCCTTTCTTCTATCTCCCTTCGAATAGCCGCTATCTTAGCTCTTACTTGAGCACGGAGCTTCTCCGTCCCTTTATGTCGGGGAACACTTGAGAGAAACTCTTGTAAAGCCCTTAACTTCTCGTAAGGATCTTTCGCGTCAAGAACCTTAAGCCACTTCGCCTTCGCCTCAGCTGGTAAGTTAGCAGGCATCTCTAGCACCTAAAAGAACTATGAGTAGAGGGTCTGCTTAGAGCATATCGCTAAGTTTAAGTGGTATCAACATCAATTCTCATTATCCAATCAGATTACTAAGGCATGACCCTTTTCTTATTATTGCCTGACGCTTCTAGGATTCATCGCATTTCATTATCAATATTGATGATGCCCTCGTCAAAGCTCTTTCTCATACTTCTTGAATTGCTTGTTAATAAAAGATCATCAATCTCAGTCCTTAAGCTCGTAATTGTAGTATGCTGTAGTCCTAACTAAAATGCATGAAACTTAACCTTTATTTTGAGTACTAGAGTTAGAATTTATGGGATGATGAAGAGTCCTTGTTCCGAGACGTGACAAGGGAGGTTTCGTCTGACTCTACTTAAGGGGTTTCAGAATTCTCACTTCGCCATGCTCTTTGAGCAGATCTGCTACGATCTTTATAGTCTCGTCTTCTAAGCTATTGAAGCCTACTATACTCGAAGACTTTGCATCAACTCTAATGTAGTGGTCAAGATCAAATCTTAAAGTGAAGTCACCTTGACCCAACGTAACTTTAAAGCTCTTGCTAGCTTCTATAAGCCTTGATGCCAGTTTAATTATTAAATCTCTCAACTTAGCTGATGGGGGTTTTACCTTACCCCTCCTTACGCCCTTAATCTCTTTCAAGTCTATAGGTGCCTTAGAGGAAATCCCCTTGGCTTCAGAAACCTTAACTTCTCCTTCTTCACAGATAACCTCAAAGCCTTTACCTTGATCTAAGAAGCTTAGGATCTCCTCCTTCCAATGCATCAAAAGGTTGAACCCCCATTTTTTCTTTTCGTTAAAGCTTTATTCTGTTAGTGTAAAAGAAACTTACTACGGGATTGTTCAAAATGAAGGTTCTAATAAGTGTTGTAAACCCTGATGAAGCTGTAGAGGCGTTGAAAGGGGGAGCTGATATAATTGACATTAAGGATCCTGTAAAGGGCTCTCTTGGTGCTCCTAGCGCTGCTCTTGTGAATTTAATCGTTTGCTCTCTACGCAGCATCCCACACGATTTTATGGTTACAAGCATTGCTCTAGGCGACGACCCAGCTAAAAACCAAGCAAAAGAGCTAGCATTAATAGCTGAGAAGTTAGCCATAAACTATGCGAAAGCTGGGAGTTTCGGTCTTAAGGATGTAAGAGAAGCTGTCGAGACTTACAAAGACTTGAAGGTTAACACTAAGAGCCTAAAGTTCGTCGCAGTCGCTTATGCTGATTACGCACTTATCAATTGTTTAAGTCCGATGGACATGTTAAAGGCTGCTTACAGATCTGACTTTGATGTTTTCATGATCGATACGTTCGTTAAGAATGGGATGGCCACCTTCAACTACTTAAGCGTAGAGAAGGTCTTAGAGATCAAGGAGCTTGCTCATAGAATGGGGCTATTGTTCGCATTGGCAGGGTCACTAGGATTAAACCATGTAGAGGTAGTACGTAGAGTTAAACCAGACATTGTGGGCTTTAGATCAGCTGCATGTGGTGGTGATAGAATAAGGCAGAGAGTTACAAGAGACAGAGTGAAGGTACTAGTTAAAGCTTATAAAGGTCTTCGATGATTAATTGGTTAAGATCTTAGTGCATATGGTCTCTAATCCCTCAATTACTAGTCTTATCCTATCTGGTTTAAGCCCATTAACCACTATGCAATCCATCTTTGAGTTTCGAAGCAAGCTAGGAAGTAGAGGATCAAGGCATGTCTTCATGCTCTCAAGCTGACTCAAGGAGACTTCACTTAGTACTTTTGATTGGTTGCTTGGATCATAGATTCCATCAACATCCTTAACCAAGATTAGTCTTCTTGCGGAACAGGCTTTAGCTATTACAGCTGCAATACAGTCAGAACCTGCATTCCAACTATGTTCTAGCACTTCTAAGCTAGTTATTACATAGCTTGGCAATAATACTGGTATTGCGTGGTCGACAATCTTTCTTACTTCAGCCAGGGTTCTAACAGGAATCCCTCTTATCAACTCACTTAGCATTAGTCCATATTGATCCACAGCTAGTAGAGCCATTTCATGCGCCACGTCATCTGATATATTGTGAAGTCTCTGAACTTGTCTTACGACATCGGCGAAGGGACCTCCTCCAGGGGTTACTATGCATCTCCTACCCTTAAGCCATTTAGACAACTTCTTACAAAGCTTTTGAAGTGCATCGGGGTACTTGCAAAGCGAGCCTCCTATCTTAATGACAAAATCCATTTCTTTACGTCAACCCCCATGTTATGGGCTAGATACATGGCGAGCGAAGCTGATGTTAGTGCTACACTATTATCTCGACCTATAATTTCTCTTAACAGCAATCCTTGAAGACCCGCCTTCTTTATAGCGTCTAATGCCATGAAGTCTCCTAGACCTACTGCGAAGCCCACATCAACACATTGGCCTTCTGAGGATAGCCTACTAAGAACTTGGAGAAGACCTTCAAAAACCCTTTCAACGGCTTTTTCGTATATGAACTTAGCCATCAACTTTGTTTGTGATATTTTAAACATTTTACCGTCACCACACACAATTCTTGAAAGTCTATTGTGACACTCTCTCAAGCTCTTTCCTCTCCCATCAGGAGTATCTGCGTCGTATTCATCCTCCCTTAGGAGACCGAGTAGGATATTTACATCGCCCATATTAGCAAAGTACTCTGATGATACTCTGCACCAAACCCCATTTATTGGAACCATAGAGACAACCGAAGACACCGATGTCCTAAGAGAGCCTACATAGATTATCTCCCCCAAGCTCATTTTCTCCACGTCATTAAGACCTTTGGCTACAACATTCCCTCTAATCACTGGAGTTATTGTGGTAGTCGTGCTCCCAACATCCACAACTACGCAATTTTCCCTTAATTGAGCGGCAAGCCAGCCAACGCACCACCAATTTGCAGCGGCTACCTCCATGTAATGTTCGATAGCGTTATCGGGATCTAGGAGAGACCCCTTGCTTGTAATAACTTTAAAATCCTTGAATACCTGTTTAGCCTTACGTATTACGCTTTCAACGCCTCCCCTCTTGTTATCGAAGACGTCAGAGAGCTCTGCAGTCATTGTTAAGGCTACGTAATCCGCACGAGTACTACTTAAGGAGGAGACGATGTGCTCGATAGCCTCTGGCAGCCCGTCAATACCCTTAATCCAAAGGGGATAGTATAGCTTGGTTGACTTCAAGTTAAAGCAATCATTGACGTTAAGCATTGAGGCTTTGATATTGGCTCCTCCTATATCCACGCCTAAGAGAAGCAATCATCCCACCTAAGAGAAGCAATATCTTACAGTAGAAAATAACAAGTCGATTCATTAAAAAATTCAGGATTAGAGGCGCTGCATAGCCCCTCGATAAGCCTATAAGCATTCACCATCCTATCAATGATTCATAGCCATACTCAGCTACTGCTTTAACTTTAAATAATGGATTAATCGTCTTGTGGACTACGGGGCTTAATCAATGATTGTGATCCCGGTCATGGATATAAAGGGTGGATTAGTTGTTCAAGCAGTGCGAGGTCTTAGAGAGCTCTATAAACCAATATCTAACAGCATTTATGGGACGTGCAAACCACTAGAACTAGCTTGTAAGTTTGCATCTGAAGGCTTTAAGACCATCTACGTTGCCGACCTCGACGCCATATTGGGTAGTAACATCAATGAAGACGTG
>QNVF01000036.1 GCA_004347965.1 Candidatus Nezhaarchaeota archaeon WYZ-LMO8
AATGTTGCCAGGCCCTTGTCAAAACTAATAAATAGAGGGATGTGATAATTCCTTAAGTCTATGCGACTACTTCAACACATAGAAGTTAAAGAGTTAGTCAAAGCCCCCTATATAATGCTTCACTTACGTCTGGAGAGGAGATACAGATGTCCAGTACACCTTCGTTAATCTCAAGGCTTGAATTATTACCTTTTACTTCTTGGCACGTTAGGGTAACTATTGTTTGCTTTCTAGGCTTATTGTTCTTTGGATTTAACAACTACATGATTTCAGCGTCAATGCCTCAAATCGTTAGTGACTTTGGTCTAGGAGATGTAGAGACTGGGCTATTGCTTGGAGCAAGCTTCTTAGGCATGTTCTTCGGTGCTTTACTATTCGGCGAGGTTGCTGATAGGATAGGTAGACGGCTTACTTTCCAATATACAATTTTAATCTATGCACTTTCCACAGCACTAATCGCTGCATCTCCAAACTGGATTTTTATGTTTCTACTTCGCTTCATGGTTGGCCTTGGATTAGGAGGACTTATTCCAGTAACTTTAGCGTATTTGAGTGAATATTTACCTGCAAGAGTTAGAGGACGCATTATGGCTTGGTCTATTTCAATGTTCTCACTGGGAATTGCTTTATCGTACGCTCTAACCCTATTCATTGGGCTAAATTATGGGTGGAGATGGATCTTCGTTTCTGGCATCACACCGATCGTAGTAGCCTTGTTAGCGAGAATAATTTTACCTGAATCTGTAAGGTACCTCCTTAAGAAAGGTGAGATAAAGAAGGCCTTAGAGATAGTTGAAGAGATAGAGAGGAGGACAGTTGGTATAAGAGTTTTAACCCAAGAAGCCACCAGGATGGAGCAGGCTCAAGATGTAGTCGAGCTAGGAATTAAGTCTCTATTCGCGCATGGAACACTGAGAATAACTATAACCTTCTCACTGATATGGACTGCTGTATGCTTTGTATGCTATGCTATATCCCCTTGGCTCCTAATATTCATCCAAAGGGAATTAAAGTATCCAGTTACGACAGGACTGCTGTACTTGACCGCCACGGCCCTCATAGGCATGATAGGTACATTCACATCCGGATTCCTCTGCGACTACCTAGGTAGGAGGATCACGCTATCTTACTCAATCATCATATCGGTTGCCTTCCTCTACATGCTCTTCGTATTGGGAGGAAATCCCTCACTGGATCTGCTATTTCTAAGTCTTCAATCGATTTTCCTAGCCTCTACTTGGGGTGCTGTCTATGCGTTCACACCGGAGTCCTTCCCCACCGAAGTAAGAGCAGCTGCTGTAGGCTTCTGTAGTAGCATAGGGCGCTTAGTCTCGTTCATTGGTCCAACAATCGTAGGTCTCCTGTACACCATGGGAGGCATTTTCCCGGTTCTCACCGTTAATATGATCATGGCGATAATTGCGATGGTCGCAGCATTAGCTGCGAAGGAGACCAAGGGGCTGATGTTAGAAGAAATAACCAAAGCTACTAGATTACATCAAAGATATTAACCAAGATATGACCGCATTTGATCTTGTTAGCGGAATCCTCACTTACTTTCTCTCTTCCTGAATTAGCTTCTTAAGCTCCTCTATTCGCTTACTTACTCCTTCTAGCTCTGAGGCCAATAGAGCCTTTAAGCCCTCTAGCACTCTTAGCTCCTCACGTGGATCAGTTAAGTAAGCCCAAGGAGGCGGTGAAGGCCGTCGAGCCCAAGCTGGAGGCCATGGATGCCTAGGACACCACCACATATGCCAGTACCATCCACACATTCAACATTCCCGTTAATATGCTAACCTGACGAGGCACTTAAGTTTTACGACTTGTTACATTTATCCCGTAAAACCATCATGCAATAAAACTGGGAAACTGCATGGAAGAAGGTGTGTTCAGATTCTTTTAGAGAGTACATTAATCAAGGAGTTGCTAGGATCTACTTTAATACCGAGATATCCTCGAAGCCATTGATAGATTATCAGTAATACTCCATAGAGACCTTGAGTACAATGAATGGGAGGAGCGCTCGAGGAAGTTTAATTCGATCATAATGCTTAAGAGGTAGCATTTAATTCATGTAGTTAAAAGAGACTTAGAGCCATAGAGTCATGCTACTCTTTTACTGCATGATCAATAAGTTGCGTACAGGCAACATAGTTTAAAGGCCTCCAATAAACGTTGCTAAGTAAGGTAAGGATTAGCCTTTAAGCTTGGCAGTAAACGAACCTAACATCTCTCCCCCTGCCCACATAATTCTCAAGTAGCTTTTCATGTGTTTTAATGGAAGCTAATGCCTCGCTTCAATGTTATGCCAAAGTGCCTCCTTACTAAGCCTAAATTGTCTAACATCTCCTTAGATTTCTCTTGTACTGGATACACAATTGATGAGGTCTTTGTCCCACAGAATCTCCAGCTCGTTCATCAGGTAATAAACCATTTAACTCAAGGTGCATGACGTTCCAATGATTTAACGGTTCACGTAGCCCTAAAGAAGGAGGACTACGTATACATGATAAGGCTTAGCTCCTCTATGCACCTGAAATACTCTTGTATAGTTAATACCAAACTTTAAATTTTTAGTCTCTGAAATGTTATCAGTTAAGTGATTTGAATGTCAGAGTCGGGTATTGGACAGGATGAGGCAACTTGGGGGTTAATAGCCTGGATAGTACCTTTAGTGGGAGCCATACTAGCTTTAGTTCTAAAGCCAGGGTACAGATACGCTAGGTATTGGGCCTACCTAAACCTATCCTTCTTCATAGTGATTGTCATTGGCGGCATTATAGCGAGCATACTAGCTCTCATACCATTCATCGGCTGGCTCATAGGCATACTCATATGGGTTGCTCTGCTCATAGTGTGGGTTGTAGGCATAGTAAAGTCAGTTAGCAAAGTCTACTGGAAGCCACCAATCATATACGACTTAGCTAAAGCTTTAGGCATTGAAAAAGCATGACGATAGTATAGCTTAGGATAATAGCACTTAATAACAACTCTTCACCTTTTATTTCATATTGTTTTTGTTTTGTAGCATATAGTACTGTAATCGGTATGGGAAGGGCCAATAATTAAATGAGGAAGGGCGTCTCGCAAATGTCTAGATCTCACTAATTCCATTAAAACACTAGGTTAGTGAGAGACTTCACTGTACACTAGTCACATATGCAAAGTAATGGAATGGAACGATAAACGTACGGATTCCACACGATAAGAATGAATTATTTTCGGGAAGCAAAATGTAGTTGAGTTAAGATATGGAAGAATATGCACCATAATTTATCGGCAATGACACATAAATTTAATCACCGAGAAGCTCATCCTTACAGAATACTCTTTGATATTTTCGCAATCAAATATTGAACGTATTACCTCTAACCCGATGCATGTGCTGTTACAAACATGGACATCATGACTATCAGCATGATTATTGAGCTATACAAATAGAGCTTTGCTTGACTGCGAAGTGCTGCTCGTTTTCTTGTCATTACGTAACTCATTGGGAGGACAAGTATTGAGGAGAGCAGTAGCAAGGAATGCAGGTCTCCAGAGTATAGGAGACTGCTATCTATTGCCTTCTCACTTACGAGTGGATTCTTAAGCCCAGTGATTGAGAGTATAGTAACGAGGAGGAAGATCGACTGAGACGTCAACACGATAAGCACAGCTGCACCTATGATATGGATTGTTGCACTTATAGCAAGAACAACTTTCCTGCTCCCATAAAGCTCCTTCATGAAACTTTCTTCCACTTCCATAGAATAAGGGGTTAATAAGCTTAAACAAATGTATAAACCGATTATTCGATAATAAAATGTTTCGATCTTACCATCTACGTCGTAGACGTGACACGGTACATTGATGCTATAACAGCAATAGTCGATGCTATTGAGGATGCAAGCCCCAAGAACATTAAGGGATCCATAGTTATGGCTGTGACTGCTATTAGCAAAACTATCTGAGTTATAGTTGTGCTGATGATGAGCTGCTTGGAGAGCTTCCTTCCAGTAATTATAGCATAGCCCGTGAAAGCGTATAGTGCATTTATGCACAGGAGCACGATAATGGCAGTTCCTAGAGTCCAGCCATAGTAAGCGTAGGTCTCCGCGCCTACACCGTACAAGTGGCTGATGCGCACTACTGTCCCACTAACTATCGTAACGTTCACTAGAAGAGCTACTAAAGGGAAGGTGCTTGTACCAAAATTGTAGCTCACTACAACCCACTTATAATGAACAACCTACTTCACACCTTATAAGGCTTCTTAGCGCACCAAAACCAGCACCATGAGGTGGCATTCCAAAGATTTTCAGTATGCTTAAAAGTTCTAAACCCTTTACATCACCCTCTTGTAGAGGGTAATAACGTACACCACTTTTCTTAGTCTCTCAAACGACTAACTCTTCGTGACTCCATTTATGAGAATAAAAGAGAGACCTTGCAACTTTGCCTTGGCTCTTCAACAGCTTATCAAGCTCATTGGTCATCAACTCGTCTACTGTCTCTCACTTGGCGCCAGTACTTTTAAGTCAGCGTTTCTTCCTCTTCGCCTTGGCCCTCCTCTCTTACTCTAAGGTTGCATTAGGCAATATCGGATAGGTCTCTCCATCCATTATAGTTGGATATTAATGGCTCAGCGCTCCTCCTCTACGCGTTAACATTATTACAAGCGTTATGGTGATTGCTATTAGAACTCCAATTATTATGTTGATAAGTAATTCCGTTGAGATGGCTAGTCCCTCAACTGTCCATTTAGCTTTTAGTGTTGTGGGAAATTGCACCTTGAATACGTATGTAGGCGATGCGCTCACTAAAGTTCCGTTCTCCTCCCACCCCTTGAACTTGTAGGTCTTGGAGTCCTCTTCGAACTTTATTGGGGAGATTGTTATTCTCGCCTCATCACCCTCATCGTACCAGCCGATACCCTCTACAACCCCATAATCGGAAGTAGCGGAGATGTAGTACTGTCTACCCCAGTTTAGCGTTACTTCATTCTTTGAAGTGTACTCATAGCTTTTCAAGATCAAGCGGGTTCTATTACCTAGATCGATTAGATAACCTATTGGTACCTCAAGACCCCTTCCCATCTCGATGAGCTTCACTCCACTGAAGATGTCTAGTGGATCGCGTATCCATAGTAGCTGCATGGATGGTAGGGTTTTAGTGGAATAGTAGACTTGGGTGGGCGTAGCTTTACCAGAGCTTAGACGAACCACGTAGTCTCCGCAGTAGCTTGCATAGACCCCCTTAACTCTCTCATGCGTGATGTAGCCGTGGCTATAAGCTGTGGGAATAGGGATCAACTCTCCGTTAATGTTGACGAGCAGCTTTAAGTTGGCGTCAATCCTCTCAACCACGGTCTTCGGCTTCACTCCAGATGGTCCAGCTAATACTAACTCCAAGTCGCTTAAGGGGTATGTCGTTGGATCAACCTTAAAGCAAGCAGTGTTAGGGTTAACGTGGAGAAGAACAGCATCGTAGAGCTCTACGGGCTCATTAGCAATTGACTTGCCAAACTCCAATCTTACTGTGCCATCCTCCATCTTTACTGATAAGTGAAGAAGGATCGTTAAAGGGTAGCTATAATCCATCCACCTTTCAACAATGTAGAAGTAGTAGTCGCCAGCCCTCATCTCTTTAGCTATGCTACCATTACCCTTAACCAGCTGCCTGTTCAACATCGAGATGGGATACGTGGTGGCATTCCACAAATTGTTCAATAACCTTAGCCGCTTGGTCTCAGTATCTAAGATAACTATGTTTTGAACCCAGTAGACCTGCCAACCGCTTTTGGCCTTTACGTGTAAGAAGGCGTTTAGCTGAAGTGTGAGACAATGCTTCATCTCGTCATCGTCGAAGGGTCTGGTCGCGTATAACTCACGTATCTCAGCTAGACCCCAAGTCTCTACATACTCGTAGCTGTATCCAATCCTCCCCTCGGGCAATGATGTAACGCCGTAGTCGACTATCCCTATAGGCAGGTAGACTCTCGCTTCCTCGAATGATGGTAGGGAGCTCTCGTAAGCCTTAATGAAGTAGCTTACCTCTGCTTGCTCTGTTGAGCGTAAGACAAGGAAGTACGTTCCTGGATCCAGTTGAACGCTAACGTTAATCTCCTTGCCAGTCCACGTGAGCTTGGAGCCTATAGACCTTGTTCTAGTAAACTCTTTGAGCTCACTCTCAGTCATGAGAGTGAGCTGTATGGGTGCAGAGGAGCTCAGCGTAGCTTCCAAGAAGGCGTAGGCAGTCTCATTGCTTACCGTGAATCCTGGAGAGCACAGGTATTGAGGTGGAATTATGGTTGTGCTTCCGTTCATGTACAGGAGGGTCTTGTTAATGTATGCTAAGTTGAACTTATCGTAGGGCACTGGAAGTTTTAGAAGCATCTTCTTGGGCTCAGATATTAAGGGGATCTTCTTGATTAGTAAACCTCCATCTCCTCCAATCGTTATCGTACCATTCTCAACTGATACTGAGAAGGCAGCGGATCCCATACAGTAACTCCACATTAAGTCACCGGTTTCATTAAATAGAAGAACTAGCCCAAGCCAGTCCCCAGCAACGAGGCAGTTACCCATCCAGCTGAGGCAGTACACGTATTGTGGGTAGGGCTTCGTGTAGTATTCCTTCGGCTTAACGGACTCGGGTGGTGTGTATGACCACTCTAACTCGCCATCTTCGTCAAGCACGTAAATTCCCATAGCTCCACCGAAAGCCACGAAGTCCTTTCCAGGTGCTATCACAGTCCCATAGATCTCCCTAGACCACAAGACATCTCCTTGCTTATCGAGAGCATATGTCTTGTCGGTAACAACTATGAGTGCGTCTCTCCACCATGAAGCCGATACGCGCCAAGGTATCGTGGCATTTCTCTCAGTGCTCTTAAAGAACCACTTTAAGCCTCCATGCTCGTCGAACACGAAGACGCCCTCGCCAGCAACACCAACGGCTAAGAGGGGGCCAGACCACGAGAGAGAGATGACCCAGTCAGGGACTCTGTAGCCCCAAAGTAGGGTTCCGTCCTTAGTGAACACACAAAGCCCGTTGCTGAGACCCACAGCCAAGAGGCCACTACTACTCCACGAGAGGGAGCGGACCTTGCCTAAACTAAAGCTCCACTTTAAACTACCCTCCTCATCGAAGACGTATAGGTCGCTATAGCCCCCGACCGCTAGGAGGTCTTCATACCAAGCGAGGTGAGCAACCCATCCAGTCTCACTACTCCACTTCACGTTCCCCTCTAAGTCTAGCACGAAAACATTGGAGTCCCAGCCGCCAACAGCCACTAGGCCTCGATGCAAAGCGACTGCCTCCACGTGGAAGCCCAACTTCCTTTTCCATAGCAGAGTACCACTCCCATCCAGTACGTGGACGTAGCCGTCGCTGCTAGCGATTGCTATCTTGTCACTATAGAACTTAATGGCCCAAACGTAGCCGCAGGTCCAATAGCTCCATAGCATATTTCCCCGAGAATCGAGTAGCGTGAAGTTCCCGCTATCCAATCCAACTCCTAAGAGGAAGTCTCCGTATGAAGATATGGCTTGTACACAGTATTCGAGCTCGTACTTCCATGCAACTTCACCTCTTTCATCGAGGACCACAACGCCGCCTCTACCTCCTACAGCTAGCAGATCGCCCAGCCACATTAGAGAAGATGGTTCTACTTCCTTCACGTACTTCGACCACTTCAAGCTTCCATAATGATCAAAGACGTACACCACTCCATCAGAAGTTTCGAGAATCGCTAAGTCCCCCTTACTGCTCCACGAAATTTTGTCTAAGAAGCCGTGGAGACCCCACAATACGCTGCCTTCCTTGTCGAATACGTAGACGCCCCACGTACCCTCTGGACCTCCTAAACACATAATCGCTGCAAGATGATAGCCGCACCAGGACACAGCTAAGGTGTCGCCGCCCTTACTCCATAGTAGCTTCCCGCTCTTGTCGAAGACCATTAGGCTATCTGCTCCAACAGCAAGCATATCTCCGCTCCACGCTACTGAGTTTGCTTGATGCTCAGACTCCATGCTCCAGAGCAAAGCGCCGTCATGATTAAAGACATAGAGGACACCCGGAGGTCCAAGGCTTACAACTGCTAATTCACCACTATCACTCCACGATACGTCCCATGTGCTAGTATAGTTTAACCTTCGCTCCCACCTTAAGGAGCCATGATGGTCATATACGAGTAGGTGACCTGTACTCGTCCCAACAGCCAACCCGTAATCACTCCAGTCTAGGACCCTCGGAACTCCGAAAGACCAGAAGGACTTCTCAGATCCATCCGAGTAAGACTCTTGAGAAGTGATGGCATAGCTTGAGCCATGAAGGAACGTAATGAGATATAAGGCTAAAATGGCAAGCATGGTCTTCTTAAAAACCACTAGTTATCACCGGAGAAACCGCTAGTAGTTCTAATAAACCTCTCTCCAGCCATTACCAGAGATAATCTTGCTAACTCTTCAAGGATCTTACATGTTGGAAATGCTTAAAGCATTAATTGGGGTAAGCAAACCGAGACCTTGCCTATAACCTTGAACTCGAGGATCGAGAAAACTTGAAAACTATGAGTTCTAAAACTTGAAATGGCGATGCTCAATGCTGCAAATCGCTTGACTTTGAAGCTTAACCAGGTAGACACAACATTACTCACGGCTAAGTCAACAGCTTTAGCTCTAATGACAATAATGTGTTACCTTATTCCCGTAACAGCCCTAAGCTCATTTACAACTTCTTGAACAGTCTCCTTAAGCTTGGCAGAGTCTCTGATAGTGGCATCCCTAATGTTTGCGCATAGCATGGGCTTGGCTCCGCAGAGCTTCTCAACAATTCTCTCGATTTTCGCTGTCTCCATGCTTCGAACACTTGTTGCGATGACCACCACAGACCTCATGGTAGCGTGTCTCTTCAGAAACTCTTGTATTGGTGAAGATAACGTGCCGATCCATATGGGTGAGGCTACAACCACGAGATCGTAGTCACCAAGCTTAGGCTTGCTAGGCTCAAACTTGATGCTCGTCCCCTTCTTAAAGATGGTATCGTATATAAGCCTGAAGTTCACGTGAAGGGGCTTGGAGTACTCCCTCATCGGGAGGACCACGTAGACGTCTACTGTAAAGTCCTCACTTGCAAGGACTTGCTTCAGCACATTGACCACACGCTTTGTATATCCAGTCCTAGAGTAATATACCACGGCTACCTTCATGAAGACCACGACTCACAAAAATTATGGTTAGTGATCCTAAATTAATTTGCATGGACTAACTCTGTAAAAATTGAAAATCATTGTCAGTACGTAGGGGTTTGTCCTCCACTTCTCCTCTTAGAGGTTTTATTGAGCACTTTGATCTTCCTGCCATATTCACTAACTCTCATTCCAAGCCCATTTCTTCGAACACTTCAAAGCCCTAATGTCTCACTTGGATCTAGGTAGAGATAAATCGTGCCCTACCTGAGACCATGGAGGACCTACTTCAAGAAAAGTCTTCATTGGAAGTTAGGGGTCACTAATTGACTGTTAGAACTTTATGTAGCTTATCTGCTTAATGCGTTACGGTAAGCTAAATGATTACAATTCCTTAAGTGAATATGAAGACGTGAGTATCCATCCTTGTACGCATTGTTGAAGGCTTGCAATGTCTCTTTAAGTGGCGTGAGACGTTAAATAGCTTTACTGCAGATAGCTTAGCTAAAGCTCCTTCGCTAAGCTGACAACTATAAATTCTTTAATCCTATGATAGAGCTTAACGAGGTCGTAACCTCAAGGGTGCTAACCTAAGACGTATGGTACTAAAGTTTCAAAGTTTTCTTGACTACTTACTAGGCCGCGAAGCAAGCCTGGTTGTAATCGCCTATGTTAATGCTCGCTTCAGCATAATGAGTACCATTCTAGCTTTCGTCAACAAGTTTGAGACCTCATCCCTAATTAGTGTAGCTCATCATGCTCTTTCAAGTAGGTATTGACTGACCATAAAATAACTTCCCAATTAACGCTGGAAAATAAGCAGGTGAAATCTTATGTAAATCGGTAATTGATATCAGAAAATATATATTTTAAGCTAATTGAGCGTACCAATGACATCGGTAAGCTCCCTAGAGCGTATCCTTTGGCAAAAGCTCTTAGTTGTAACTGAAGAGCTTGCCAATAATCCACATAGAAACAGCTTATCTGAACTTAAAGGTTTTGAGCTACTTAATCGGTGATCCCTGAGTTTGCTTCTCTCAACTTCATTAAGGTAGAATGAATATGAAGAATATCAGTAAACTGTGTTTTGGATGGTCCCTCAATCCATGGATGGAAGGGAGTAAGAATTAAATCGTCTTCATATGAAAGTAGTGCACATAGGAGTGAGAAATTGTGGTTTGGAGACCCAAACTTCCAATTACGAATGTGTACCAACTTTTGGATGCAGACATATGCTCAGTATGTGGAGCATGCGTCGCCGCTTGCCATTGGAAAGCCATCTACTTTGATAATCGAATGCCGAGCCGGATATCTAAAGAGATTAAGCTGTGCGTTGACTGCTCGCGATGTTTAATAGTATGCCCCCAAGTGACTCTTTGGGCCAAGAAAGACCTCTACTCAGATGATGTTAAGATTGTTGATGCATATCATGTGAGAAGCAGAGACAAGAAAGTATTATCTATTGCACAAGATGGTGGAGCTGTTACCACCATAGCTATGAAGGCTCTTGAAAGGAAGCTTGTGGACGCTGTTGTCCTCGCTGGAACTGAGGACAAATTAATTCCAAAACCTGTTCTAGCCTTTACACCCGAGGACGTCATGAAGTGTGCTAAGTCCAAGTACTTTTACATACCGTCACTCATAGAGCTTGGCAGGTTCGATAAAGTAAGAAGCGTGATGGTTGTGGGCCTCCCATGCCAGATCAGAGTTATAGAGAGACTAGCAGAGTTTGATGTCGGCATCTCAAGAAAAGTAGCATATAAAGTTGGATTGTTCTGTAGACACAACCTCGACTATGCCTCTCTGATTGAGAAGCTTTTGCCAAAGGTTGGAGTCACAGTAGAAAGTTTAGCTAAGATGGATGTAAAGGGTAAGGTCATAGTTTACGATAAGGTAGGCAAATCCTACGAACTACCACTCTCAGAGTATGAAAACCTTGCAAGACCATCATGCCTACAGTGCCCTGAGTTTGTGTCTAGATGTGCAGATATTAATGTAGGGTCTACTGGTGCCCCTGATGGATGGAACATGGTTCTAGTGATGAACAGAAGAGGCGAAGAACTTCTTGACGCCTTAATAGACGCTCTTGAGACGAAGAAACCTACTAGTGACGAATTAAACAGAGTGTATAGGATGGATAGGGGGAAGCGTGGGGAAGCTAGCAAATTCTTTAAAGAATTCTATGGCGTGGAAGTTGGAGAAAGATTTCTTGACAGGGATACTTGGAGAGTAATTTCAAGGTGACAGACATTAAAAGAATCCTTTTTATTTCTTCACATCCAATTGTGCGTAAAGAGCTGTAACAATAAATGGTCGAAGAAGTTTAATTGCACCTTACATAATAGAGGAAACGACGAAACTTGATGTATTTGTGGAAGAACTTCGAGGAGCTTTAAGGTGACATTTAGCTTAGTATGTTATTCTGAAGCTAGGCAGGTAATATTGTTATGTCATCGTCCATAAATTTACATGTATATTTTTATCTAAGTTATTTTGATGGTGGGGTTACGGTTGTATGCTTAAGCAAGTTCGAAGTAGGACGTCGCAATACTTTAAAGTAATTAATGGACCTTAATTAAGGGAGGAGGAAGCTAAGAGCCTTGAGTTTCACAACTAGACCTGTAGAGGATCTCGATGAGGTTTGTCTTAAAATTCGAATTCTCTTGGAAGGAGCTGTGGAGAGGAACTTGTGTGAAGGAATACTTCTCTCTGGAGGATTAGACACGAGCATCTTAGCCGTCCTAGCATCTAAATTCACTTTAATTAAAGCCTTCACCGTTGGATTCAGCAAGGCTTCAGCACCAGACGTTGAATATGCGAGACTTCTATCCTCTAGATTAAGGCTCGATCACATCGTGTACTTCTTCGAAGAAAACGAGCTCTGCAAAGCTTTGAGGGAGGTCATCAGGGT
>QNVF01000037.1 GCA_004347965.1 Candidatus Nezhaarchaeota archaeon WYZ-LMO8
CCTCAGAAAGGAGAACATGATTTATGTGGTGCACTAAAAATTCCTCAAAGCGAAGTAAGAAGTGCCCTCTCCTCCCTCATGGCTAAAGGACTTGTGAGAGTATTGGACCACGATAAGTACGAGGTCATACCTCCATCAGAGGCTGTGGAGATACTACTCGAGATCAGGGCTAGGTCCATGGAAGCTGAGATAGCTGAGTTGAGAAGACGTTTGTACTCAATAAAGGAGACCTTAGAGGACACCTATTGGGAGAGGAGGTATGGTATTAGAGACGAGTTACTGATAGAGCCCTTAGACGACTTAAGATCCATGGAGGTCAAAACTGCTGAAATAATATCGAAAGCTCAGAGAAGTATCTCAATATTCACAGAGTCGTTTGGATGGTATCATAAAGTGAGAGAGCTTCTTCTAGCTGCTCTCAGCCGTGGTGTTGTGGTAAGAGTATTGATGAAAGTAGTAGATGAGCAATCAGGCAAAACTGCTAAAGATCTTATGGAGAATGGAGCTGAAGTTAGGTGTGCAATTGAAGAATGGTACCCAGTTAGAGGTACATTAGTTGACGGAAGCAAGCTTGTCTTCTTGATTTGGACGACTGAAAAGAAGGTTTCCTACTATAAGCCTCACTACACTGAGAACGCGGGCTTAATAAAAGTGTTTAATGATGCTTTTAATCGAAGATGGGAGAGAGCACAACCCCTAAATAGATACGGATTGATTAAGTCATGAGCCAGCAAGTTAGACTAACTTCAGTTGATTACGTCGTCTTCATCCACGCCACCGAGGACCTTAATAAAGTAATTAAGGCTGTCGAGAACCTCATACCTCCTAAACTTAGAGAGCGAAAGACAGTTGAAGTCGAGGAAGTTCATGGACACTACGACAATCCAATACGCATAGCTAAGATATCTCTCAGAAATCCAGAATATGCCTTTCAGTCCCTTGCATGGATATGGAAGGGCCTCTCGGACATCGATAGAGCGTACATAATGAGGAACTTAGATCTACATCTAGATGAGAAGTTGAGACTCTACATGAGGTTGGATAAACAATATGCCTACCTAGGCTCAACTAAGCTTACATTCAGCGACGACGTGATTAAAGTAGTTTTTAGCTTCAAAGGCTCTAAGGAAGCAATAAAAGACTTTCTACTTAAAATACAATGATAAGGGCGTAGCTAATGCCTAAAAGACGGTACGCAGACCTTCACGTCAAGGTCACCGATGGAGGTAGCCATCCTGAGCTACTCATTAAGATGGCGAAGCATTTAGGCTTCTCACTTATAGCCATATCGACAGAGGATCCTTACAAACTAAAAGACCTTACAGCAGCTAAAGACATTGGAAGGAGCCTTGGCATCGATGTGGCGTTAAGGTTAGACTTAAAATCATCAAATCCCAACGAGTTAAAGAACTACTTAAGAAAGCTTAGACGAAGCGTTGAGATAGTAGGAGTTTACTGTAGCAACGTAGCTGTTGCAAGAATGGCTGCACGTGATCGTAGAGTTGACATTACCTTCTATAATCCAGAGAACGTGCTCTCAATACTTGATGAGGGACAAGTAAGCTTACTAGCAGAGAGTGGTCATTGCGTTGAGGTCAACTTCACAGACCTGCTACACGTAGGTTTAGACAAGCAAGCTAAAGTGTTGTGGAACTACAGCTTGATGTTTAAGAGGGTTGCAAGGAAGGGCATGCCGCTCATAATCTCGTCGGGAGCATCAAACATCATAGACATGAGGACACCTCGAGAACTTTCAGCTTTAGCTTTCCTCCTCTTGGATGAAGATAAGGAGAAATTAGCGAGAGATATGGTGTCAACAATACCCATGAAGCTTGTACAGGTGAACAGAGAGAAACTTAGTCCATACTTCGTGCAGCCGGGGGTTAAGGTGGTAAATGAATGGTGAAGGAGGTTAGATGGCGCTACATAATCTTTCACCTTCACTCTCCATTAAGCCTGAAAGTCGAAGAGCTGAATAACGTTCTAAAAAAACATCTAAGATCCTTCCTAGGATCCTATGGTCTCTCGAAGAACCCCTTTAAGCTAATCATGTACGACGAGAAGAGCAAGCTAGGCATATTAAGGTGCCCCCATAAATCTCTAGAAGTAATTAGTTTGGGGTTAGCTCTTCTCAGCTCAATAGGAGGGGTGTCTTCAGCTATACATGTAGCTAGGGTTACTGGAACTCTTAAGAAGGCAAGGTCAATAACTCTTGAGCTTGCTGAAAAACTTAAATCCTACTGGGAAGAATTGGAAGTGGGGATGAAGAAGCCGTCCCAGGCTACTGAAACGTGAAGAGCTCGCGACGAGCTGACCCTGAAAGTAAAGTCTCTCTTCACGTATTCCACTAAGGCTTAAATAGAGACGTAAAGTCCAATAACTGCATCATCCAACAAATTTAAGGTGAGCTCCTTCATGAACCTAAAGGAGGTACTTGATAGCGAGGACTTAACTTTCTCTGAGAAGATCATATCGATAAAGCAGGAAGAACCGAGAAGCATTAAGAGAGCAGGGGAGATAGCTGTAGTAAAGGTGGACTTAGCTGCTGGACAAGATGGCACAGCTCCTCTAGCAATAAAGATCTTTGAAGAGATAGGGGGAGAAAGAGTTTGGAATCCAAGCAATATACTACTCGTGTTAGATCACACTTATCCATCTTCCTCAGCTGAAATATCGAACTTACATAAGATAGTACGGGACTTTTCTCGTAAGCATAATGTAAGGTTGGTGGAGGGAAGCATAATACATCAAGTAATACTTGAGGACTATGCAGTCCCAGGTATGCTCATAGTCGGTGCAGATTCTCATACTACAACTCATGGATCAGTGGGAGCCTTCGCTACAGGCATAGGGAGTACAGAGCTGGCTGCTGTCATGCTTGGGGGGAAGATATGGTTTAAAGTGCCTTCAACTATTCGAGTTTACCTCGATGGCTACCTTCCTAAAGGCGTTTACTCGAAGGATGTGGCACTCCACTTTATAGGTCAAATAGGGGCTGATGGTGCAAACTACAAGTCAATTGAGTGGAGGGGGGAGGTAACGTCAAAGCTTTCAATATCTTCACGAGCAGTCCTCTGCAACATGAGCGTGGAGACTGGAGCTAAAAACGCTGTAGTAGAGTATGATGTTGTAACTGAGAGCTACTTGAAGGAAGTTGGAAGGAGCCCCATGGTCGTAGTGAAGTCTGGTCGAAAAGCTGAGGTAGAAGACGAGCTGCACATAGACTGCTCAAGACTTGATCCTCAAGTAGCTGTTCCCCATAGAGTCGATAACGTTAAGTCTGTGAGGGAGGTTGAAGGGACACCGATAGATCAAGCTTTCATAGGTAGTTGCACCAATGGGCGCTTAGAAGACCTCATCGAGGCGGCGAAGGTACTTCGAGGAAGGAGAGTCAAGGATGGAGTTAGGCTAATAGTAACTCCCGCTTCAAGGAGAGTCTACAGCGAAGCACTTAAACTTGGAATACTAGAGGTCCTCTTCGAGGCTGGAGCGATAATAACGAACCCAACTTGTGGAGCTTGCGTAGGCACTCACCTAGGAGTTTTAGGTGAAGGTGAAGTGGCTATTTCTTCAAGTAATAGGAACTTCGTTGGCCGAATGGGACATCCAAAATCTAAAGTTTATTTAGCCTCGCCCGCAACAGTTGCTGCGTCAGCCATAGAAGGCGTCATAACGGATCCGAGGAAGTTCTTATGAACGTGATTCGTGGAAGAGTTTGGAGGTTTGGAGATAACGTGGACACCGATGTGATAATACCGTTCAAGTACAAGGCTAGAACCCTAGATCCCAAGGAGCTTGCTCAACACGTGATGGAGGGCATAGACCCAGAATTCCCTAAGAAGGTGAAGCCCGGAGACATAATGGTTGCTGGAAGGAACTTCGGTTGTGGATCTAGTAGGGAGCAAGCACCACTGGCCATAAAGGCTGCTGGCATAGCAGCCGTAGTAGCTGAGAGTTTTGCTAGGATCTTCTTTAGAAATGCGATAAACATAGGTCTACCAGTCCTCGAGGTAAAGGGGGTATCCGAGAAGACCTTCGAGGGCGACGTGCTTGAAATAGACCTAGCTCAAGGCGTAGTTAAGAACTTAACTAGGGGGTTGACCTTCAAGGCAACACCCATACCAGATATGCTAATGGAGATATTAAGAAAAGGAGGTCTTGTCAACTACTTGAAGGAGCGTAGGCTCTCTCAATAGAGTCTGTTTAGGACCCCCAAGCTCTCATCGGTCTTCTTTACTGAAACCCTCCAATCTTTCTCTAGCTCGGTTAACGCTCTAATAGCGTCGATGTTATCTGGTATGACGTTAGATTCATTAGGAGTAGCCCACATCAAGTAGACCTCGTTACCATTAACAGCAACGCTGTCTTCCCATACGGGTATCTCGTAGATGTCTCCTCGAGGTCTCCCTAAATCTCTTGCAAGCTCAACTAGTGAGTTTAACGCCTCCACTCCATCACTCCCCCTCACCAAGACTACTCGATTCTCCTCTTCGAGAGCTTTTATGACCCCTTCAACGGTCGGCTTGACCTTCGTCTCAACTATGCAGAAGTGCATGTGATAGAGGTTGTGAGAGCCCTTAGCAGCCATGGTGACTATGTCTATGTCGTGAAGGACTGTCTTAACGTCTGGACCGTGATGCGAGGGCACATGAAGCTCCGGTACTATGGTGTTTATTACCCCAGCTTTATGCGACTCCCACACATCACAGGCCCTCCTAACTATTACTGCCCTAGCCTTTGCGATGCCGTATGCTTTATTGAGGGCATTAAGGACTCTACATAGAGCAGTGGTATTGCAGCTAACAACTCTAGTGAACTGCTTGCCTAGGCTCTCATCATAATTACAAGTTGCAACGAATGATACTCCAGCTGTTTCGTGAGCTTCACCACCCTCAAACACAGCTTTAACACCATACTTCGCGTACATCTCCTTATTCTTAGCGCCAACCTTAGCTGGTGTACAATCAACCACGACGTCGACGTCTTTGAGGGCATCGGTAATTAACCCCTCAACGTACACCCCTCCCTTCTTCATGTGGTCGACTCTATCAGGAGATGAGCAGTAGATATTGTAACCCTTCTTCACTGCCATCTTGACTCTCCAATCAGCTACTACATCTGATACTCCAACGAGCACCATGTCGTTCTGCTTAGTTACGGCATCAGCGACCCTCTTGCCTATAACTCCATAACCATTAACGAGAACCCTCACCTTAGCCTTCATAGCTCTTCACTATTATCTTCTTTCCTTAATGAGCTTTAACTTTTCTGCATTTCTCTTTCCAATTTCGAGTGCATCTATTATGGGTAACCTCTTACCGGCAAGAAAATGCAGTAATGCTCCTCCAGCAGTACTCGTGTAGGTAACTTTATCCTCGGCCTCCAGCTTACGAAGAGCTGTTGTTAGGTGTCCTCCACTAACTATGGAAATGGCGTTGCTCCTCGATATCGCCTTTAAAACCTCCATGGTTGCTCTAGAGAACTGCTCTTCCTCAAACACCCCGAGAGGGCCATTAGCTATAATGCTTCCAGCCTTCGACACCTCGTTCAATATCATGTCGACGGTGTTAAGCCCTACGTCTTTAATCCTATACTCGCCAAGAATCTTACCTACTGGACAGTCGACTCTTTCACCATTCCTGTCGACAGCCACATCGACTGGTATCAGAAATACCTCTTCTCTCCATCGTAACAACCTCCTAGCCCTTTCAACACTACTCTCGAACTCCTTATCTTTCTTCACGTTATTGCTTGTAATTCTCTCTCCTTTTGCTTCAAGAAATACAGGTGCTAGTAGCCCTCCAACAATTATCTTATCAACGAGCCCAGTCTTAGTCAGGGTCTCGATGACCTCTAACCTATCTCCTATCTTAGCTCCTCCAAGTATGTACACTATGGGTCTCTTAAGTCGTGGGGTCATCTCTCTTAAGGCTTTAAGCTCCTTCTCTACTAATCTTCCAGCTACTGATGGGAGAGTGTAGGCGAAACCTACAAGTGAAGGTTGAGACCTATGCGCAGCTGGGAAGGCATCATTTACAAATAAATCAAATAGAGGACTTAGCTTTCGAACTAGGAGTGTTTTAGCGCAATCCTCTATTGAAGCCTCTATTATCTCCTCAGAATATAATCTAGTATTCTCAAACAATAATATGTCGCCATTCTCAAGCTTCAGAACCTCACTTCTAGCTGCAGGGCCCATTAAGTCATCTATGAACCTTACGGGCCTTCCAACATACTTCTCTAATATGGTGGCGTGCTTCTCTAACGACACGAAATCACTCTTACCAGGTCTCCCTTGATGCGACATCACAACAACCTTGCTATCCTTAAGCTCTCTTAAAGTGATGCTGGCCTCCCTTATCCTGTTCTCGTCGAGTATCCTCCCATCAGGACCTATAGGAGAATTTATATCCACTCTAACAAGGACCCTTTTGTCTTCGAGATAAACATCATCCAACGTCAGAAACTCGAAGTTCATCTACCACGACCTCGCATGTATGGCTATAGCTGTCGATGTCATGCGGTAGAATTAGTATTATTTAAGAACACTCTTTATATGTTTTAAATGCAAGGTACACATTGATGCATGAGTCACAGAAGATAAAGCTCTACGTTCTGATGCTTGAGGAATGCGATCCAGATAAGTGTACAGCTAACAAGCTTGTAAGATTCGGCTTAGTTAAACCTCTTCGTAGGCTTAAAGAGGTTCCTCGCGGCTGCATAGTCTTAAACCCGTTGGCGGAGGACTACTTATCCATTAAAGACAGAGAGATAGCCTTTCAACGAGGATTGCTAGCAGTAGATTGTTCTTGGAAGAGCGTACAGAACTTCTTCAACAATGTCAGTATAAAGGGCCATCATAGAAGATTACCGAGGCTAATAGCTGTAAATCCCATTAACTTCGGCAATCCCCACATCTTGTCAACGGTGGAGGCCCTAGCTGCGTCACTATACATACTTGGCTTTAAAGATCAGGCAGAAGAGCTCCTGTCAATATTTAAGTGGGGCTCTCACTTCCTAAAAGTTAATGAGAAGCTGCTAGAAAGATCTTAGCACTTGCACTTTCTTATGATTGTGTCGACTATTGCTTCAGCAGGCCTTACTCCAGTGGCTTCTGCAAGTCCTTGCCAATCCGGAGCAGCATTAACTTCAAATATAACATAGCCCCCCTCCTCGGTTTCAGCTATGTCGACTCCCGCGTACCATAAGCCAAGCCCCTCGCAAGCCTTTATAGCCATCTCCTTGACCTCATCAGGGGGATTGTAGGCCTTAGCCTTACCGCCCTGAGCTATGTTAGTGCGCCACTCACCAGGCTTCGTTATGAACCTTTGTATCGAAGCAAGTACTTCTCCATCCACAACGAATACTCTCACATCGTAAGCCTTCTTGTCTATGTACTCTTGGGCGTAAATCACTTGATTGAAGCTTAAAATCGTCTTAAAGACTCTAAAGGCTATCTCTGGGTTATCGATTAGAACGGAGCCATAGCCCCTAGATCCTATGAGGGGCTTAACCACCACTCTACCAAGCGCGGCGGCAAAGTTGTAAGCAAGCCCCAAATCCTCAGTAACGATTGTTCTGGGAACTCGAAGTCCAGCCTTTGAAAGAACGCTAAGAGCTCTATACTTATCTCGTGCCTTAGCCATCCCCTCAACTGGGTTCATGACTGTTACCCCCATCTGCTCCATCTCTTTTAAGAGTGTTAGTCTACGAACATACTGCTCGACACTAATAGTTGCTCCCAAGGACCTGATTATAGCTCCATCAACTTTAGAGATGCTTTTCTTGCCATAGAATATGGCTGTTTCATCACCAACTGAACTGGATAAATCTGATATCCTCAAGAAAAGGGGGGTAAACCCTCTACTCTTTATTGTCTCCAAAATCTCTCTCGATGGTAAATCCGGCTTTTTCATATCATGGACAACGGCTAATCTCAAGCTTCTTGAACCCCCCATAGAAGCAGTTCTCTCTTCAATAATAAACTCTGCGAAAAACTAAATAGAGAGCCCCTCCCTTGAGGATCGAGGTTCAATAAGTTGAGCTACGAGTTCGATGACGAGATCGAGAAAATAAGGGAGAGAAAGCTGAAGGAGATGATGAGTACGTCCTCAAGTGGAGGAGGTAATGTACTACATTTAAATTCGAGATCCTTCAAGGAGATCTTGAAGAGCGAGTCGAGACCAGTACTAGTCGACTTCTGGGCTGAGTGGTGTGCCCCCTGTAGACTCCTTTCTCCAATATTTGAGAGATTAGCTGAGAAGTACTCGGATAAGGTAGTTTTCGCAAAGGTTAACGTGGATGACTGCCCTGACATAGCTGAAGAGTATGGAATAATGGCCATTCCAACGCTCATCCTATTTACGAGCGGCGTAGAGGTAGAGAGAATAGTAGGTTTAGTACCTGAAAAGCGTATAGAATCCTTAATAAAGAAGTACTTGACATGAAAACGTGAAGGCTACGTTAGAGAACAACTACGCCGATTCTATGCCTATCCTTCAACTCCCTCTTCTTCGCTTCGTTCCATCCAGATACTTCTTGGTAGTACCCCGTCACTCTGCTCCAATACCTAACGTTAAGCGAATTGCATAGCGGACAGGAGTATAGGATACCGCCACTAACACTAGCACAATCCTCGCATATCGTTAGATCCTTGGTGTAAGCGAAGTACCCGACTTGGGTTTCCTTCGCTATCTTCCATGAAAGCTTAAGCAGGGCTTCAGGATCTGAGTATGCTTCTCCCAGCCACACGTGAAATATGTTGCCTCCACTCAAGAGCGGGAAGAACTTGTGCTCTATGCTTAGCTTCTCTGCTAAAGTTATTGGTGCACCCACGTAGACGTGAGTACCATTAGAATAGTATACTGGAACGTCCCTTACCCCCTCCTTCAACATTCTCAAGGCCCCATCAACATCCCCCTTCACAACCTTCAAGGCCTTCTCTCTAAACTGTGGTGACAGCAAGTCGCTAACTGCTAACCTTTGAGCACAACTCTCAGCTGGTGTCCTAGCGAGAGCTAGCTTAACGTCGTGCTTCCTCTCAAGCTCCTCCTTATACTTCCTCATCTCTATGAGGACCTTAACTAGTACTCTAACAGCACTCTCATGCTCGTGGAGCTGATAGCCGGTATGCCACTGAACCATCTCATTCCCCCCTACAACCCCTATGGTGTAGACGAGCTCGTCGAAGTCTACTGCTGGCGGCCCCCTCTTACCGGTCTTAGGATCTATAGGTCTTTGCGTTGCGAAGGGGAGCCTGTTGTACTGTATCATGTTGTCCATCCATCTCTTCTTAGCTTTAAAGACCTCAATGCATAAGTCCATTACCTCAAAAGCCTTTTCCAACAGCTTGTCGTCGTCACCGTTAGCCTGATATGCAAGCCTGGGCAGGTTTATGGTGACGACCTGCCATGCACCCATACTGAAATGCTTCCCATCAACAAAGTTCATTTTATCGTAGAATTCAGGGTCACTTTCAGGAGTTTCAGTAAAGGTGTAAGCACAGCACTGATAGCATGAAACCCCCTTACCATAACCTCGATAAGGTGGAATCGCGTTATCGAAGTATGGAGTCCCATACTTAGCAACGACGTTGTGAACCAGCAGCCAATCCTCATAGAACTCATTCGTCAAACCTTCTGGAGTGAGATAGCCCTCTAGCTTCGGAAAGTTGAAGGGCTTCCCCCAGTAATCTCCCTTAAACGCAACCTCGTATATCGCTCTAAAGAATAACCTAGCTTCTTCCTCGTAGTCTCCATAGGTCTCAGGTCCAACCTTACCCCTCATCACGACTGGTTTGTCCCTCCAGATTTCAGGTATTGTTGGAGTCAACTGTATGTTTGAGAAGACCAATTGCCCTCCTCTAGCCACATAGGCTTGAGTAAGCTCGTAGAACATCATCTGAGCAAGCTGCATCATCTGCTTGTAGCTCAGCCCCTTGAGGTAGGGTGCTATGAAGACGTTGTAGTTATAGAAGCCTTGCCCACCAGCAAAGTTCGTTTGAGCTGCAGCCAGCACCTTTACGCTGTGGAGTATAGCAACCTCGGGGTGCATGGCTGGACCAGCAACGCTTGTCTTAAGCCCAGTGCCATCAGGCATAAGCCCGTAGTAGAAGAAGTACCTCAAGTCCCAGTCCTGGCAGAAAGGCCTCACACCAAAGTATTCAAGATCGTGTATGTGTATGTCCCCCTTAAGATGAGCATCGCCAACCTTTGGATGCAGTAAAAGCAGATACTCCTCCTTCGATAGCTTATCAGCCTTCTTCTTATGTGCTGTCTCAGCATTAGGCTGTAGGTTAGCGTTCTCCTTAGCTTCAAAGCCGAGACCCAAGTCTATGAGGTAGGCATCGTAAACCGGGGCACCGACCCTAGTTAGAATGTTCCTGTAGATAACGTACTCTGGGTGAGTCTCAGATCTTTCAAGCAAGACGTTGTTGACGAGCTCTCTTATCAACGCTCCGCTAACGAACTTAGCCTTCATCTCAAAGATCCTCCTCTCAACCTCACGAGCTATCTCCTCAGCATCTCTAACGCTCATGGGCGGAATATCGAAGAACTCCTCAGCCAACTTAGTCTCTCTCACCAATTGTCTAACAATAGCGCTTCTATCCCAAGGAACCATGTACCCATCCGTCGTCCTAACGAGGGGCTTGCCAGCAACGTAGTGTGAAGCCGCTTTAAGCCATGCTTCTAGAGAGGCCTGCCTATTCTTCAAGGCTGATCCTCTATTGTTTCTACGAGAAGCCATCATAACCCCTCGATTATCTTACGTAGATTGTCTAGAAGGAGCTTATCACCGCTAAAGAGGTCACTTGCATAGAAGAACTTACCATCAATCTCAAGCCCAGGAGTCTCCATCAAGAACACGTCCCTCATTATCAAGTCGGCCATGACGTCACTGTGAGATACGTCAACTACTTCATACTCCACTCCCATTTCGTTTAACACCTTCTTAAGCACCTCACAGCGAGGACACTGAGGAGAGACGTAGAGCTTGACCTTAACCATAACTAGATGGACCTCTCACAAGCTAAATACTGTTTTTGGTTTAAGAGAGATTTAAAGAATTGGCGGGTCTCTAAGCAGTACTGAAAAGATGTTATAGTTACAGCCCACTATTATCATTAGGAGTACTGTGTCCACTCTAAGCTGATACATTCTCGAGTGCGAAACTAAGCTAAGCGGATGAGCGAGGAACAATGCTCGTAACCACGCAGGCAATGTAAATCTTCGTTCACATAACACATGCTTCCTCCCTAATTAATCCACTCTCTCTAGAGGAGATGATACTTGCACGTAAACTTCATATTTATGTATTCCTTTTTTACTATCTCGCTGTCTGTTACTAACTATTCACTACCTGTTCGGTGGGATTTTTGTCTAAAGCCATAGATGTACTGAGAGACGAAAAAGTTCAAAGACTACTTAGGATTATAAGGGATAAGAGGATTGAGCTCATAGAGCCTAAAGTAGAGTTTAACTTTGCAGTCAAGTACCCTGTACTCGATGATGCTAATATCCCTCCTGAAGAGGTCATAAAATCTCTCTCAGCACTAACTGAGGCTGGAATATTGATTTCAGATGTTGTGGATAACGTTGTCGTGTGTCCACACTGCTTCTCTCATAGACTTATGATTAATGTTCGCTGCCCCTCATGCCATTCATCAAGGCTAGTCATGGGGAGAATGATAGAACACATGACCTGCGGGCACATCGACTTCGAGGAGAGGTTTAAGAGCGAAGAAGGCTTATTCTGTCCAAACTGTAAGAAGCCGCTTAACCAACTTGGCGTAGACTACAAGGTCTTCAGCTCCCTCTACAG
>QNVF01000038.1 GCA_004347965.1 Candidatus Nezhaarchaeota archaeon WYZ-LMO8
GGTGTCATGGGTACACCAACAATAGTTTTTTACTGTAGCGGTAGGTATCTAGGTTCTTTAGTTGGCTTTATCCCTAAGGATTTTCTAAAGCATGCCATCGAGGACTTCATGTTCCGCTATAAAGAGTGTGTTAGGCAGAGCACAAAACTTGAGTAAAACATTTGGTGCGCTCAAAGATTGACCTCTTCCTTGAGAGACATTTAAAGTCTAATGAGACTGCTTTACAGCCCTCTTCAGCAGCAATTTTATCTGCTCTCGGGTACATTTGTCACCACAAGGAAGCTCATCTTCTTTCTAGCAGCATACACTGTTGATGTTATTTCAGCTGAACCAGAATCAATAATTATCGAATCATAAACTTTGTTAAATCCAGATAATTCAAATCCCACATAGTATATCTCCTTGAAGTTTTATTAAAGCCGATCCTTAAACATGTCTAGGCTTCAGCTCTCGCATGATCAGCATAACCGGGCTCAAGAACATTAAAAGTTTACTATGAAGTTCTATTTCGATGAAATTATGATACTTTAATCATGTAAATCGGTGCTAAATAAATTCTAAAAATTTGTTGTAACATTTCAAGAAAAATTTAATTTTTAATTTTCTTAAAATATTGGTAGGGTCTCTATGGAGGAAGAAGTTAGAGTTCCTGTTCTCCCATCTGTCTATATTTACCATGATGAAGAGAAGTACTTGATCGAAGTTGAACTGCCAGGAGTTGATAAGGAGAAGATACATTTTGGAGATGACTGAGAGGGGGTTCTGCCTTAAGGCGCCACGTAATGAAATTGAATACTTTGGTTGCTGGACCCTAACCCACGATATTAAGCCAAGCGAGGCGAAGGCAACCTTCAAGAACGGCCTTTTAACGATCACGGTTCCACTGGCGAAACCAATGAAAGGACAAAAAATATCCATAGAGTAAATAGATCAATCACAAGCGAAGTACCCATGCTATTTTCTCTTTTTATTATTTTTCTCTTTTTATTATTTCCTTATTTCTTAAGAGAACATTTCAGGAATTTTTGATATTAATTAGTAGATGATTTGAACTAGAAGAAATGTAGACTAATGATTTTATTTTAAACATTTAATAGAAGAAAACTAATTTTTGCTTAATTTCCTAGTAACCCGCTTAACACTTGATGTTGTCGAGCTAGATCCACATACCTTCTGGTTGGCAGCAACCATACTGCTGATAAAATTAGCCATTAGCCAGCATAGAGGGACGAAATCTCTCCTACAAAGAAGGTACGTTAATAGGGAGGAAGTCAATTCTCGACGCAAATCGATGACCTCTAATTCAAGGCGTCAGTATCATGACACAATGGTGGTTATCGGAGCTAGACCAGCTTAAAAGGAGAACTACAAAGATTTCTTTTCAATCGCCCATAGATATGCTCTGCTGGCTACGATTATTTTAATGGTTCAACTCTCTTTACACAATTCAAGCGGGGTTTCAAAATACTAACTCATTTAAGCGACAAATCTATTAGATGGGCCAGCATTTTAGGGTCGAGGACCGTTAAGTTGCCTAGAGACCCCGTTTGCGGCATGATTGTGGATTCGGATAGCGCCATTAAGCGCAGGATTGGCGATCGAACATACTATTTTTGCAGTGAAGCATGTGCTAGAGTGTATGAGCAGCCGGAGTTAGAGTTAAAGGCGATGAAGCGTCGGGTTGCCTTAGCCCTTACGGGAGTCATTAGTGTCGCTGTCCTCAGAGTTTTAGCCATGTTTGGGCTTATGGCCGCTATGATGGCTTTTAGAATTGCTAGCTTATCCGTGTGGGATCTCGCGCTTTTCATCATATCAACACCCATAGTTTGGGTCGCAGGGTGGAGCATACTTTACGGCGCTTACAGAGCTATTAGAGACCGATGTATAAATATGGATGTCCTCATAGCGTCAAGTGTGCTAGCTGGATGGGGGTACGGTGCAATAAGCACATTTCTCCCATGGCTCGGCTCAGAGGGGTTCGGGTACATGGAGACGGCTATAGGCATACTGGCCTTCATACTTCTGGGAAAATTTATTGAAGAGAATGTACGGAGGAAATCTGCGGCGAGCGTCAGGAGGTTGCTTGAGCTCCAACCAACCTTTGCGAGAGTTCTGAGAGATGGGCAAGAAGTAGAGGTTCCAGTAAATGAGGTTCAGGTGAGTGACGTAATTGTTGTTAAGCCAGGCGAAAGGATACCGGTAGACGGAGTTGTTATCGTAGGGTCTTCTCTTGTTGATGAGAAGATAATCACCGGAGAGAGCATACCCGTTGAGAAAGGTGTGGGCAGCGAGGTCATAGGCGGAACAATAAATAAAATTGGCTTACTGAAGATTAGGGCTACAAGAGTTGGTGATGAAACGGCTCTCGCTCAGATAATACGCCTAGTCGAGGAGGCGCAGGCATCCAATGCTCCTATTCAAAGGTTTGCTGATAAAGTAGTTGGGTATTTTGTTCCAATAGTTTTCACGGTTGCAGCCATAGCATTCTCTTACTGGCTCTTCACAGCCGACTTTACGCATGCTTTCCTAGTCTTATTGGCAGTTCTCCTAATAGCCTGCCCATGCGCATTAGGCATAGCGACGCCGACAGCTATCTTAGCCGGTGTTGGTAAGGGCGCCGAGTATGGGATATTCCTGAGGGGTGGAGAATACGTTGAGAAGGCGCGGAACCTAACAACGGTTATATTCGATAAAACTGGGACCCTAACGAGAGGAGAGCCGAAAGTAACAGACATAATGCCAATCGGAGATTACAGTAAAGAGGAGGTTTTAAGGCTGGCTGCCATTGCTGAGAAGGGGTCAGAGCACCCTCTTGCAGAAGCCGTTATTAAGGCGGCGGACAGCATGGGGCTAGAGATCCCGAACGCAGAATCTTTCGAAGCGATACTTGGGGAAGGTATCAAAGTCCTCTATAAGGGTCATAAAATAATTCTCGGAAACCTAAGATTGATGGAAAATAATGGAATAGGCACCATAAGTATTGAGGATAAGTTGGTTGAGCTTGAGGAGCAGGGTAAAACAGTGATGATTCTTGCTGTTGATGAAAAGATTGTTGGGTTAATCGCCGTAATGGATACGCCTAAGGAAGAAGCGGCCGAAGTAGTAAAGCAGCTTAAGGATATTGGACTTGAAGTCATCATGTTGACTGGAGATAATGAGCGGGCAGCGAAGGCTGTAGCTAGGCAGTTAGGCATTGACAGCGTCATCGCGAATGTTCTACCGTGGGAGAAGGTTAACATCATCAAGAAACTGCAGAGTGAAGGTAAGGTGGTCGCCATGGTTGGTGATGGAGTTAATGATGCGCCGGCCCTCGCTCAAGCTGATATTGGCATAGCAATAGGAAGTGGGGCAGACATTGCTAAGGAGGCTGGCGGAATAATCCTTGTAAAAGATGACTTAAGGGATGTTGTAAAGGCGATAAAGCTTAGTAAGATAACTATGAGGAAGATCAAGCAGAATCTTTTCTGGGCATTCATTTATAATGCTCTCTCAATCCCAGTAGCTGCAGCCGGGTTACTAACCCCACTGATCGCTGCTGGAGCAATGGCACTTAGCTCGCTTTTCGTCACCATTAATTCAGCAACAATAAAACTACAAAAGTTATAGCGAAATAATAAATTTTCTACTAGGTGAAATGATGGTTAAGGACCCGGTTTGCGGTATGAATGTTGATGAGAAAACTACCAAGCTCAAATCAGAGTATATGGGCAGAACATACTATTTTTGCAGCAAACCATGTAAGGAGACCTTCGATAAAAACCCGGCTAAGTATGTGAGCAAATAGATCATTCGTTAAATCATTACAGATTTCGTCTTAGGTTGAGGAAGAACTCATCTTTAGCTTCTTCGTAAGGTTCTCAAACGTTATTTCATTGATCGCTGATTAGCTGAATCCCTATATTTCGCCAAGTTCTAGTAGCTCTAGGGTATAGCGTTGTTTGAGCGTGCAGCTCATTAACGAGCCTCGACTTTCATTTTAAAGCTGAAGCGCTCCAGTTAGACAAACCTTAACGCATTTACCACATCTAGTACACGTCTCTTCATCAATCGTCACAATGAGCCCTAAATTCTGGGGGCATTGCAAATCATCATTCATGCTGCTAATTAGCTGAGGATTTCTGCGCTCTCCTAGATAAAATTTCCATAAGTTTCTCTTCTTCCAGCGCTTGCTTCTCTTCTCGTGTAAGCTCCTGTGGAAGCCAATCCGGTTTAGGCTTATCTGCGTAGTAATCTCTTATGGCTCTTCTAAGCGCTCCAACGGCAAGCACGCCACAATGATATTTAACTGATGGCAAACCGCCAAGCTCGTCAGATACTTCTTTCCAAGAGACCTTCCATGCATCCTGCAAACTTTTTCCCTTAATCATTTCAGTTAATATGCTTGCAGCAGCTATATTTGCTGCACATCCGTAGCTCTCAAACTTAGCATCAACAATCTTTCCGTTCGTCTCATCAATCTTTAGGTATATTGCTATCATGTCTCCGCATGCTAAGCTGCCAGCTAACGCCTCTGCATCTGCATTATCTATCTTACCAAGGTTCTTTGGGCTTCTAAATAATTCGATGACCTTCTTCCCATAGGTTAAGGGTACTCTACTTGACAACCTATCTCACCTGCTTCAAGGGTTTAACCGGGCTTATTGACCTAAGTCTTTTCACGGCATCTGGCAAGACGTCTAAAACATATTCTATATCCTCTAATACGTGAAATGGCGTTACCTTCATTAGCAGGCTTCCATGAGCCTCCTCATGCCTTCTACCAATTGCTAAAAGCACGTGGCTGGGCTCTAATACGCGGCTGGTGCATGCACTTCCACTGGAGACATAAATACCATTCAAGCTTAGCTCAACCGTTAGAGCCTCTCCTTCGCAATAGAGGAAGCTTATGTTTACATTGTCTGGAGCTCGCTTCTCGCCGAATGGGCCATTCAGCATTGCGTGGTCAACTCTCTCTAAGATACCGTTTATTAGGCGGTCTCTGAGCTTGATCATTCTTAATACATTCTCCTTAAAATTGTTATGCATGTATTCAACTGCCTTAGAGAACCCTATTATGCCGGGAACATTCTCGACTCCGGGCCAGAGTTTCTGTGTGCTAAGCTGTCCATGGATGATTGGCTCAAGCCTAACCCCCTCTTTAACGTACAGTGCTCCGACACCCTTAGGCCCATATATTTTGTGGCTGCTGAAGGATGCTAGGTCAACATCGAGCTTCTTCATGTCTAGGGGTATTTTCCCAAGGGCGTCGCAAGCATCTGTATGAATTAAGACATCCTTGTTTTTATCCCTAACGGTGTCCCGTACGGCTTCAACATCTTGTATTGTACCTATTTCATGGTTCACTACCGCTACACTTACAATGAGAGTCTCTCTATCTACATGTTTAGATATAAAGTCTAGGTTTACGAAGCCATCTTTATTGACAGGTATCTTTATCACCTTAAATCCTTGTTTTTCAAGTCTTTCAGCTGGAAATACCACGCTTAAATGCTCTATGCTTGAGACAAGTATCTTCCTCTTGTTAGGCGAGGATAACGCTGAACCCGTTATGGCCAGATTGTTTGCCTCTGTCCCGCTATGGGTGTAAATGATCTCCTCCGGACTACAGTTAATCGCCGAAGTAATTCTCAAAGTAGCCTCATAGAGAGCCTGGTAGCTGATCCAGCCCATTAAATGGGTTATGGATGGATGCCCCCTACCACTCCATCTATAGGCGTCCTCCATGGCTTTTAGAGCTTCTGGAATTATTTGACCTGAGTTCTCATTATCCAAGTAGACTTCTCTCTTAGGTATGCCATGTGACTCAATAAGCTCGCTTATTGACCTTGATATGTCACTATAAGCCATCTCTAAACCTCCACGTATATCTGATATACTTCGTTGATTTTTTCAACTTTTAGAACCCTGTGGTTCACGCTTGAAGCCCACTCTTTAATATCTTGAGGGGCAGCCGGGTCAGTTGCCAGGAGCATGATTACTTGACCCGGACTAGACTTTGCAACCGCCTCAGCTAATGCGAGAAGTGGGCCCGGACAAGACTTATATCGAGCATCAACAACCAAGTCGACCTTCAAAAATGCCACCTAGTTAAGATATGAAGAGACTGATATCTGAGTCTTTTGCACTGTCTAGGAACGTTGCAGCGCCAACAACATTATCTACATACTCCACTAGATCTTCAGACTTTATTCCGAGAAGGCTCATCGTTGTAGAGCATGCATAAATCTTCAATCTTCCAGTCTTCTTCCCCTGCTCTAATACCTCACGCCAACTCGGCATGACTCCGGAGCTAACCGCCCTCTTAAGCTCATCTTCATAGCCCTTATAATCTGAGCTCACTTCTCTTGGCACATAACCTTTCTTTAAGGCTAAGAGACCCCAAAAAGTGAAAAATACCTCAGACTCCCAACCCATGATTGCTGCTGTTGTGGCTAAAGTCATCGCTGGGAGGAGCTTATCCAACTTTTCCGAGGATACTATTATGGATATTTTTGGCATTTTAATCACCAGACGAATTATATAATGGCGTTATATTAAAAATTCTTTCCAAATAACATTTAATCAAAGAATTTTTTTGTTCACGCTTGTCTAGCACCGGGTTTGGAACTATTTCTTCAAGTGTTATTCAGGGCAAAAGACGAAGGGCTCACTTGATACGGTATGTCTTCCTACTATCGACTTTTCCAAATTAATCCGTAATAAACCTAATACCGAGATATTCTCAGGAAGAGAAGAGTAGAAGAAATAATTTTCATAGAGTATAAATGTCACCAGTTATAATCTTGTTATTATAACATCGTTATGGAGGACTAAGATCTCAAGAAAAGCGATTGCATAAAACGCTTAAACATAAAGAATGTAGAAGATATCCGCTAACGAAGATCCATGCATGCAAAGGATTCTTTGTTCTCTTAGAAGACACTTACTTATTTACATAGATTCAATAAACATAATAGCTCCTTAAAAGGGTGCGGATAATTCTGAAGTAATGTTGGAGTCAACTGGAACTTCATGATAATGGTACCTGACGCCAAAGTTTCTTCTTAAGGCTCTTTAAGTAATGCATTAAGTCTCATAAATGTCTCTTAATCCTACTTTACTAAGAGAGTCCCTATTATGATCACCCAGACTTATTCCATACAGCTAACATCTTTTCTTCTACTTGAATTATTACTTTTTATTGTCAAATTGGAACTGAAGTTTATAACTAGTCCTTAAGGTAAGTAAGGGTAGTACCTTCCATGAGTCTTACATACCCCTTGGCCTGATATCTCTAACATACTACTACCACTATTAGTTAAATCGCTACCAATGAACTTAAGGCGTACTTTTCCGTAACGAAGTAGCTTAGGGATTATATGACACTTAGTTGAAGTTATTTTAGAGAATGATGTTTCGTGAGGTCGAGCAAGTAGATATTGCTCCATCAATAGCATCAATACTCGGTATATCGATTGCATGTGAGGGTAAGCCTGTGAATGAGATTGTGCGCTATGCTCACTATTGTAAAAACGTGCTTTTAGCCATAGTCGACAGCTTAGGCTTTAAAGAATACGTGGAGAATAGACATAGCTTTCCGTTCCTAGCGTCGATGGAAAGATGTGGCTACATGTTTAAGTGTCTAAGCTACACTCATCTCACCACCCCATCCATCGCCTCCATTCTATGCGGTTCAAGACCCGAGAAGCATAACATAGTGAAGACTATAGACGCCTACACAGAGAAGGTCAAGTGCCTTCCAGAGATTGCATACGAAATGGGCTTTAGAGTTGCCATAGTTATGGAGGAGTATGGAGCACTCTCCTTTCAGGGCCTTGTCAGCCTAGTTAAACCAATAGCAGACGTGCCTAACGTTCTAGAGTTCGATGAAGAGTCTTGTCGCAAAGCTATCGAAGCATTAAAGGAACTAAACCCAGACTTATTAGTTGTGCACTTAAGATCCTTAGACGTGCTTGGCTTTACCCGATTGGCTATGCTTCATGTAGACAATTTCCTAAAATCCGTGGCTGAGCAAGTAGTTAGCGAAACAGTCTTCTTTGTAATTGGTGATCATCCTCCACATAACAGAACATTTGAGAATCATGTGGCACTCATAGTTTTCAAAGTTAAGCCAAGAATTTAAGGCACTCTCATGGTCTTTTTCTCGCCTTTTGTTAAGCTCATCAGGTGGTCGCAACGACCTCTTTTCGTGGCTCTATATCTTCACCCAGAAACTTCTTAAGCCATTGTAATGCTATTTGTGGGCTTGGTGCGTGCTTTGGTGGATGCTTAAAGTAGTAGGCACATGCTTCTGGCACTGGTCCACTTAAACCCCTATCCATGGCTATCTTGGCGAGCCTGATAGCATCTATCATGGCTCCAGCGAACATGGACTTATCGTCAACCTTAAGCTTGACATCTAATTCAACTGGAAAATCAGCAAAGCTAAGCCCCCTAATGTATACGTAGCACACCTTCGTGTTCCCAAGGAATGGAACATAGTCGCTTGGTCCAACTCTAATCCTACCCTCCTCCTCTAGATCGTAGCCCTCCGGTATTATGCTCGTTATAGCCCTAGTCTTGCTCATCCTCTTACTTTTAAGTCTCTCTTCAACAGTCATGTTCAGGAAGTCCGTGTTGCCGCCAATGTTTAGCTGATAGGTTTCAAGTATCTTGACCCCCCTATCCCTTAATAGGGACGCTAGAGCTGTGTGAAGTATTGTAGCTCCAAGCTGTCCTTTAATGTCGTCGCCTAGGAGTGGAACCCCACCTTCTCTATACCTCTTAGGCCAGTAGCCTTCAGGATCACTTGCTATGAACACCGGTATACCGTTCACAAATGAGGATTCAGCTCTAACGGAAGCTTCAGCATAAAACCTTGTTGCCAACTCGCTTCCTACAGGAAGTAGATTAACCACAACATCAACCTTTGAGTCTCTAAGTTCATTTACTACATAATCTAAATTTACATCTAAGTTGTGCGGCTTAAACACATCGATCATGTGGGGTGCAACGCCATCAAGCACCGGTCCTGGCTTAACCTCTACGCCAAGTTTAGGCACATCAGCGAACTTCTTGGTGATGTTAGGGTAAGCAAATATTGCCTTACTAAGGTCTTTACCAATCTTTTCTCTAGATACATCAAAGGCTGCAACGAACTCTATATCGCCTACGTGGTACCTACCCAGCCTTACGTGTAAAAGTCCAGGGACTTTAGCGGTATCGTCGACGTACTTGTAGTAGTAGACTCCTTGAACTATTGCTGAAGCGCAGTTGCCCACACCAATAATGGCTACTCTCACCTTATTCATCGCTCTTCAACTCTATATTTGTACTCGTGAATATGTAGATTTATATTTAAGCAGATAAATATGTTTCTGCTGAAAGGTCTTGGATGACTCCAAGGCGCTCAAGAGACTTAAGGACAAGCTTACTAAGGAGAATCTCTGGATCTACATAGTGAAGGAGCTTGCACGAGAACCCACTTACGCCTACAAGGTCAAGGTATTGCTGAGAGAGAAGTACAACATAAATGTCGCTACCGTGACGGTCTACACAGTTCTATACCGAATGGAGAGAGAGGGGTTAATAACGAGGATTAAAGGCGACGATAAAGTGTACAAAGTAACTGAGAAAGGCTTAGAGCAACTCAATAAGGCTCTGACATTCTTGAAGAACATCACGAGAATGTTGGAACTTGAATGAAGACTTCTTATGGACCTTCTTAAGTAAGCCATGTCTTCATGCTTTCGGGATGGTGGAAGCTAAGTGAGCAGCAAAATGAATATCGTGTACACTGCTATGTTCACTAAGGTCACTATCATGCCGATCTTAGAGAACTCTTTAAATGATACGGTCTCACCATACCTAGACTCTAGTACTTCGATGATTATTATGTTTGAGGCTGCACCAAGTAAAGTAAGGTTTCCAGCTATAGTTGACGCCATAGCGAGTGTTATCCAGGAATTCACGTCTGAAGGCGTGTAGCCTAGTGTCTTCATGTAATCCAGGAAGAGCTTAGTGAACGGGACATTGCTCAATAATTGACTCAGTACAAGAGAGCATGCAGTAATACCAAAGTAATCGAATGGCCATGTATTCTTACTGGGCATAAATAAGCTTAATAGGGAGTTTAAGACCCCGCTTCTCCATACACCGCTCATCGTTATGAACATTGTCATGAAGAACACTATGGTGCCCCAATCGACTCTTCGTAGGACATCTCGCGGATTTGATACTAGGAGATAACCACCAGCTGCAACCATGAAGGGTATGAAGCCTCTATTCTCTATGTGGGGTAACCCTAATAGGGCCATAACATCATTAACTACTAGGAACACTATAACAGCGATTAATAGTACTGAAGCTACAAGGGCGTCTCTAATGTTGTTTATATGGCTCCGCACTTCGTTCAAGCTTCCTAAGAACGCGCCATTTAGCTTGTAGACCTTAGCTACAATTAATGCTGTGACAACCAGGTTGATTATTGTTGGTATAGAGAGGTACTTCATAAAATCTATGAATGGACACTTCATTCCAGAATTTATCGCTATAAGCATGTTCTGTGGATTGCCTATCGGCGTAGTTGTTGATCCTATCGTTATTGAGAAGGCCAAGAGTAGGAAGAGGGGTTTGGGGTTTATACCCATAGACTTTGCTATGGAGTACACTATCGGAGGTCCCATGAGTGCGACTGTATCGTTCACAGCTATCGATGAGAGCAAGCCCATGGTTAACGATAGAAATATCAACATCGTATACGTACCCTTAAAGCGTGAGAGCACGAGATGCGCTATCGAGTCTAGTAGACCTGAGCTCTCTGCTACAGCCACTATGCTGAACATTCCAATTAAAAACAATATAACATCGAAATCCATTACATGGGCTATGGATTCTATGGGTGTAAGGCCCGAAATTACGATTACGAATGCAGAGAATGCCATTATGCTCCAAATTGGTGTCTTTGGCCTTCGAGATCGAAGAACCATCCCAAATATCAAGAACGATAAGACGCCAAGACCAATAACAAAATTAAATAAGTCCTCAGGCATCATAGAGGTTCCATCTAGCTTAACATGCAATTAGCGACATTTTAATTAACGAGTTTCTGAGGGATTGACGAGATTGCTTCTAGCCCTGTTTAGGCTATTAACTTCGTAAGTCCTGGATAGTACTCCCTCATGACTCTCTCCATGTTTGCTCTGGCTACGAAGGTCCTTAAGGCATTAGAGCCTACTTTGTAATAGCTCTCAGGGTCGTTTCTGAACTTTTCATAGATTTTTAGAAACTGGTCTCGGAACTCTGCGTACTCTTTTTCATTGATTTTCTGAGCTTCAGGAGAGTAGTAGTCTATCAGGGTTCTCAAGTCTTCTCCAAATAACCAACCGTTTATGCCATCTACTATGAACTCTAGGAC
>QNVF01000039.1 GCA_004347965.1 Candidatus Nezhaarchaeota archaeon WYZ-LMO8
CTAACTCAAAGAAGTAAGTTAAGAGTAGTAATGGTTGATAGGGGACCTGACATAGAGGAGCGGAGATGCTTCACTAGAATTGGCCGTGAATGTGCTAACTGTAATCCCTGTTCCATGTTGTGTGGATGGGGTGGGGCAGGGGCCTTCAGTGATGGGAAGCTGACTTTATCTGTTAACGTAGGTGGATGGCTTGAAAACTATGTTGGTAGGGAGGAGCTAGCAAAACTGATAGAGTACGTGGATAAGATATACCTCACATTTGGTGCACCAGATGTAGTCTTTGGAACTGATGTAGATGCTATAGAAGAGCTTCAAAGACGTGCTCAACTAGCTGGGTTAAAACTGGTACCCGTCAAGATTAGACATTTAGGTACTGAGAAGTGTGTTGAAGTAATTAAGGCCATGAGAGATTACTTGGCTCAGCAAGTTAAGATACTCACGAGGAGGATGGCCACTCGAGTTCTTGTTGATGGATCTTCAGCCGTAGGAGTAGAGCTTGCTGATGGAACTAAGATACGAGCTAAGTATGTTGTATTAGCTCCTGGAAGGAGTGGTGCTGAGTGGTTAAAGGAGATGTCAAAGGAGTTGAACTTCAAGATGTACAACAACCCCGTTGACATAGGTGTTAGAGTTGAGGTCCCCGCACCGGTCATGGAGCCGCTAACAAAGTACCTCTATGAACCTAAGCTAATATACTATTCAAAGCGCTTTGACGATCAGGTTAGAACCTTCTGTTTTAATCCTTATGGTGAAGTAATAACAGAGTCCTACGATGGAGTCATAACAGTTAACGGTCACAGCTTCCTTAACAAGAGGACCAATAACACGAACTTTGCGATCTTAGTTAGTACATCGTTTACAGAACCCTTTAAAGAGCCTATAGCCTATGGAAAATACATAGCGCACTTAGCGAACCTGCTAAGCGGGAGCATAATTGTTCAGAGACTAGGAGACCTTGAGGAAGGTAGAAGATCAACCCCCGAGAGAATAAAGAGGAATATCGTAGAACCCACATTAAAATCAGCTACGCCAGGAGATCTAAGCTTCGTACTGCCTTATAGATACCTCGCCAATATATTAGAAATGCTTCAAGCAATGGACAAGATAACCCCCGGAGTATACTCAAGGTACACATTACTTTATGGTGTTGAAGTTAAGTTCTACTCCTCGAGACTTGAGTTAACTAGGGAGCTGGAGACCAAAGTTAAAAACCTGTACGCTATTGGTGATGGTGCTGGAATAACGAGGGGTCTCGTTCAAGCATCCGCGTCTGGCATTATAGTTGCAAGAAGTATACTTAAGAAAGAAGGTTATCCGATCTCAGACATCACCGAGGAAAATCTACCGATGAAGGTACCATCCAGACAATAAACGTATCCTCTAAGCGGATTAATGAGCCCTCTAAAGAGAGGGCTTAGTTTTCGAAAGGTTTTCATACTTAACGAGCCACTACCCAAGTAGTTATTATAAGCTGGGTGAACTATTAGTCTCTTGATGTTAACGTCGACCTTAAACTTCTTACTAATTTTCTCCCTCATTTTCTTACCAATATAGTAGACAATCCAAACCCTACCTTCCTTGTAAGGTATCGTTAGGGACGGGTGGGCATGTCCCATTACGAGCACATTGCTCATAAAAAGTTCTGGCTTTGGCCACGCATTTCCATGGATGAATGAGACATCACCTATTGAGACGCCAGAAGCATCATGGATTTCCACACCATCGATTCTTAGACGCTTTAGTGAGCCATCGTGGTTGCCCATGATAATGACTACTCTATCAGTCAATTCCAACATTTTCCTAACAAAACCTTCCACCTCAACCTCAATTCTCTTCCTAAGTCTCTTAATTTCATGTTTCACGTCGCCCAACAGAATTAGTATGTCAGGTTTTATCGAAGTTAATAAGTCAGATAAGCTCTTCGTAATCTCGCTTGTCTGCGATGGAACCTTAAACCCAAGTTTCTGAAGCTCATACTCTAGACCTATGTGAAGGTCGGATGCGGTTACTATCTTATCTCCCTTATCGGTAACTATTATTGATATGGGAGAATTCGTCACAAACTTGATCTTAGCCATAGAGTTGCTCCACATACTATTATGGCAACTAACATTTATTTAATAGCTACAAGTCTCAACAGTTTAGATGTCTCAGCATGTAATACAAACATTACAAGAGCTCGGAGTAACGATTGAAGAGGTGACGTTGAAGCGCTTAAAGAAGGCACTTGAGACAGTAAGTAGGGGGAGGGTTAAGAAGTACATTTTCAAACCTAGTGGACGCGTAGTATGGGTAGTCGTAGGCAAGGAGAGAGATTATTGGGTAATACCGAGATTATACTGTTCGTGTGATGACTTCTACATAAACGTGATTTCGAGGAGGAAGAGCCCTCTATGCTATCACCTCTTAGCTCAAGCATTAGCAGAGAAGGCTGGTAACTATGAAGTCTTCAATGTTAGCGATGAAGAAGGGGAGAAGTTAGAGGAGGAGTGGCGTAAAATTCAGTAAGCGACTTGGGGGTACTTAAGTTAACATCATCTTTAAGAGGGCCATTCTGACTAAAAGCCCGTAAAACACTTGTTTGAAGTACTTGGCATAGGGGGTTTTATCTATTTCCCAATCCAGCTCGTTAACTCTCGGCAGGGGATGCAAAATTATTAAATCGTTTTTTACATGTTGAAGGTGCTCCATAGATAACCTGTAAGACCCCTTTACTCTTTCGTATTCCATAGGATCTGTGAATCGTTCTCGCTGTATCCTCGTTACATACACAACGTCAGCTTCTCTTGCGAGATCGCTGGTTAACGAGCTTTTCTCTATAAACGGTATGCTCATTGATTTGAGGAACTCTCTTTCTTCTTCCCTCAATTTTAAGAGCTCTGGCGATACAAAAATGAAGCTCACATTGAAGTTGAGTAATCCACGAACCAAGGAGCGTACGGCTCGACTATATTTTAAGTCCCCGAAGAATAATATTGTTAAGCCATCTATCCTGCCTTTCTCCCTCCATATGGTGTATAAGTCTACGAGAGCTTGAGTTGGATGAGACAAAGCTCCTGAACCAGCATTTATTACCGGTATTTGAACTGCATCAGCTATTGCTTTAGCTGCACCTTCAAATGGATGTCTCACGACAATTATATCCGCGTAATTCTCAATCACTTTAGCCGTATCTATTAAGCTCTCACCTTTAGCTATGGAAGTCATGGACGGCTCTTCAAAGCCTATAACGTCGCCACCTAAACGCTTCATGGCCGCCTCAAAACTCAACCTAGTCCTAGTACTGGGCTCAAAAAACAGCAGGGCCATGACTTTTCCCTTCAGAACATCGCTCTTCGACCTAGCGTAAGGCTCTAAAGAAGTTGCTTCCCTAAAAATTGCCAGCATTTCCTCTTTCGTAACATCATTAATCGATATCAAGTCTCGTCCACTTAAAGATATCGACAAGCGAAAACCCCTCAGAAATTATTTAGACTCCGATAGCTTAAGTATTTAAGGTGCAATTTAGGATGGCGATCGACAGAGAACTACGCGTTCAAAAGATAAAGGAAGGCATCGTGATAGATCATCTAAGAGCTGGAACAGCACTTAAGATCCTCGAGATGTTAGGGATAACAGGAAAGGAAGGCTACATAATAACCGTAGCGATGAACGTACCAAGCCAAAAATTAGGCACCAAAGACATAATTAAGATCGAGGGGAGATACTTAAGCCCATCAGAGGTCAGTAAGATAGCTCTTATAGCACCTAAAGTGACACTAAACGTCATAAAAGACTATCAAGTTGTGAGAAAGGAAAGACTAATACTACCGGAAGAAATCGTTGGAATAATAAAGTGTAGCAACCCAACCTGTATTACAAATCATGAACCGCAAGTTCAAAGCAAGTTCCTCGTTCTAAGTAGAGAACCTTTAAAAATAAAGTGTAAATACTGTGAAACGATAATGAACCAGGAAGAGGTATTTAGAAGATTAAGTTAAAAAGATGCGTGGTGTTGAGGGATGAAAATCATAGCTGTAGGCTCTCAAGACTTTGTTGCAGGTTTAAGGTTAGCAGGGGTTAATGAGGGGCTCGTAGCCTCAAACTATCAGGATGCCGATGAAAAGTTACTAGTATTGATAAAGAGAGGGGACGTCGCTTTAATATTGGTGGAGGAGAGCTACGCTCTTGAAATACCGAAGTTTTACGATAAGTATTTAAAGTTAAAGCAACCAGTCATAGCGGTCATACCTAGTGGGAAAGCCAAAGAGGGTGCACGTGACTACATGAGTGAACTCATTAAAAGAACCATTGGAGTCGAGGTTGTAATAAAATAGAGTGGTGAGAGTATGCCGAGCACTGGAAGAATAGTTAGGATAGCCGGACCAGTAGTAGTCGCTAAGGGGATGAAGGGCAGCCAGATGTTCGAGCTCGTAAACGTCGGAGAGCTAAATTTGATAGGTGAGATTATCAGGCTTCAAGAGGACTTAGCGACAATACAAGTCTACGAGGAGACTAGCGGGCTAAGACCTGGAGAGAAGGTTGTGGGTACGGGGCAATTGCTATCGGTTGAATTAGGTCCTGGAATACTATCGCAAATATACGATGGTATCCAAAGACCTCTCGAAATAATTAAGGAGAACACGGGAGACTTCATAGCGAGAGGAGTCTCTGCTCCGGCTCTCCCAAGAGACAAGAAGTGGTCTTTCACGCCTAAGCTTAAGGCTGGAAGCAAAGTTACAGGGGGAGACATATTAGGAGTGGTTCCAGAGACCCCCTTAGTGGTCCATAAGGTAATGGTTCCACCAGATGTTCAAGGAGTACTAGAGGAGATAGCTCCTGAAGGGGACTACACAGTAGAGGATGTGATAGCCAAGGTTAGAGCCCCTAATGGCGCGTTACACGAGCTAGCAATGATGCAGAGATGGCCAGTTCGTAAGCCAAGACCATATAAAACGAAACTAGATCCCATACAACCTCTACTAACAGGTCAAAGAATAATAGACTCCCTTTTCCCAATAGCTAAGGGAGGAACAGCAGCCATACCAGGAGGCTTTGGTACTGGAAAGACCGTGACACAGCATCAATTAGCACAGTGGGCAGATGCAAAGGTTATAGTCTACATAGGTTGTGGTGAAAGAGGTAATGAAATGACCGAGATGCTTGAGCGTTTCCCTGAGCTCAGAGATCCAAGAACTGGTAGACCGCTTATGGAGAGGACTGTGATGATAGCCAACACTAGCAACATGCCAGTAGCAGCAAGGGAAGCTAGCATATATACGGGCGTTACAATAGCAGAGTACTTTAGAGATATGGGCTACGACGTAGCTCTAATGGCTGACTCCACTTCGAGGTGGGCTGAAGCTCTTCGAGAAATCTCAGGAAGGCTGGAGGAAATGCCTGGTGAAGAAGGCTACCCACCATACTTAGGTGCTAGATTGGCTGAGTTCTATGAGAGGGCTGGGAGAGTTGTCACGCTAGGTTCTGAAGATAGAGTGGGCTCAGTCTCTATAATAGGTGCAGTCTCACCGCCGGGAGGTGACTTCTCTGAACCAGTCGTTCAAGCAACTCTCAGAATAGTCAAGGTCTTCTGGGCTCTCGATACAGCTCTTGCCTACAGGAGGCACTTCCCAGCTATAAATTGGTTGACGAGCTACTCCCTCTATCTAGAGACGCTAGAAGAATGGTTTAGAAATAATGTTGCACCCGACTGGCCAGAACTGCGTAAAGAGGTTATGGCCATTCTTCAGAAGGAAGCCGAGCTACTTGAAATAGTAAGGTTAGTTGGCCCTGATGCTCTACCAGAAGCTGATAGAGCAACACTTGAAGTTGCGAGGATGATAAGAGAAGACTTTTTAATGCAACATGCGTATCATCCGGTGGACACTTATTGTTCAATAGAGAAGAGCTACTTAATGCTCAAGGTCATACTCTACTTCAATAAAAAGGTGAGAGAAGCTATAGCAAACGGAGCACCATTAACCAGGATCTTAAGGTTACCGGTTAGAGAGGACATAGCTAGGATGAAGATAGTACCATACGATAAGATTAAGGATACGGTGGAAGATGTGATGAGGAAGATAGATGAGCAAATCACCTCATTAGTAAAGAGTCAGAAAGTTGTTGTAGTGTAGGGGTGTGTGAAGGTTGTCGATTCCGCTATCAGCATTTAAGGCGAGGAAGTACAGGACAGTAAGCGAAATTTCAGGACCCTTACTAATAGTTAAAAACGTTAATGATGCAGCTTACAATGAGCTGGTTAAGGTTGAAACCGGAAGCGGAGAAATGAGGTCAGGAGTCGTCTTAGAGAGTGCTGACGGATATGCAGTCGTCCAAGTGTTCGAAGGCACGAGTGGTCTCGATATTGAGAGGACAGCGGTTACTTTCCTAGGTGAGACATTAAAGGTTCCAGTTTCCATGGAAATGCTTGGAAGGATATTTGATGGTAAGGGTCAACCAATAGACGGGGGTCCACCAATAATACCTGAAGAGGAGCTTGATGTCTATGGTTCACCAATAAATCCATCAGCACGTGAATATCCTAAAGAGTTTATTCAGACTGGGATAAGTGTGATAGATGGTATGAATACTTTAAGCAGAGGTCAGAAACTACCAATTTTTACTGAAGCAGGGCTCCCTCACAACATCCTCGCTGCGCAAATAGCTCGCCAAGCTACCATTCCGGGTAAGGAGGAGGAGTTCGCTATAGTCTTCGCAGCGATAGGGATAACAGCTGAAGAAGCCATGTTCTTTAGGAACGAGTTCGTAAGGACAGGGGCTATAGAGAGGCTTGTAACTTTCTTAAACTTAGCTGAAAACCCAGCCATAGAGCGTGTAATTACCCCCCACGTAGCTCTAACAGTAGCTGAGTACCTTGCTTTTGAGCACGACATGCATTTATTAGTAATAATGACGGACATGTTGAATTACGGCGAAGCTCTTCGAGAGATAAGTGCTGCAAGAGCTGAAGTACCTGGTAGAAGAGGTTACCCTGGTTACCTTTACACGTCTCTAGCTCAAATTTATGAGAGGTGTGGAAGAATCCGTGGAAGAAAGGGCTCAATAACCCTCATACCTGTAGTTACAATGCCTGGAGGCGACATCACTCACCCGGTCGTCGATTTAACGGGTTACATAACTGAAGGTCAGCTGATAATGAGCAGAGAGCTGCATCGTAAGGGCATATATCCACCATTAAACCCTCTACCATCATTAAGTAGGTTAATGAAGGAAGCAACCAGGTATACTAGGAAGGATCATATGCAGTTAAGCGACATGCTCTACTACTGCTATAGCGAGGCTCAAGACCTAAGAAGTCTCGTGGCTGTTGTGGGGGAGGAGGCATTAACTGAGAGGGATAAGGCTTACCTAGCTTTTGGTGATGCTTTTGAGAGACGTTTTATAAATCAAGGTGTCTACGAAAATAGAAGCCTTGATACAACGCTTGAAATAGCGTGGAACCTACTAATCGAGTACATACCAGAGTCTGAGTGGAAGCGCTTAGATCCTGAAGTAATAAAAGCTTATTGCCCGAAGTATCGGAAAGAGAAGTCTAGCTAGATCTTCTCATCCTTTTCTTACCACCTGCATGAACTCCATCGACTATTTCCCTGAGCTTCTTTTCTATATCATTGCCCTCCAGTATAGTCCCAGTTACGATAATGTCAGCTCCTGCTTCAGCCAAGGCTTCAGCTTGCTCTCTTCGCTTTATCCCTCCACCCACAACTAGTCTTACGCTAACTTGGCTTCTCACGTACCTCACAGTATCTGGTGGAACAGGCTCTGAAACACCAGATCCTCCCTCAATGTAGACGTACCTCATGCCTAAGTACTGTGCAGCTAGTGCATAGAGAGTTATGACCTCAGCTTTATGTGGTGGTATAGGTCTCGCTTGACCAACTATACCTACAGTCCCACCATCACCTACAACGATGTAACCCATGGGCAACGTTTCTAGACCATACTTCTTAACTATAGCTGCTCCTTGAACTTGAGCTCCTATTATGAAGTAGGGGTTCAGAGAGTTTAAGAGCGACATAAACCATATAGCGTCAGCGTAACGACTTATGGTGTTGACATTGCTTGGAAAGTTTATGACCGGTAAATCGCAGTTCTCCTTGATTATCTTTATCAGATCGTCCATCAAGCTCTCGTTTACGTTTAAGCTTCCACCAACCATTATAGCTGTACTCCCAGAGTCCTCTATTATCCTCACTAACTTAGCAGTCTCTGTAGGCGTTAGCTTCTCAGGATCGAGAAGCGATATGTGTATTGATCCTTTAGCTTCTATCTCGTCGTTAAGATACTTTTCCACTTTCACCGCTTTCACCTTTAGCGATTTTACTTAGTTCGCCTAGATAATACTTATCGATGAAAACGTTATAGTAATGAACCATCTCATAGTTCTTCATTCTCTCCATTCTCCACATCAGACCACAATTAGCACATAAGACTACAGCTTCCTCATCTTCAATGTTCACTGTCACGCTAATCATGTCACAGTTAGGGCATCTGAATACCTTGGGTGGCTTGCGCACAACCCTCTTAATTATCTTTCTTCTTCTCCTACGACCACCCATTTGATCACGCTCACCTACATAATATTACTTCGTAGTAGGAAATAAGCTATCGCTTTAACCTTTCGTAGACTATGAAGAAGGCTGTAAGCGCTACCGTGATCGTCACAACAATAGTTGTCCAAGTAGCAAAGATCAATGGCGTCCTTGTAGGATCTAAGAGAAGTAGTGACGCTTCCACTAAAGGCTGTCTCAATAAGGCACAGAATATCGCTGACACTATTTCATGCCATAACTTCTGTTCGCTTAATAAGTGCTTATGCATACCTTTAGCAGCCAGTAATATTATGGATGCTATTACTATAAGGTCTATAGTTGTAACATCAAACGTTATGGGGTTATAGCTCTTTGGATTTAAGAGGTATATCCCTATAAGCTCTCCTATAGTTAAAGACGGATATTTGTTGATGGCTGAAAATACTGCTGATGCTCCTAGGTATAGAGCCACGATAATTGTTATTGTAGCTATAAAGGAGCCAAAGAAGAGGACTGGAGCTGTTGACCAGCTTTGAGAGAGTCTCTTATCTAAACTGAAACCTTTAACCAACATCGTCAGCCCTATGATCAATAATAATGCTATTCCTGCGTAGTGTGCATAACCTAAGCAGATGAGCGCTGCTAATGCCACTAAAAAAATTCCCGGTAATCCTAGCACGTAGAGAGAGTATCTAGGGTTCTCAACAATACTCCTCCAATACTTAACGAAGAGAGAGTAAGCATCTTCTATTTCACGCACTTGCTTCACGAGTACTCTGTTTATAGAGACTATAGGGACTCTAGCCTGCAATATAGGTATGACTCGCTCATCTGATGCTCCATCACTCACAAAAATAATTCCATCAGCATCATAATCCTTAAGGATTGCATCGACTTCGCTTGCAATTTTCATGTCTGCCTTAATTCCCCCCTCTCTTGAGCCTGCAACAGTTGCAATTTCGCAATTGAACCCCTCTTTAACTAACTCATTGTAAAGCTTAATGGCTGCAAAGAGAGCATTGGCATCAGCTTCATCGGGCACTTTAAGAATGAACTCTGTAGCTACCTTGAGGTTTGCATCCTTACCAATAATTGGTGTTTTAACTCCAGTAACGTTACTTATGTCTCCATCCCTGTCAACGTATAAAACCAAGAGTTTCTTCCCGAAGAGGGAGCTCATAGCAAACACTTAAAGCCTTACCTTTCTTCCCATCTTAAGCTCTTCAAGCATTTTCTCATAAACCTTTTCAAGCTCCTCCTCCTTAGCCACAAGCTTTGTAGCTTCTTCCTCGATTTTTTTGATTAAAATCTCTTCCTCTTTTTTCCTAATTTCTCTCAAGAGGTTCTTTAATTCCTCTTTTAGCTCCTCCCTCCTCTTCTTTAGTAATGAGATCTTCTCTTTAATGGTCTTAATGCTCTCCTCAGCTTCCCCTCTCCTCTGAATTATAACTTCAAGCTTCTGTCTAGTCTCTGAAAGCTTTTCTTTAAACCTTTCAACCTCACTTTTCAGTTGTTTTAGCTCTTCCGCCACCTGGCTGCGCATCAACTCATTCCTACGAATTTCGTCCTCTTTTCTATAAAGCTTTTCAGCTATGAAGACTAACAATCTAGTTTTCTCTATTGTCCTCACGAAGTTCTTTTCCTCTTCGAGGCTTAGTGAAGATGTTTGATACTTCCACTCTAAGAGGTCCAATTCCTTCTTTAATTCATCGATATTCCTTCTTCCAAGCTTTAATCTTAAAGCCTTGACTTCTTCTCGTAATCTCCTATCTTCCACCTTTAGAGCCTTAAGCTCTTCTTTCTTCCTTAAAATTTGTTGTATTTTGTCTAAGATCTCATTCTTTAACCTTTTGATCTCTTGCCTTAAACATGCTATCTCATTCTTCAGCTCTCCTCTTAACTTCTTCTTCTCCTCAAGGTCTTTGTATAAACTATTAATTTCTTCTCTCATCTTGTTTAATTCACACTTTAGTCTAAGCTCCTCTTCAGCTTCTTTGTCTCTACAATCTTTCACATATGATCTCAAGGGTAACACCAATTTTAGTACCAAATGTCATCAATTCTGAAGGGACCAACATCAACAAACTCTTCCTCTCCACCAGCAAATATTCTTTGTAGCTCTGCAAATAATTCATCTAACCCCTCACCAGTTATTGAGGAAACTGGGATTATATTCGTTAAGCTCTCAAGTTCAGTCAATGTTAGCATGATGCTTCGACTAAAATCACCTAAAAGGGGGTTCTCCTCCTTACCTATTATGCTGGATATGTATTCTATATGTTCAAACCATCTTGATGCTATTTCACGATCCTTCTTAGTCAAGAGGTCTGACTTTGATAAGATACATACTTGAGGCTTCAATAAGCTAAAGCGAACCGAGGCTGAGAGCAACAATGATGATGCAAGGCTACTAGGCTTCCTCATTAAGCTTGCATCAATGAGGTACACTACTGCTGTTCTCTCGGAGCACAATGTCGATATTATAGCTCTACCTGCTTCTCTAAAAGCAAAAAGCTCCATCTGACCTGGTGTATCTACTAGCACATATGTTGGGTTATCCTTCTCAGTCTCCTCCTTCAGTCTCTCAGCAAAGCTAGCTATCATGTCTGCGCACGCTATGAATGCTCCATTAGGCCCCAAAGTAAGCTCGGTCATAACCTTCTCAAAGCTTATGTAATCTCTAACATCGACATCGGGCCCATAAGGCAACCATTTAGCTCCTGGATCTAGGTTTACTACTGTGACGTCTTGATCTCGATCTCTAAGCCATCTCGAAAACACATCAACTAACGTGGACTTTCCAGAGCCAGCCGTACCTACGAAATACACGTAAAACATGAGTTACCTACTCC
>QNVF01000004.1 GCA_004347965.1 Candidatus Nezhaarchaeota archaeon WYZ-LMO8
ATAAGAGAGTGAAATTGTATTAGTAACCTTCTTGCTAATAATGGCTGTAGATTCGATGTTTTTGCATAGAGACTTACCGAGCAACATAACACCAAGTGTAAATGATTCAAGAAGCATTTAAAGCGGATAGGGCACTGAAGCATTAGTTTAAAGTACTCTACCATCATTTTCGGCAGCTTCAACACTAATGAGCAAAAATGTTGTGACAAGTACGTAGCCACTTAATTTCGTATGAGTATCGACAGCCATACCTAGAAGATACATGAAAAAGTAGAAGATGCTGAGATGTCGACTCACACTTACTCTTCAATTATTGCAACGGCTCTACACCATGCCGCAGATGCACGAGCTATCTTTATTGGAAAGCAAGCTACCTTGAATCCGTGGGGTCTTGGAACCTTATCCAGGTTCGCTAGCTTCTCAATGTGACAGTACTCCTTCGTTATGGCTGCAAAGTGCGCTGGCCATATTACCCTGCCGTCTCTAGTTCGCTTGTAATCATCCGCCATGTACTTAAATGGCCTATCGAATGTGTAGGCATCAATGCCCATGACCTTGACGCCCTGCTCGACCAACCATAAGGTAGCTTCCATTGACATCCCAGGCTGCTCGAAGTACTCCGGTGTCCCAGCATATTTATCACGGCCAGTCATTATGAGGACTATGTCATATGGCTTTATTGTGTACCCAATCTTGTCCAGTACTCCCTTTAAGTCATCAACAGTGATGTACTCTCCAGGCTTCTTATGCCTAAGGTCCAAGATTACTCCATCAGAGTAGCACCATTCCAACGGCACCTGATCTATGGTCCTAGCGAGCTTACCCTCCGATATGGGGTGAAAATGCCACGGAGCGTCTAAGTGTGTACCCGTATGCGTTATGGCACTTACCTCCTCGATGGACCATCCAAGTCCTCCAGAGTACACTAGGTCTCGTGGGTCCACTCCAAGCAGTCTTTGCATATCGATTGCCCCTTCTCTATGATCTACATACCTGATTTTTGGCCTATACAGCTCTGGCTCTAATGGAGAATTATGCTCAATCGGCAAACTTAAATCGATTATCTTGACCCTCCCCATTACCCCAACACCAATTAGTTGTTATGCGTAGTGTAATGGTATAACAATTGCGCAAGCTCGATGAGAACCGGCACCATGCTCTGCAAAGCCTATTGATGGCGTGAGTAATTGGCTATAAAGCTCGGCTATTTGCTGTAGGCTAGACCTTAACCTGTCTCTAAGTGGGATTATGATGTGATTGCGAGTTAATTGCATGCTTGTATAGTGCAAGGGGTTAAAGCTAATCAATGCGCTATGGTCTTCCTTAAATGTAGAAGCCTTAGAACTTCGAAGATTCACCACGATGTATTATCACAAAATGCCGCTTCCAACGATTAAACACCCCGACGATTAAACAAAGACACTGGCTTCGTATAACGACGATACTGTGATTAACTTAATAATACCTCTCAACTAAGATATTGAGGGGATGTCCACGTCCTCTCTTAGGAGTTTTGAGCTAGTAAAGGATGTTTACTGGGTTGGAGCTAGAGATGTTAGTAGGAGACTGTTCGACTCACTGATTCCGTTGCCTCTCGGCACTTCCTACAACTCGTACCTTATCGTTGATGAGTCCATAGCGCTAATCGACACCGTTAACCCCGGTTTTGAGGATGAGTTAATTGGTAGAATTCGAAGCGTAACTGATCCAAGCAGAATAGACTACGTAATCATGAACCATGCAGAACCAGATCACGCTGGTGCTATTCCAGCAGTATTAAGTATAGCTCCTAGAGCTAAGTTAGTTACAACGTCGACTGGAGCTAGGATGGCTAAGCTCTTCTATAAAGTACCAGAAAATAGAGTACAGGTGGTTAAGGATGGAGACTCAATAACTTTGGGTAAGAGGGTTTTGAAGTTCATCGAGGCCCCTATGTTGCACTGGCCTGAAACCATGTTCACTTACCTGCTTGAGGATAAGATACTCTTCACATGCGACTTCTTCGGTGCTCACGTAGCTCAGGGATTGTGGAGCGAGGATGTTGATGGTATAGCAACGCATGCGCAAAGGTATTTTGGGGAAATAATGATGCCCTTTAGAGCCAACGCGCTAAGCGCTTTGAAGAAGATCTCCGAGCTAGAGGTAAACATGATAGCACCATCGCATGGCCCAATATACAGGGAACCTAAAGAGATCATTGATAGGTACTGGAAGTGGGCGCGTGGCGAAGTAGAGAAGAAGGTTGTTATAGCGTACGTATCTATGTGGGGCTACACTAGAAATATCGTTAAATTGTTCTCAGACGAGTTAGCTTCGGAAGGTATCAACGTGGTCCTCCATGACTTAGTCGTAGCGGACTTAGGTGATCTAGCAAAGGATTTAGTGGATTCAAGCGCTGTGGTCATAGCGACCCCTACAGTCATCACGCAGGCTCATCCATTAGCACTTCAGTTCGCTTACTTAGCTAAGCTACTTAGAGCTCCTACGAAGTACGCAGTCGTAATAGTCCTATACGCTTGGGGGAGCAATGCAGATAAGCAACTCGAAGAAGTGCTCAAAGACGCTAAGATCGAGTTAGTGGGGTCCATAAAGATCAACGTTGTACCTGACGTACAAGCCGCAAATAACCTGAAGGTGCTCGCTAAAGAGCTCGCTAAGAGAGTAATGTCGGGTTAAGCGGTTATAGTCACTTAAGAGAGTCTAACGTAATTTCATCAATAATAAATAGGGTCTTAGTCGAGTCCCCCAACCGTGCATCGCTCTCAATACCTCTAAAGTTCAGCGTCTCACACAGCATCTACATCTTCTTATCACCCTTGCTTAACTTATTTTATGTAACGCTGTTGATGCTCCGTGGCTCATTCGATTAGGGAGTCCTTGAGTCCCTCTTAGAAAGGAGGGTAATGTCGTTAACCCTCAAATCCCTTACGGTTTTGTTTAACAAAAGGGCAGATTTAAATAGCAAGTGCTGCCCTCTACTTGCGAGGCTAAAAAATTGAGGAAGCTAGTCCTAACGCTATTGATAGCGCTTTTGATTCTGTCTTCTACGCTTCACATAGCCTCAGCGATGGCTATGAGTAACGAGGATGATATGCCGAAGGAGTGGCTTGGGAGGAGGAAGGTCGTCGATAGGCTTGGAAGGTACACGAGGATTGCAATTATACACTACGTGGTGGACATAGGAGACCCAGATAGAGACGGTGCTGCTGACGGCTATGAGTTAATAGGAGTGCGTTGGAATCTTAGCAAGTATCTTAACGGCGTCCCCTACACAATAAATCCAAGCGGTGGAGTTAAGCTGGGGTTGAAGGAGACCTTAGTAGTGAATGAGATAAGACAAGCTGTGGAAGCTTGGGATCAAGTGGTCTCTGCTGAGCTATTCAACGACAATCCGCGAATCGATTATAAAGCTAAGGCTAGTATAGGAGCTCCTGATTTTAAGAACGTTATCACGTGGGGGCGTAGTCAGCCAGGTATTGTGGCGTACACGGTAATATGGTACGACTCTTCCACTAGGGAGATAGTTGATGCGGACATAGTGCTTAACTCCTACTACAAGTGGGGGATAGCGGATGGAAATGAAACGACGATAGACTTCACCAATAAATTCGATATTAGAAACGTAATGACGCACGAAGCTGGCCACTTCATTGGGCTAGACGACCTCTACGATCCGGAGTACTGGGCAATGACCATGTACGGCTACACAAGCTACGGTGAAGAGATAAAACGTTCACTAGAGCCTGGGGACATAGCAGGAGCTCGAGCTATCTACGGTGAATAAAAAACTACTAACATACCTCCATGCTTTATGGAGGTATGTTAGTAGTTTTTTATTATTGAAATTACAGAACGCTAAATAGCATGTAAGGAAACTCTTTAATATCGCAGTTTTCGAAGGCTGCCTCATCGAGAGACACGCCAAGCTTCGAGTGAGACTAGGATCTCTATCGACGAGACACGTGGAAGAGAAGATATGCTTGGAAATACAACCGTGTTGTACGATCTCGAAAGCTTAAAAGCGCGAAGCCAATGCATGACGAAAGATTTGATGAAGCTTTAACCCCCTTTACTCTTCTTTCGTAAAGAATATAAATGTGGAGGTCGCCATGACGCTTTGGTGCACAGTCGTTGCCTGAAGATAGGATTAAAGTCGGGCGAATAGTCTCCAAACGTATTGGACGAGTTGGTAGAATTAAGGTGCGAGCTAATGGCGGTGAGACTAAGGCTTAAAATCGTAGTAGATGAGAAAGCAACTGAGACTGTAGCCCTGCTAAACAGCGGTTATGAGGCCCCAACCCCTCAACTGCTCATCCCAATAAGCTTGGCTGCCAAGCTTAAGCTTTGGCCGCCAATTGAAGCTTCAGAGGTTATTCTCGACACTGCGGGTGGTCCGTTAAGAGCTTGGTTTTACCCCATGAAGGCTAAGGTTAGCATGATCGCTGAAGACGTGCATGGGAGGGGGGCGACTGCTGACGTAGTAGTCTCTTCTCTAGCTGACGAACCTCTCATCAACGACAAGCTTGCAGATGAACTTGAGATAGCAGTAGGATCGTTTGGAAGAGGTCGATGGAGGTTTACGCGGGAGCCTAAGGAGAAGCTTAGAAGAAGTGAGAGAATAATCCAAATGCCTATTTCCAATGAAGGGTCTTGATAGCACGTCAATGGTTTAAAGTTAAAATTAAAAACAAAAGCGTAGCTAGTGTTTTCATGAACGTGCCCATCATTTTAAGTAACATGCTAGCTACATACCCTAGCTACACTAGAGCGGAATTAGAGGAACGTATAAGAATATGGAGATTGAGACCTCATAGCCCTTTTCATACTAAGTGAATGTAGCCCTAAGCCTTTCTATGCGCAACCTAATGTCAAGGTCCTAAAATCACCATTAAGATGTATGATAAAGCCACGAGTATGGCTGTATACAACATTATCGCACCAATCACATCCCTCATACTCTTTGGATGACCTCCCACGATCTTCATAGGTAACATTATGAGCTTAGTTAGCGGTCTTGGTAGTGGTATCATAAATGGAGTTCTTTTGCGATATTCCTCATACCTTTCTCCATGCTTTTTAACTATCTCGATTTCTTCGAAGAGGGCTATCCCTATCACAATCATCGTCGATACGAGCCAGATAAGTGCTGGAGGGGTTGCAAGCGCTCCTTTTACGTAGGTCTTGTAGCTCACGAATATCAAGAGCCCATAACTCCAGAGAATGAAGCCGAGATACTGAGGATGTCTACTGTACTTGTAAATCCAGAAGTCTATCAGCTCATAACCCTTAAACCTTCCATAAAGCCACGTGGTTGCAGCTAATGAGAAGACTAGTAGCCCGATGAACGTGATTACCATCCCTATAAGGGGTGCGTATGGGATGACCGAGATCGGTATGTACACTATACACCCCAACTTTAAGATTGAAGGAGAGAATTCAAGTATTGGTAGCCAGAGAGCCCTTAAAGCTCCTAAACCAGTAAGAAAGAACATTGCAAACGCGAAGTAACCGAAGGTTGGAAGATATAGGGCTAGAGATCCTAAGAAGGTTAAGGCACTCTTTTTATTTATGAAGCCCAAGACTATTATAGTGATGGTTACCGTTAGTGATGCATACCCAATAGGTCTTAGCGTGCTAAGCATCTTCTCTATTGCTTCAACATCGAAGAAGACTTCGGGGAAGTATTGGTGAAGCACCTTGTCTAAGAAGTTTGGTACCTCAAAGGTCAAGTAAAAAAGAGTAATCGTGAGCAAAACTGATAACACAATAGCACTCGCAAACCCCTTTCCATACATCTTATTTAAAGCCACATGTCATACACTATTCTAGAACGCTTAAAGCTTACGAAAAGCTTCATCGAGACCTAGAAGTTCATAAGGAGAGGATATCAATTTGATATCTTCACAGGAAAATAGGGGTCCTTCTACGTTAACAGTTTAAACGTCATGTGTACTGTCTCAACTATTATCTCTCAGTCGTTTTTGTGTGCGACTCTAAAGATGGTGTTTCCCTACTTATAACCCTTCTTCGTTAAACCACTACGCACCCCAAAGTCCTAAAAAATGGCTCATGGAGACTACTCGCTATCATTAATGGTCTTCTGCATACCTATTATCTAAACCATACTAACGCTTATCTGACGAACTGACCTACAGCGTTTTTCATTTAGAGCGAGATTTAGAAGCGGAACCCTGGGTGTCACGCTCTTTAGTGAGCTTTAGCATCTTATATACGGTACGTAGAGCTTAGTTCGCTCATGGATTCTAGCTGAAGCTCAAGCTAATGATTTACGTGGCTTGCAACATGTAAAAAAGAGGTTTATGGTAAAGTGCATTTACTGAGGTATGGCCACAAGCAGTCGCTCCACGCTTCTACATGGTATGTTACCCAACCAACACTGCTTGGAAGAGAGTACTGCATTCCACCAGGCCAGCAGTGCCCTCCACCGATAATCTCGAAGTACACCACCTGTACACCACCAACTCCCCCACTATAGACGTAACGGACAACAGCTGTGCGCTCACCTGTTGGTGGCCAGTAAACTCCCTTAGCTTTTGGATCCGGCCAGAAGGTTACTTCTGGTGTACGACTACAATTGAATTGCTCTACTAAGTAGGTGACGGCCTTGCGGGCACGGAGGTGTTCATCGAATGGAGCGCCAAATAGCAATTCGTACGTGCCAGCAGTTATAACGAAAGTCATGGGTCTCGGGAACTTCACTCCTGCATCAGCTAATGCAGCGAGAGATAGAGCTCCACTTATTATCCCCACGGCGGCAATTTTATGAGGTAAGTAGAGAGCGAGGTAAGTCGCCATCATTCCGCCAGCTGAAATCCCTACAACGTAAACGCGCTTAGTGTCTATGTTGTACTTCTCGCTCATCACATCGATCAGCTTAGAGATGAAGTTGACGTCTATGGTCACGTTAGCGCCAGCAACAACTCCTGGTATGTTCCATATGTAGCCGTAGCTGTCTGGGCATACTAGGATGAAGCCGAACTTCTCAGCATAATCGTCAGCGCCCAATAAGTTAGCTAAGCCGCACGACCACGCTCCGTGAAGCGAGATTACGAGCGGCATGCGTTGAGTTCCATTGTAGTATGAGGGTACGTAGTAGTGGTATGTCCTATTTAATCCATCAACAACTATTCGCTCGGACTTGTACGTACCAGGCTGATTGAATAGGTCTTTGTAGCGTGGATCAGTTAGGGGGGTAGCGTTAGGATATAGGTATGGGAGTAGTGGGGTCATCACGGTCACATTCGTGGTCACTATCAATAGCTTAGGATCTGTACAGTACACCCCATAGGGAAGGCTGACAGTCGCCGTCGCTCTATATACTCCAGCTGTGTAAGGAGAGTACTTGTACTCTGGGAAGAGAGGGTCAGTTATAGAGGTCCAGTTTAGTGTTGACACAACCTTCGAGCCATTGCTCAATATCACGTTAGCGGTTTTAGGTAGCTTCGCCAACACCCCCTCAAGTGGAGTGAGCCATTCGACTGTGACGTTTGCTACAGGTTCAACCCCAACAACGTAGACAGGAGCCTTAGCTGCCTTAACCGCCTCATCAATGGCTTTGGCAATCTCATCTTTAAGTGCCTTTATAGCACTAATGGCTTCTTTCTTAATTTCCTCGATAGCTTTAGATGCTTCTTCTCTTAGTGCTTCTTCAACAACCATCCTCTCTGCGGTTGCAGTCGTGTAGCCATAATAATAGCTTAGGTATGAAGCTAAGGCTAAGCATAGAACAACTACAATAAGAAGTAGCAATATCCTAGTCCTCTTCATATCCAAATCCTCGCATCTACGTCTATTGCCTAGACTATTTTTAGTATCATTCCTGATAATTTAGGTTTTACGCTTATAGATGTATCAATCGAGGTCGTAGTTGCACCATGATGAATGTCGTCCATATCCCTGCTATATCGTAAAGTTGCACGTAGATGTCGTAGTAGTGGTATTAATAGTACTAGCCAAGTCTACGTCCCATTATGAGGACATCGAGTTGTCCTACCGATATTCGTCTTCAGAGACCTTTTACAGTGAAAGGTTAAGCCTTTGAAGGCCAGAATAACTTATGTTGTCCCTCATGGAGAAGGCACAAAAAATTTTAAAATTCAAACAAAGTAAGCGATGTTAGGGTGGCAACTATATGTTTTCAGGCTTTGAGTTGACTGAAGAACAAAAATTGCTTCAAGAAGCAGTTCGCGAGTTCGCTAAAAAAGAGTTCACACCTGAAAGGTCGAGAGAGTACGAAGAGAAAGAGGAGTTTCCATGGGAGCTCTACAGGAAGATGTGCCAACATGGCTTTTTAGGTTTGAGAATACCTGAAGAGTATGGTGGGCAAGGCTATGGTCTAATAGAGGAACTAATAGTCACCTACGAAACTGCTAAGGCTGATCCAGCACTTGCTAATGCTGTACACGCTGGACATTTTGGTACAAGCTTCCTCATCCACTTTGGAACGCATGAACAGAAGGCTAAGTGGCTGCCGAAGCTGGCTAAAGGTGAGATAACGAGTGCTGGAATGTTCACGGAACCAGCTGGTGGTAGCGATATAGCTCGGGTACTTGATACTAAGGCTGTAAAAGTCGGGGATAAGGTGTGGAGGATAAATGGAACGAAAACCTTCATAACAAACGCCACAACATTTAGTGTAGCGTGTGTTTTAGTGCAAACAGATCCCAACGCGAACCCTCCATATAGGGGTCAGACGATATTTGTGGTTGAGAGAAAACCTGGAATTGATGCAACCCTTATAAAAGGTAAGATGGGTTGGCGTGCATCACCTACAGGCGAAGTCTCGTTTAGTGATGTGGAGGTAACAGACGACGATATCCTAGGTGGACCTCAGAATTTAAATAAGGGGTTCTATCAAGCAATAATGTTCTTGGATGAAGCTAGAGTTGGAATTGGATGTCTAGGTATAGCCACGGCCGAGGCAGCTCTTGAAAGAGCAGTGCAATACGCCAAGGAGAGGAAGGCTTTTGGAAGGAAGATTGCTGGCTTTCAGGGTCTTGCGCATAGAATAGTGGAGATGGCAACCAGAATAGAGCTTGGAAAGTCAATGATATTTAGAGTTGCTAAAGTAGTTGAAAAAGCTCGAGAAGACAGGTCCCTCCTCGATGAAGCCATAAAGTTGGCATGCATGATTAAGTGGTATGGAGCTAGACTGGCTGTTGAAGCATGCGACTTAGCCATCGATGTTCTTGGAGGGTATGGCTACATAGCTGAGTACGATGTTGAACGATGGTTCAGATTTGCAAAGCAACTTGAAATAGTAGAGGGTACAAAAGAGATTCAGAAGAATGCTATAGCAAGGTATGTACTTGGAAGAGAAGCAGCACAATACTTCTAAAGCGCTTTTTTACACATCCCCTACATTGTTTTAGATCATCGAAAACGTATGCCGTCATGACCCATACATTTTCTCTTATGATTCACGACCATAGCAATGGCATGCAATCTACATATTGGACTCTTAAGAGCTTAAAGAAAAAGGAGGTTGTTGAATTTTTTAAATTTTGGGTTTATAGGTCTTTCTACAACCTTTAACCTCTACAACGACTTCACCAGAGGTCTCTAATTCCTTCAATGCTTTGGCTAGCTTGCCTTTGCTTAAACCTGTTAACTCAGCTATCTTAGTTGCAGGGAGACCTTGAGGGTTCTGCTTTAAGATCTCCTTTATTTTCTCAACTTCAGACATAAGAAAACCCTCAGAACTTTCTTTCACTTGTAAGGCGTTTAAAGCTTAATTATGCAGGCTAAGCGCCATTTATGGTGGGCAAATTAAAGTTCAACGATTAAGTGGTGTGTAACGGTCATTGAGCACGGGGTAAGTAAGTGAGTGATGGCGTGAGGACGTAAGGCTTGAAGCTAGATTAAGACCTAGTATTTAAAGTCAAATTTGTGATGTGATCATTGCTCGTGATTACTTAAAATATCAAGCATCTCAATTTAAGTATTACTTAAGCCAAGTCGGCAAAATAAGAAGTAGTAGAAATAGTTATGTGATTATTGAGATATATTGAATCTTTTTTGTGATGGTGAGTGAGAGTCTTAATAGGCACCATGCTTCAACCCAGCGTTGATGTACGCCCTTACATTAGCTACGGGTGTGCCCTTAGGCAGTTCATTCACACCAGGTGATAATATGAAGCCTCCTTCAGGCTTCACTTTACTTAGAAGATCTTTTAAGTACTCGTCAATTTTTTCAGGTGTCCCCCCAACGATCAATGATGGTGGTACACCGCCCATCACTGTTGTATGTCCTTTAAGCGTCTCCCAAGCCTTTATGAAGTCCCTCGGCCTTTCAAACCAAGCTACACCCCAACCTTTAGGGAGTTCCAGTATTGTTTCTACATGCGGTAGGTGATCCCCTTCAAAGAACACGAACCCTTTATAGCCTTTCTCAACGAGAGTCTCAATTACCTTCTTCAGATATGGCCAGTAGAACTCGTTGTAAAGTTTTGGTGGAAGCATCTCGTTTAAGTGTAGGGGTATGAAGAAGAACGTGAGCGGCGGTATTGGAGGTATAGCCGTAGCAACCTTGAGTATGGGTTCGACAAGCGCTTCACATGCAGCTTTAAAGTCGTCCGGATACCTCCTCATATCAAGCATAGCTCCTGTTGGATACCTTAGGAAGTCACCTATAACGTCTGCCGATGTGTATGCATTTGTAATTGGGAATGCTGGGTAACCTCTCTTACCAATTTCCACGAAGAGTTGTAGTTGGAATGACAATATTCTTTGCATAACCATGCCAACCCTTACCCACGCTCCATTCCATTGTGGAGACCCTGGAGCTCCTAGGCCGGGGCACGCTCTCGGTAGTATGACGCAATGCAAGAACTCCACAGGATTCTCAATGAGTTTCTTGTACTCTTTAGGCTCCATAAACTCTCCTCCCCTAAACTGAGGATGTACATCCTCTCTGAGCTCCCTACCAGGCCATTGGCTCCATTTGTCCTTCAATATGTCGTGTACAGGCCCCGTCAAGAATCTGATAGTGTTTGAGAAGTCGGGGAAGTCGGGAAAAGCAAGGGCAAGTACGAAGCCTTCAAGCATCATTGGCGCGAATATTATGCCCCAATCGTGTGGAAAGTCGTGCACGAACTTGAGGACTGCTGGAGGTATCTTTTCTAGGTTGTATGATAGATCGTACCACGAAATCCCAGTATACTGACATAGAAAGTCTCCAGCAACACCAGCTATCGGGACTCTATCAGGAACACCCAATTCAACAGCCTTCAGGAACCTCTCAGCCTTCTCCTTAGCAACTACATCAGGCTCTCTCTCATGTCTCTCAATCCATAGATCTATTGGCTCCTTAACCATTTCAGCCGCCCCCCTCCTTCTCTCTCACCCATTTTAGCATTATCCTCACTCCCGTTGCAGCATCATTAGTCCACGCGTCGGCCCCTACGTATTCGCAGGCGTATTGATCTACTCTACCACCACCTATAATGATCTTTACCTTCTCTCTCAGCCCCGTCTCTCTTATTGCGTCAACAGTCTTCTTCATTGAATCTATTGCTAATGTCAGTAGCCCAGATAACCCAACTATGTTCGGATTATGTTGCTTTATTGCTTCAACAAATTTTTTCGGCGGTACATCTACTCCGAGGTCTACTACCTCAAATCCTACCGCCTCCGCCATGGTGACGACGATGTTCTTGCCTATATCATGTATGTCCCCCTCAACAGTCCCTATGAGGAGCTTGCCTACAGTTTCTCTAGACCTTCCTACCTCCCTAAGCTTTGGCATGACTTTTTCACTTATGCCCTTCAGTATTTCTCCGGCCATCACTAAATCTGCTACGAAGTACTCTCCTCTTTCGAACCTTCCTCCTATTTCCTCGGCTGCTTTTTTTATTACCTCAAGTATTTTTAAAGGATCAACATTAGATGTCAGTAGGTTCTCGGTTATTTCAAGGGCTTTCTCCTCGTTTAAGTCTAAGATGGATTTCAGTAACCTCTCAAGCTCGACTTCAAGGCTTGAAGACAAAAAAGGCACCTCAAGATATCTAGTATCATCCCTTACAAATATTTTTGGTGTTGAAAATTCAGATAAGATAGAAGATGTGGAGGATAGCTCTAAGAGATGAACTTCTACGTAGTCGAGTTCTAAAAGACTTATTGATCACTAAGTCGTGAACTGTTATTCATTGAGTCGTCTACTTTCCTTTAAGTACTTCATCACAGTCGGGTACTTGCTTAGGTCTCTATGAGGAATAATAAGTGCATCGATGAACTCCTTGTGAAACATTGGGTGCACTGTTAGCTCGGCGTAGCGGATTGTCCTTGAAATGTTGTCAGCCACACTCCTCATTTTCCTTGATAGCAGACACATCTTTGCTCCAGCTATCGCCGTGTTACCGACGAACCTTACTCTGTCTAGAGGTATGTCTGGAATAAGCCCCACGAATAGTGCACTTTCAGTGTTTAAGTAGTTTCCAAAAGCTCCTGCTATGTATACACGATCTATGCCTTCTTCTCTTACCCCTTTTTCCTTCATCAGGACAGCAATTCCTGAGCGTATTGCTGCCTTTGCAAGGATTATTTCTTGAATGTCTCTTTCACTAATGGTTATGTCGCGACCAGCCCCTGATTCCTCTCTCCAGGCTATCACGAATTTATGCACACCATTTTCTTGTCGCAAGCGCTTAGAAGAGATGTTCTTGTTAAAGTGCCCGCGATGATCTATTATCCCGCACTTGAACATCTCAGCTATAGCATCCACCATGGCTGAGCCACATATGCCTATAGGCTTAGCATCATTTATCGTTTTATACTCGACCTCGTAGTCTCTGGGGTCAATCTTAATCTTCTCGATGGCCCCGGTCACAGCCTTCACACCATGCTCTATATGCATTCCCTCAAAAGCTGAACCTGCAGCACAAGAGCAAGACATTATATCCTCCTTATTTCCTACGAATACCTCACTGTTGGTCCCAATGTCCACGAGTAAGCTAACCTCATCCGCTTCGTGTATTCCTGAAGCTAGAACGTCAGCTACCGCATCGGCTCCAACGAAACCTGCAATTATTGGAAGAACGTAGACGTTGGCAAAGGGGTTCACTTTAAGGCCTAAGTGCTTAGCTTTAACGTTTATTGATTGCTTGACAACTGGGACGTAGGGCGCGATTGCAAGCTGCTTAGGATTGTACCCCAGCAGTATGTGGTGCATTGCCGTGTTACCCACAACAGTAACCTCATATACACAATCCTTCTTCACGCCTGCTTCTCGGCATGCCTCGTCGATTAGTGTGTTTATGGCTTCTAGCACTAGCTCCTGCAGTCTCCTTAGCCCATCTTCTCTGAGAACAGCATAGTTTATCCTCGAGATTATATCCTCTCCATAAGTAATTTGTGGATTCTCCATCGATTTGATGGAGACTGTTTCACCAGAAGTGAGATTGACTAGATGTATAACTATCTTTGAAGTTCCTACGTCAATAGAGACTCCAAAAGCTCTCTCTGCCCCGTCTTCTTCCAACGATATTACCTCCCTCTCCATCCACAATGTAACGGTTATTTTCCAATCAGCTCGTCTCAGGATTATTGGTAATTTTTGCATAAGCTCGTGATCCATTTCGATTCTCGTGAAACCCATATCTCTCAGTACGCTGCAAAGTCTCTCAAAATCTGGAGTTATATCATGCAAGTTTGGCCTAGGTATATTCACTTGCATTTTCCTTATTGCTGGATCAAGCTCAAAATGCCTTCCAACCCCTTCACTTAAGATTTTTCTAGTCTCCAGCCTGCTTTCATGTGGCACAAAAATTCTTACATTGCCTTTAATGATGCTTTGGCATGCCAGCCTAAACCCCTTCCTTAGCTTGTCTACAGGTATGTGCTGAAGTTCAACATTAGATGTTGAGCTCAGGTTTAGTTGATCCTCAACTATTACTAAACACTTTCCACATAGACCTAAACCTCCACAATCAGACCTTATTCCGATACCAGCAACTCGTGCAGCATCAAGTATGGTCATCCCCTTCTTTACCTCTACCTTCCTCCCTTGAGGTTCAAAGACTACAGCTATCTTCTCAAGATCCTCGTTTACCAAGGTTATCTAGAAGAGTTTAGGATATCTCAGCTTTTAATATGCTTAGCTCGGACCTTGCAACCATTTAGGGTAAGACTTTAGAGCTTGTTGGATGATATAATCTCAATCGATTTCGGGAGGTTAAAATGTTGTTTAAGTTTGAGAGAGAGCAACTAGTTTTCGACATAGCTGGAGTTAAGATCGGGGGTCAACCTGGTGAGAATCCAACAGTAGTCATAGGAAGCATATTCTATAGAGGGGACAAGTTAGTTGATGAACGTGGTGGGATCAATAAGGAGGAGGCTGAGAAGCTCATTGTCAAGTACGAGGAGATATGTGACAAGGTTGGGCTTTCATGCATGCTCGACGTGGTTTGTACAAACACTGAAAATGCGAGAGAGCGCTTAGAGTTTGCTGCTGACGCTACAAAGATACCCATACTAATAGACTACGTAACTGAGGAGGCAGCAATTAGCGGCTTAGAAGCAGCAAAGGAGCTAAACATACTGGATAGAGTGTTATTAAATTCCTTAAACCCTGAAACTAAGAGCCAAGTGTACCAGAAAGCTAAGGAAGTTGGGCTTAAAGCGGCAATAGCGTTGACGTACAGCTCGAAGGCCATAATATCCTATAGAGAGAGACTTAGGCTCTTAGACTTGTTAATTCCAAAGATGAAGGATTTCGGTATAGAGAAGATCCTGATAGACACCGTGGTAATGGATCTTGTGACGTTAGGGTTGGCGTGTAGAGCAATCTATGAAATAAAGAATCGCTATGGGTATCCGTGCGGCTGTGGAGCTCACAACGCCGTTGCTCTATGGAAATCTCTGAAGCAAAAGAAGAATAAAGTGTTAACCGCTGCTTGCTCAACCATAGCTAACGGGCTTCCAATAGCTATTGGAGGAGACTTTATACTTTTTGGACCGGTAAGTGATGCAGAGTTTATAGTCCCAGCCATAGCAATCATAAATGCGGCATATGGTCAAGTCTTGATGGAAGATGGAAAGCGTCCATCATCTATCCACCCTAGATTCAAGATAACGCGGTTCTAAACATCATGTTCTTAGTCTATCGAGAAATTGTGAGGAACCTGAAAATAATTATTGCAAGATTTCATAATGTTGACCCCGCTCATGAAGTTTAAAGGACTGTGCTTTACAGAACGTTTGTGGTAGGTGAGGAGGTTGATCCGACTATTCATCTCTGGACCAATACAAGGCATGGAGGACAAGCAAGACTACAGAAAAGAGATGAGGAGGATATTAGAGACTGAAGGATATGAAGTCGTAGATCCGTGGGAGAGGGAGAAAGTAATTTACAGAGCGACCGAAAAAGAATGGTGGAGAAACGTTCCCCCCAGAGACTTCATAGAGAGGGACTTGAGAGATATCGAAAGATGTGATGTATTGATTGCTTATTTGCCCACGCTTTCAGCTGGAACCTGTATGGAGCTGTTTTATGCCAAGCTTAAGGGCAAGAAAGTTGTCTCGATAATAGAGTTCAACAATCCTAGCCCTTGGATAACGCTGCACTCAGATGTTGTGCTAAGGAGCTTAAAGGAATTCGAGAGCTACGTGAAGAAGGGGGAATTAAAAGAGTTACTGAAAAAGGGCGACTAAAATCATACCTAATACGTATCTAAGCCAAACCCATTACGTACTACCGTTAACTTTAAATTACTCTGACAATAGAAAGTAAGGTGTATGTATAGGACGGATTATCCAACCATATCTCGCATAAACAGAGCCTTGGTAAAGTTGTTGTTTAGAGACGAGGGCAGAGTTAGAAAGTTCATGGCTGTCATACTTGTAATCTTAGGCATCACTGGAAGGATCCTTCTCTTCGACCTTCCGAACATTGAGACAGTCGCCGTCGTATCTATGCTTGCTGGTTGCATACTTGGTGGTATTTACGCGTTCCTCATACCTCTTAGCGTCATGCTTACTACAGATATTTGCTACATATATCTTCGAGGTCAAGGTCTAAACCTACCTGGCTGGCAAAACATCTTCATATTTACTTGGTCTGGCTTCATCATGGTGGCACTTATTGGGCGTTTACTTAAGAATGAGAAGCACAAGGTCTCTTTGAAATTCTTCGGCTTATTTACTGGGTTCGGATTGTTAGGTACCTTATTATACGACATTTGGACAGCTTTTGGATGCTGGTGGTTATTTCATCCTCACACCTTAAGTAGTCTTTCCCTCGTTTACGTGCTTCAGATACCTTTTACCATTTATCACCTTCTCTCAACCCTCATCTTCTCAGCTTCCATAGGCTTTCCGCTAATATACTTGTATGAGAAGTTGGTGGCCATGACCCCCGTGAAGGTTAAGATGGCAATTCCTAGTATTGCTCGCATACCCAAGAAGGTTAGGTCAAGAAGGTATGGAGGTGGTGTTTATGGCTAGTAGAGCTGTAACCATAGTGGCCATAGTAGCAATAGTGATAGCTGCATGTTCAATAGCGTTAGCAGCTCAAACGTACTACGAAGTCTTCATGCTATCAGCGAAGCTTGAGAACTTAAAGGAAAGCTTAAGAACTATAACAAGTGAGGTATCCATAACCATTGACTATGGGAACGGCACAACGAGAACCCATAAGCTCTTAGTTCCTATAGGCTACACAGCTCTAGATGCTTTGAGGTGCATAGCAAAGGTTGGAACCAAGCTCTACAGCTGGGGAGAGTACATAGTCGCTATAGACGACGTCTACGAGAGCTTTGAGAAGAACCTTTACTGGCTATGGTACATTATGGGAGATAAAGGTAACTGGGAACTGGCGCCGGTAGGGGCTGGAGCATACGTCCTGAAAAGCGGCGACCATATAAAGTTCAGCTACGAGAGACCTCCATGGTGAGTTAGTGGAGGGCTGTGCATACAAAGTTATGCTGCTACTCTTCAACGACGTGAACGTAGAGTCCGTACGTCTCTCCCTTCTTTACTAAGTATCGCCTACCAACTATTGATGAAAGCAACTTAGCTCCTTCAGGTAGTTTTAGATCCGTAAAGCTCATGACCATGTCCTTCTCAGCTACGAGCTTTTCAATAACTGCTCTACCCTTTAACTTAATGGGTCTTAAAAGTTGCCTGCCGAAGTAAGCATTGGCAAGCATTTCAAGCACGTTCTCTTCAGATATTTCCCTTAACGCCAAATAGCTTGTAGTAAGTCTTGGATTAACCTCAATGACGTAAGGCTCATCATCCTTTAGCACCACGTCGATTCCAAAGAAGCCCTTCACATCGCCAAGCGACCTTATGGTTTTCACCGCTACTTTAAGCACCTTCTCATTCTCTTCGTAGGGTACCATACTCCCAATATAGATTGAGGATTCCCTAGGTCCTTTTACATGAACTTTCTGCATGTTAATTGATAACGGTAAGACGTCGCCATCGAGTGCAAGTAGGCAGACGCTTAGATTTAATCCCTCAACGTACTCTTGGATCAAGAAGTATGGAAGCTTTGTACACTGCCTTAGAATATCCAGAGCTAAAGGAGCTTCATCTAAATTTGTTACGAGAGAGAGACCTGCGCAACCATCTCCATCAGCTGGTTTAACTACTACTTTCTCGTAAGTATATAGGGCTTGCTCAATGTTTCTTAATCCATCCTCAAGTCTTGAGACAATGGTTTTAGCTGTTCTTATTCCATGAAGCTCTAGGTTTCTTGCCATTAAAGCTTTGTCTGTAGCAAGAAAAACTGCAGTTGATGGAGAATCCATAACGTCTAAGCCTTCATCTTCACATGCTTTAACGAGATTGTAAAGTGTTCTACCAGCTGATGGAGCGATTATGAAAATTAAGTCTACAGGCTTCTTAGGCGGTATGGAGGTGGTCGCGTGTACCTCATACCCAGCTCTACTTAGATCTTCGACTACAGCTTTCAACATGGAGTCACCTTCAATCCATATAGAAGTATGATGTGCTTGAGTAGCCGTAAAATGTTCGTAGACAGCTATCTTCACGTTTAAAAAACCTCATCTCCTAACTATTCCTGCTATACCTTTAGTTATGTCAGACTTAGTTATTATGCCAATAAGCTTATCATGGTGTACAACTGGGAGACCGCTTATCCCATGCTTAAGCATCATCGTAGCTGCTTTCGACGCATCTTCGTCCACTTCTATGACGTAGGGATTCGGAGTCATGACGTCTTCAGCTATCGGAACCATGTAGGCTCTAACAACAGCTCCTCTACCTCTAAAGTCTCTGACCCTTTGCTTAATGAACTTGTCTTTAGCTAGGAACGGTTTAACTGATCTAGCAAAAACTACATCGGTCTCAGTTATTATGCCTACTGGCGTCTCGTCCTCAACGACTATAACTCTTGAAATGTTATACTTAGCTAGAAGCTCTTGAACTCTGAATATTGTGTGAGTTCTCCTAACAGTTATCGGGTGCTTGGTCATTAAGTCACCGACCTTATACGCTCCACTGTAGCCATCTACGAATGCTCTTAGGAGATCCGTCTTGGTTATTATCCCAACTAAGTTGCTAGAGACCTGCGAGACAACAGGAAGACCGCTTATCAGGTTCTTCAACATTATTTGAGCTGCTTTCTTGACTGTCATTCGTGGTGTTACAAGCTTTAATTCCGTTGGCTCCTTAACATCGTTAACGCAAATTAATTCTAAAGGTTTATCCCTCCACTCCTTAGAGATCATAGCTCTAATTATGTCCCCCTTAGTGATTATGTTTATGGGCTTCAACGCTTCGTCAACTATGACTACCCTGCTTATCCCATGTTTTAACATGAGGTTCCTTATGTAAGCTAAGTTGTCAGTTAACTTAGCAGTTATCACCGGAGAGCTCATGTATCTAGAGACACGCAAATAAAACACCTGCTGAACTTCTGTCTCTCACTGATCAAATTTAATTGCTTTACGCCAATCTCTCAGCAGCTTGAAGAACGAACTTTTAATGACGACATGAAGGTTAGTCTTTAAGGTTTATTATCGAGCCATTTTCAGGGACTACTATCTCCTTTGCGTAGCTACTAACAGAGTTTATGAGTTTCTCTATGTTGCCGCTCTCGTCATGAACTAGGATTAACGTTTCGGGCTTGATTGTGGCTATGAACTTGCAAAGCTCTGAGTGCATTGCGTGTCTCGATATCTCTACGTGGTAGATCTTACAATTCACTTGAACCTTAACTCTTTCTTGAGCTATGAAATCCATAACTTCCACTTCTCTAACACCTGAAATTAGTTCGTTTGCTGGCGTTTGAGGGTCCACGTAGCCACATATTATAACTGCATTTTCTGGGTTAGGTGTGAGCTTTGCTAAATACCACTGGCTCCACCCACCCTTAAGCATCCCTGAAGGTACCAGGAAGATACAAGGATCCTTGCTTTCAATAAGTTTACGTCTATTCTTTAAGGTCTTTGGTTGGACGATCCTATCCCAATTGAATGGATCCTCACCGTTGATTATGAAGGCCCGCTTTATGCTATCACTCATGTACATTATGAATTGCGAATATATCCTCGTCGCCTTGTAAGCCATGCCATCGAGAACCACTAAAGGATCGGGTAATTTAGCTTCATGCCTCTTAAGAGCCAACAGTATCTCCTGGGCTTTACCAACAGACATAGCGGGTATGAGGACCTTACCCCCACCATCAAGCGTTGACTTAACAGCTTCTACAAGCTCCCTCTCCAAGGTCTCTCTTCCTTTCCTTTCAACTCCTCCATAAGTCGATTCGCAGATGAGCACATCAACTCCTTTGAGAGGTGAAGTATCCCAGTACTGTAGGTGATTTGAGGAGCTACCTAAATCGCCGGAGTAGCCTATCCTTAAACCATCGATTTCAAGCTCAACAAATGAAGAGCCTAGTATGTGCCCAGCATCATGTAAGATCATCTTTGTATCATCTGGGAGCTTCACCTCTTCCCTATAAGTCACGTACTGTATGTAGTCTACAAGCATCTTATTCATCTCTTTCACATCCCATAGTCTCGATTCTTCAGACCCCTCCCTCTTCATTATACTTAGCTGATCCCTCCACATCATCCCTACAAGAGCTGCTGTCGGCAATGTAGCTACGACCTTTCCCTTAAAGCCCAGCCTCAATAGTCTCGGAAGGGCACCACTATGATCTAAGTGCGCGTGAGTTAAGACTACGTTGGCTACAGACCCAGAATCAAGTAATTCTAGCTTCGGAGTAGCTTCAAGACCAACTGCTGTCGGATAAATACCGCAATCCAGCATTATTGACCCATAATTCCATTTAATTACTATGCAAGTTCTTCCAACTTCCCTACCTGACCCTAGTATTACTGCCTTGATCGTCATGACGCATCAAAGAGAAGTCTAAGAAGTTCTTAATTAAAAGCTTACAATATAGCTTTAAAATATAATCATATATGAATATTTACGATGAAAATTTGTAAAGTATGAACCAATTTATAGACCACTATATAAAAGGAATTTACATCTACGAAAGCTTTTAAACATTCAATGGTTTCTATGCGTACAGTAAGTTTGTCCCATTCTACTGGATGATGAGTATGAACGAGAAAGGGGAGAGACCAAGTAAGGTTCTGGAGGAGCTTGCAAGAATTATTGAGGAAGATGTAAAGAGATTTAGCTTTAGAGCTCTTGGTTCTATGTGTTGTAGGCCTCTCCCAATATCTAAAATAGCTTACCTCATGGGTATTGAAGGTAATGTTGGAGATCCAGGGGTATGGAGGGGAATAGCTAGGCTAGAGAAGGAGGTCATTAGGTGTCTTGGAGGTCTCCTTTCAAATCCGAAGGCTGTGGGTGTCATAGTCTCTGGTGGAACTGAAGCGAACATCGTGGCCTTGTGGGCGGCTAGAAATAAGTCAAAGAAGCGAGAGGTTATAGTCCCAGCTTCATGTCACATTTCTTTCTACAAAGCTGCTGACCTTCTAGGTTTAAAGATCGTGAGAGCTCCGTTGAAGGGAGACTTTACAGTTGACGTAGACTACGTTAGACGTAGCATTACAAGAAATACTGCTGCAATAATTGGCGTAGCCGGTACAACCGCTTTAGGGGCTGTAGACCCCATAGAGGAGCTCAGCGAATTAGCGCTAGAAAAGGACGTTTATTTACATGTTGATGCTGCTTTTGGAGGAATGGTCCTACCATTCCTGAGAGAATTGGGTTATAAGGTACCTGAATTCGACTTTAAGCTTGAAGGAGTTTGCTCCATAACCGTCGATCCGCATAAAATGGGTCTAGCTCCGATACCAGCTGGAGGCATATTATTTAGAGAACATGATATAGTCGAGTCGATAGCTTTCAGAACCCCATACTTGGCTGGAGGAGGAGTTAAGAGCTTCACCATAACCGGCACGAGACCTGGAGGGCCAATAACAGCTGTATGGACGCTCATGAGGGTCCTAGGTAAGGAGGGTTATAGAGAGATAGTGAGAGAATGCATGGAGCTAACGGAGCTATTAGTCGAAGGAATTGAACAAGACGATCACCTAGAACTTTTAATGAGGCCAGTAATGAACATCGTCGGTGTCAAAGCGAGAAGGCTGAGCGTTAGAGAGTTTTCGAAGAGAATGAGGAGACTTGGATGGTTACTGTCAGATTTTCCAACGCACTTAAGAATCGTCCTAATGCCTCACCACACTGAGGATCTTATAAACGAGCTTTTAAGAGACTTGAAGGTAGCTGCTACGAAGGAGTTCGTAAAGCCAAGAGTAACCTTAAATGTTTAAAGCTTGGATTTAAAATATATGGTTTTCAAAGATCCTGCAAAGAGGTTTTTTCATCCGTCAATAACCGATAGAGAAAGAGCTATCTTCGAGGCTGGGATAGCGCTTGGAGCATTGTACCATCAATTCATAGGCATTCCCATAGCTAGGAGGAAGGAAGTTCTTCAAGCAGTCAAAGACGCGATAGAAAAGACAATGATGCTGCAACCTTTCAGAGAAAAGGTAGAGGTGAGCTTTAACTTAGATGCCATCGGAGGTAAGACCTCCAATCCCTACGATTACTCTTTGCTTAAAGGAGAAGCTATGGACGTAAGGGTTGTGGTAAGGTATGGCTCCGCAAGAGTTAAGGCTAGGATGCTATTCGTGGAAGACCTAAACTTTAACTTAATGTACATAGAGGATGTGGAAGATCTTGGCGCTGAGCAAGGTTAAATAACTCCTAGTTCCTGTGTTTTTGAGTGGGATGATACACGCCAAATTCAGAGGATTGTGTCCTAATTGCGACGGAGAAATAACAGATGACAGGCTATTGTATGGTCTACCGTGCACTAATTGTTTGCCTGATAGTGATATCAGAGAAGCAAGTGAGTTCATCGACCTCTATAAGTCTTCACCCCTCGACTTCAGGCTGAAGCTCGGAGAACTTTTAGAAGCTCGCGGAAAGCTTATGGGACTTAAGGACTATGTTGCTTTGGCTAGTAAGCTAAAAGATTTCGAAGATTTCTTCAGCAAAGTCACGGGAAAGAAAATGTGGAGCGCTCAAAGGACATGGGCTAAAAGAGCTCTATCAGGTCTTAGCTTTGCCATAATAGCTCCAACAGGTGTTGGAAAGACGCTTTTTGCAGTAGCCTTAACACTATACTATGCCAAACAGGGAAAGAAGACACTGTTCATACTACCCACGATAGTGCTTGCAAATCAAGTCTATGAGTGGCTTAGGAAATATGCTGAGAATGTAATGCTTGGTATAAGGGTCATTCCATTATTTGGTGGGCATGTTAAGGACAAAGAGGGTGCGTTTGACGCTATAAGGGAGGGTCAGGTTGACGTCGTCATAACAACGCCTATGTCTCTTGCGAAAAACTTTAATAAAATGGTAGGGGCGAAGTTCGACCTTGTTGCTGTTGATGATGTCGACGCTCTTCTGAGGAAGTCTAAGAACATCGATAGAGTTCTAAACCTAATGGGTTTCCCACAGGAAGTTATTGACTTAGCCATGAGATTAGTTAAAGAGAAAGCTAAATTACTTGGCCTATTAAAGGCTGGACGTAAAGAAAAAGTCGAAGAAATAGGAATTGAGCTTGGCGAGATAAATGCTAAGCTGAAGAACTCATTAGCTAACAATAACTACGGTCAGCTCATAGTTTTAAGTGCAACGGGTCGAGCTAGGGGTCTAAGAGTTAAATTGTTTCGTGAGCTGTTGGGCTTCGAAGCTGGAACGATGGTAGAGTACATGAGAAACATTCAAGACTGCCATCTATTAGTGGAGGGAGGTGGTCCAGAGGACTTAATGAGGCCAGTGCTTGACCTCGTAAGAAGACTTGGTAGTGGAGGATTGATATACGTCTCTCATGATCTAGGGGCAGACTACGCTCAAGCCCTTACGGACTACTTGGTTTCAAATGGCGTTAAGGCAGCATTAGCTAAAGCTAGTATGAGGGGTATAAGGAAGCTTATAGAGGACTTTGCTAGAGGAGAGCTTGAAGTCTTAGTTGGAGTTGCAAGTTACTATGGTGTAATAGTTAGAGGACTGGATCTTCCTGAAAGAGTTAGGTACGCACTCTTCGTCGCGGTGCCGAAGTTTAAGTTCACATTAGACTCAAAAGAGAGTCACCCCATAAGGCTTCTTCAGATAATGTCCGTGCTACAGACGATAGTTGAAGGAGATGAGACGCTTCGTCTAGCAAGAATAGTAGCTGACATGAGACGTCATGCTTCAAGACTTGGATATGAAGAAGCAAGGCTTGTAACCGATGCTCTCCGTAAGGGAGTGGAACTTGAAGGCTATCTCGAAGAAGTGCGACAGCTATTCGCTAACGCGAGAGAGCTAATGAATGAGTTGTTAAAGCGGGAAGAGGTGAAGAAAAAGTTTCTTGAAAGCCCCGTGATAGACGTTAGAGAGATAGATGGAAAGCTATTCATGTTCATACCCGATGTCATGACATACATACAAGCCAGTGGAAGAACATCAAGAATGTATACTGGTGGTTTAACAAAGGGGCTCAGCATAGTAGTTTACCTTCCTCAAGATAGTAACGCTCTCAATAATTTGATTAAACAAACGAAGATATACATAGATGACATACAGTGGAAGTCTCTTTCAGATGTCGATCTTGAGAAGTTGTTGAAGGAGATAGATGAAGACAGGGTTAGAGTCAAGAAGACCCTAGCAGGTGAAGTTGAAGAGATTAAAGAGCCTGTTAAAAGCGCTCTAATGATTGTTGAAAGCCCTACGAAAGCACGAGCGATAGCCAGCTTCTTTGGAAGACCGTCGCGAAGGATCATAGGGCCATTGAAGGTTTTCGAGGTATTTGCTGGAAACTTCCTATTAAGCATAATTGCAACTAGAGGGCACATATATGACCTAGTAATGGAAGATGTAGGTAAGTATGGTGTGGAATTACACGGTGATCGCTTTATCCCGATATATAGCACGTTAAAAAGATGTAGGAAGTGTGGATACCAATTCACATTAGATAGTGACTTCTGTCTCAGATGCGGATCAAGTTCGATCGTTAAGTCGGATGACGTGGTGAGGGCTCTTAGGAGGATAGCAAACGAGGTCGATTCAGCTTTCATAGCTACTGACCCCGACGTTGAAGGCGAAAAGATAGGGTGGGATGTTGCTTGCACCATTACCCCCTATCTGAGTGAAGTAAAGAGGAGCGTGTTTCATGAAGTTACAAGAAGGGCAATCTACAAAGCCTTGAGCGATCCTCGAGACATAAGCATACCAATGGTTGAAGCTCAGCTAGTTCGAAGAATAGAAGACAGATGGATAGGGTTTAGCTTAAGTGAGAAGCTTTGGGATGTTTTTGGCAAGAAATGGCTTGCAGCCGGTAGAGTTCAAACACCGGTCTTGGGATGGATAATTGAAAGATGCGAGGAGTGGAGGAGAAACATAACTAACTACGTGGTAGTCGACATCGAGGGAGGCTTTAGACTCTACTTCGATGTTCCTTTGCCCTTTAAAGAAGTTAGAGAGCTGCAACCGAAGATCAAGGAATCCGAAGTTGTAGTTGAAGACGTTGTTCTTGAAGAGGTCGAGGTCAATCCACCTCCTCCCTTCACTACTGATGAGCTCCTATACGTTGCTTCAATGAGGGGCTTCACTTCAGCTGAAACAATGAGGATAGCACAAGAACTATTTGAAATGGGCTTTATAACTTACCACAGAACTGATAGCACAGCAGTTTCGGATGTTGGCAAGGCAATAGCTAGAGACTACCTTCAAGAGAAGTATGGTGATGAGTATAAAAATTGGTTTGTACCGAGAGACTGGTTTAAGGAGGGTGCACATGAGTGCATAAGGCCCACAAGGCCTATAGATGCGCTGACACTTCAACGATTAATCATGGATGGATCCATAACCACCATAATCCCTCTAACCATGAGACACTACAGGCTCTATGACTTAATATTTAGGAGGTTCATAGCTAGTCAGATGAAGAGAGCATTAATCGTGAAAGCAAGGTATAAGTTTAGCCTTGAGATAAATGGTGTAAAATATTTTGCTGAACAAGAGGGGATAGTCAAGCTAAAGGATCCAGGATTCTACGATGTCCTAGGTTACAAGCTTCTCAATGAGCTCCATAAGGGCGATAAATGCAAGATAGAAAACGTCGAAATCAGAAGAACCTCAAGAGTACCGTTGTACAAGGAGGGAGACGTCGTGAGACTTATGAAAGAGAGGGGTATAGGTAGACCTTCAACATACCCCAAGATCATTGAGGGTCTCATAAGGCATGGTTATGTCGTCAAGAATAAGTGGGGAAGTTTAATAGCAACAGCTCAAGGTAAGGAAGTCTATAAGTACCTTGTAAGGAACTTTGAAGAGCTAGTGTCTGAAGAGACTACGAAGGATCTCGAAGAGAAGATGGCTTTGATAGAGGTGGGAGAGTTAGATTATCAGCGCGTCCTTAAGGACTTAGTTGTTCAGATGGATAAGCTGCTTAAGGGTGTAGAGAGAATTGAGCAAATTTCGAAATAGGCTGGCATGGTGCCTAACAGGAGCTGGTCATCATCTCTTTGAGAGCGTAGAGGTTATGGAGGAGCTTGCATCTCGAGATTTCGAAATAACTATTTTCATATCTCAAGCAGGCCTTGAAGTCGCCAGAATGTATGGTCTTGAAAAGAGGTTGAGGTCCATAGCTGATGGCAGCTACTACAGGGAGTTTGTAACGCCAAGCGATGGAGCTAGCTGTAGCAAAGCTGGTAGGCTCTTAATGAGAATGTATCAAGCGCTAATAGCGTCGCCAGCTTCTGCAAACACTGTTGCAAAAGTTGTAAGGGGGATAGCGGATACGCCACCAACCATAGCCATAGCCCAAGCACTTAAGGGTGGTGTTAGAGTGTTCATGGTCCCAACCGATGGTGAAACTGAATATGAAACTGAGACCCCACACATGGTTGATAGACTTGTGTGTGAGGCGCATACGTGTAAAGAGTGCGAACCGTTGACTTCGTGCCCCACAGGTGCTTTCGAACTCGTAGAAGGCATGGGACACATAGACCTCAGTAAATGCATTGGATGCTCAAGCTGTCTTCGTTCATGCCCATTTGGGGCTATCAAATTTAGGGTTAAGGTCAAGGCTAGAAGTAGCCCTATAGACTTGGAGAATGTGAAGAGACTATCCTTAATCAGGGGGGTTGTCGTATTAAAGAGGCCTAAGGACTTATTACAAAAGATTGAAGAGCTCACTAGCTCACGCTAAGATACTCGTAAGTGAGGACGATGGTAATAAAGCAAAGGGTTATCGAACATCATGTGATGAAGAGCTAGGATCTAAAATTTTCGAAGAAAAACTGAGAAAGTTTAAAAAAGAACTAAATAGAAATTATGAGAGTCTGATAAGAACCCAAATACCTTACGAGAGCCTTGAGGAGCCGATCACGATGGCGGATACCAAGCCATTAATTGCAAGCTACCCCATAACTTTAGAGCAACTTAACAAGAAAATTCCCGAAGTACTTAAGGAGACGGGGATTGAGAAGTGCATTCAATGCGGCACTTGCACAGGATCTTGTCCTTCAGGCAGGAGGACAGCTTTTAGGACTAGAGTCGTCATAAGGAAAGCCCTGCTTGGATTGAGGGAGGACTTACTAAAAAGCAATGATATATGGCTTTGCACTACGTGTTATACATGCTATGAGCGATGTCCTCGGAAGATAAGCATTATCGAAGCCATTATAGCTTTAAGGAACATGGCTGCAGCTCAAGGGTTCATGCTGCCTAGACATAAAGAGATATCGAAGTACTTGGTGAGCTATGGGCACTTAGTACCTATAAATGAACCTAACAAAAAGCGCAGAACTGAATTAGGCTTATCAGAAGTTCCTCCAACTGTGCACTCTCATCCCGAGGCTCTTGAAGAAGTTAAGAAGCTCCTTGAAGTCACCGGGTTTACTAAACTCGTGGGGTGAAGGTCTTGGGTGAGCTAAGATTTGCGTTCTTCTTAGGTTGCATTATGCCTAACAGGTATCCTGGACTAGAAGCCTCCGTTAGGAGGGTCTTTGAAAAACTGGGCATAGAGCTTGTAGACATGAAGGGTGCTTCATGTTGCCCTGCCCCCGGGGTCGTGAGGTCCTTCAAGTTTGATACATGGGTGGCATTGGGGGCTAGGAATTTATCAATAGCTGAAGAGATGGGCCTTGACATAGTCACAGGATGTAGTGGCTGCTATGGAACACTCAGAGATATATGGTATGAACATCGTGAAAAGAAGGAGATTAGAGATAAAGTTGACTACTACTTATCTCAAATAGGTAAATCGTTTAAAGGTAAGATCAAGGTAAAACATGTTCTTGAGGTCCTCCACTTTGATGTAGGCGTTGAAAAGCTTAAAGAATTCATCAAAAAACCTTTAAGCAACATTAAGGCTGCTGTCCACTACGGATGCCATATCCTAAAGCCGAGTGATAAGAGACCTTGGAAAGAGGGAACTGAGAAACCAAGATTCTTTGATGAGCTTGTAGAGGTTACTGGAGCAAAAAGCATTGATTGGAAAGACAAGTTCATGTGCTGTGGCGCTGGTGGTGGGGTCAGATCTGGAGCTTTGGACGTAGCTCTGCACATGACAAAAGAAAAGATCGAGAATGCTTATGCAAGCGGAGCTGATTGCATAGTTAACGCGTGCTCATTTTGCCATCTTCAATTTGATACAGGTCAAATAGAGATAAACAAAAGTTACGGTACTTCATTTAACATGCCAATAATTTATTACACACAACTTTTAGGTTTAGCAATGGGTCTAAGCCCTGAAGAGCTCGGTTTACATCAAAACAATGTTAGTGTTGAACCTTTATTAAGGAAGTTGGGGGTGAACTAGCTTGGCGACCGGGGAGGTTAAGGGAGAAACACAACATAAAACGTTCGCGTCTTATAGGACTTCGTTAAGGAAGGTCTTTTACATAGACCTTGAGAAGTGCATAGGATGCAAGTCGTGTGAAGCTGCATGCGCTAGAGTGCATGATGGTAGCCCGAGGATGTATATCCAGACGATATCTGAATTCAATGTTCCAATGCACTGTCAACATTGTGAAGTCCCTGCTTGCGTTGAAGCATGTCCTGAAAAGGCGATAGACGTCTCGCCTGAGGGCTTCACAGTATTGAACGAAGCAAAGTGCGTTGCATGTAGGGCATGCATAGTGGCATGTCCTTTTGGCATGCCCAGGCTTGAGGAGGAGAAGAGGGTCGTTGTTAAATGCGATATGTGTATTGAGAGGATAAGGCAAGGGCTAGAACCAGCTTGTGTGGCTACATGCACATCAGGGGCCTTAATGTTTATAACGTGCATAGGTTGTAATATATGCGTTGTTTCGTGCCCATTTGTTAAGAAAGTAAGCATTAAGGGCTGAAGCTGTAATGGCTATTTCGCATAAAATCGAAGAGTTTAGAAAAGCTCTCTTAGAGTTTGCTAAGAGGGGTACCATAACATCTAAGGTAGTTATAGAAGTACCTGAGCTACTATACGGCTTTGGCAAGCCCATTTACGACTCGGAGAAGTGCTATGGGTGTGCAGCTTGTACGATTCAATGTCTAGGTGGGGCTTTGAGACTTATTGAAACTCAGGATAGAAGGAGGATATACATGGATTACTGGAGGTGTATAGCTTGCGAGGAGTGCGCCATCAAGTGTCCCAAGGAAGCTATAAAAGTTGAGAGAGTTTTCGATTTATCGAGTTTTTTAAGTGATGAACCTCTCCTCTTAATTGATGTTGAGCTCAAGAGGTGCATGATGTGTGGAAGATCTATTTCCTCAATTAAGCAAATAGATGAGGTGCATGGTTTGATTAAGCACTTACCCTTACCTAAGACCCACATCGACAGGATTGGTCTTCTTTGTGAAGACTGTAGAAAGGTTGTTGCAGCTAAATCATTACTGAGAAGTAGGGGGGCTAAGGTTGGATAGTGTGAGGTCCATCTGCCCATTTTGTTGTCTTGGATGCAACTTGCAGCTAATAGTAGATAAAGGAGCGATAGTAGGTATAGAGTACTTGAGCGAGGGGCCAAATGAGGGAGCTCTTTGTACGAGAGGAAACACCAGTTACGAAATTGCTCAACATCCTGATAGGCTTGCAACCCCACTCATTAGGAGCGATGGTGGATTTAAGGAAGTCTCTTGGAGTGATGCCTTGAAGTTCCTATCAGAAAAGCTGTTAAAAATAAAGTCAGAACATGGTCCAAGATCCATCGGCGTCATAGCTTCGGCGAGAACGTCAAATGAAGATTGCTATGTAACGCAGAAGTTTGCTAGAACAGTTTTAGAGACTCCAAACATAGACAACCCAGCTAGACTTACGCATGCAGCTACATTGAGCTCCTTAGCCAAGAACCTTAAGTATCCATGGGCGACGTGCACGTTAGATTTGATTGAGGAAACAGACTTCATTCTAATAGCTGGTGCTAATCCCTTCGAGGTAAACCCTGTTTTAACGAGAAGGATTCTGAGAGCTAGGGATGGCGGGGCCATAATTGTGGTCGTGGATCCAAGGCGTACCAAGACGACGTGGAAGTCAGACCTACATCTCCAAGTTAAGCCGGAAAGCGATCCTGAGTTATTCCTGTCGATGCTTAACGTTATAAGTTCATCAAAGCTAATTAAGGACGAAGCCTGGAAAGTTGAAGGCTTCCAGGAAACAGTTAAACTGGCAGAGGAGTACATCCCTGAGAACGTAGAAGCGAAGGTGGGTATTAGTTCGAAGCTTATAAGGGAGACTGCTCTTAGGCTCGCACTTTCTAAGAGGCCAATAATAATATTTTCTCATGGACTGACTCAGCAGAGGAGAGCTTTAGCTGCCCTCAGGGCTCTTGTGGTACTCAGTAGGGCTGTAGGGGTCTTCTCTAATGGTGGTCTAATACCATTAACCGATCAAAACAATATGCAAGGATCATGCGACATGGGTTGTTTAGCTGAGTACGGTCCAGGCTATACGTTAGTCGAGAAAGGTCTCACTATAACTGAGATGATTGAGACCGCAGCTAAAGGAGACTTAAAGGCCCTCATAGTCATAGGCTTCAACTTAGTTGCGTCATTACCTGACCGAAGGTTCATTGAAGATGCTCTAAGAAGACTTGACTTACTCGTGGTGATGGACCTCTTCCCTACAGATACTACAAAGCTTGCTCACGTGGTATTACCGATATGTTCATGGGCTGAGTACGACGGAACCTATACGAACATTGAGGGAAGAGTTCAAAGAAGCTTTAAGGCTATCGAACCATTAAATGAAGCCAAACCTTTATGGTTAATTCTATCAGAGCTTGCGAGGATCATGGGTGCGAAGGGCTTCAATTACTCTAGCTGGATTGATGTTTTTAAAGAGATAACGCTCACCGTAGACCAATATTCAAAGTTAACCATAGAAGGAGTATCAGTGATTGGCGGTCAGCTAGTCAAGAAGGAGATCAAAGGGATTACCAGCTTGAAGGAATTAAAGTCTGAGCCTGAATCACCTGAAGAAGCTTCAAATAAGTTTGTCCTCATAGCCGGGAGGGGGATACACCACCTAGATACCGGTGACTTAACTCGAAGGTTGAGCTTCGCTTCAAAGGAAGTACCTGAACCATACCTTGAAATCTCTCAAGAAGATGCGCTTGAACTTAACTTAAAGGATGGAGATGTCGTTGAAGTCAAGGGGCCAAAGGGAAGCTTAAGGGTTAAGGTTAAGGTGGCGCCTAAGGGCCTGAGAGGCGTAGTGTTCATGCCGATACACTTCCCAAGCTGTAGCCCATTATCGATAGCGAACTTTAAAGTACATGAAGAAACAAAGGCCCCATTAATTAAGCACTTCATGGTGGAGATAACTAGGTGAGGGTTCGATGTCTAAGAACGTAAGAATCGGAGTATTTATATGTCATTGCGGTAAGAACATAGCTGGGACCGTCAACGTCGAAGATGTTAGAAAGTACGCTGAAAAGTTACCGAACGTCATAGTGGCTAGGGATTACATGTTCATGTGCTCTGAAGCAGGTCAGCAATTGATTAAAGACGCCATAAAGGAATTTAATCTAAATAGGATCGTTGTTGCTGCTTGCTCTCCTAAGCTTCACGAAATCACCTTCCGTCGATGCTTAGAGGAAGCAGGTCTGAATAAGTTCTTCTTAGAAATGGCGAATATAAGGGAGCAATGCTCATGGGTTCACATCAATGAACCTCATAAGGCAACAGAGAAAGCCAAGGCTCTCATAAGGGCTGCAGTTATGAGAATACATGAACACGAAGAAATTGGAACTATTAGAGAGGATGTAGTAAGGAAGGTGTTAGTCATAGGTGGAGGAATAGCAGGAATACAAGCATCACTAAATCTTGCGAGGCCCCGCAAAGGTAGGTTAAGGTCAGTCCTAGTCATAGGTGGAGGAATAGCAGGAATACAAGCATCATTGGACTTAGCTGACATGGGGTACAAGGTTTACCTTGTTGAGAGGAGATCAGTTATAGGAGGTAACATGGCAAAGACCTACAAGACATTCCCAACAGATGATTGCGCAATGTGCATACTTTCACCAAAGATGAATGACGTCGCCGCTCACAAAAATATAGAACTCATAACTAACGCGGAAGTAGTATCGATTGATGGGGAAGCAGGTCACTTTAAGGTCAAGATAAGGAAACATCCAAAGTACGTAAACCCAGCAAAATGCACTGCATGTGGGACTTGTGCTGAAAAGTGCCCCGGCAGAGCTCCTGACGACTGGAACTTATTCGGTACGCGAAAAGCCATATACTTACCGTATCCACAAGGAGTTCCTAGGAAGTACGTCATAGACCCAAAAGCCTGCTTGTATCTAACTAAGGGGATATGCAGAGTATGTGAGAAGATATGTCCAGCTGGAGCGATAAACTTCGAAGATAAAGGCGAAGAAGTGGAAGTAGAGGTTGGAGCAATAATAGTTGCAACTGGGTGGGAAGAGTTCAATCCAGAGCCCTTAACTCAATATGGTTATGGCAAGTACAAGAACGTGATCACGTTAATTCAATTCACAAGGATGTTTGACGTCGCGGGTCCAACTGGAGGTAAGGTCGTAAGGTTGAGTGACGGTAAGCCAGCCAACAGGATCCTGATAGTTAATTGTGTTGGTTCTAGAGATGACAGGTACATACCTTATTGCTCAACAGTCTGCTGCATGGCAGCCATTAGAAATGCTAGGCTCGTTAAGTTTGAACAGAATCCTAACGCTGAGGTCTACATATGCTACATAGACATAAGGGCTTCTGGGAAAGGGTATGAAGAGTACTATAAGAGCTCACAAGGCATGGGTATTAACTTCATTAGAGGTAGGGTAGCAGAGGTATACGAAGATGAGAAGACGGGTGATGTGATAGCTAGGGTCGAGGACACTACAACTAGGACTATACTGGAGCTACGAGTTGACCTCTTAGTACTAGCATGCCCGATGGTTCCATCTAAGGGTACTAGAGAGATTGCAGATCTACTAAAGCTTGAGACAGACGAATTCGGCTTCATAAAACCAAGACACCACAAACTTGCTCCAGTAGACACCTCGAGACCTGGGATCTTTGCTTGCGGATGTGCCACAGGTCCAAGAGACATCCCAGATACGGTAGCGTCTGCAAGTGCCGCAGCTTTGAGGGCCGCTATGTTTCTGGAAGGCGAGCCATTTGAGGTTTACCTCGTCGAGAAAAGCCCATACCTCGGTGGGGTGACGTTTAAGCTTGCAAGAACATTCTTCACCGATGAGCCTCTACCGGATATCCTCACCCCACTATTTAAGGAGCTTTCTGGAAGCACAAACATTCACTTGCTATTAAACTCTGAGGTCAAAGAGGTGAAGGGGCACATAGGAAACTTCACTGTCAAGATATTGCAAAGGCCTCGATACGTTGACGTAACAAAGTGTAATGGTTGTGGTTTATGCAAGGACGTCTGTCCAGTTAAGGTGGATGATGAGTGGAATCTTGGGTTGACTAAGAGGTCAGCGATATTCAAACCTCATCCAGATGCCTACCCAATAGCGTACGCTATAGACCCTCATAACTGTAAGTTTGCTTCGTGTGCCAAATGCGTTGAGGTGTGTCCAACTAAGGCCATAGTGCTTAGCGAAGAACCAAGAGAGATAGAGCTGAAAGTGGGAGCAATAATCGTCGCTACGGGTCTAGACGAGTTTAAGCCCTTAGAGATTAAGCAGTATGGATACGGAGTTTACAAGGACGTCATCACTCAGCTTCAATTAGCAAGAATGTTAGATCCTAAAGGCCCTACGGGAGGTAAGTTGGTTAGACCGTCGACAGGCGAAGTGCCAAGAAGTGTTGTCATGATTCAATGTGCTGGCTCTAGGGATGAGAAGACGAATCCTTATTGTTCAAGAATATGTTGTGCAGTTGCCTTAAAGGCCACCAAGATGATCAAGGAGCAGATACCAGGCTGCGACATTTACATATGCTATGTAGATATGAGCGCATTCGGTTTCTTAGAGCTTTACTATAAGAACGTACAATCCATGGGTGTGAACTTCATAAGAGGTAAAGTCGCTGAGGTGTTGAGTGAAGGAGACAGGTTAAAGGTTAGGGTTGAGGATACATTACTTGGAGAACTTATTGATGTACCAGCTGACTTGGTTGTCTTGTCCTCTGCCCTCATTCCAGCTGAGGGTACATCAGATTTCGCTAAGGTGCTTGGTATAGATGTTGGTCCTGATGGCTTCTTAAAAGAGCTGCATCTTAAGCTAAGGCCTGTGGACTCCAAGGTAGCTGGTATATTTATTGCTGGCGGATCGCAGGGACCTAAGGACATAGCCGATACAGTGGCTCAAGCATTAGCAGCTTCATCTAAAGCTACCATTCCCATAGCTCGCGGATTCATAGAGGTCGAATTAGTTAAAGCACAGGTTGACGAAGACCTTTGCGTTGGCTGCGGACATTGCGAGAAAGTATGTCCGTACAAGGCCATAGAGATAGTTAACATATCACGTGGCCGGAAGATTGCTAAGGTTCATGAAATAGAGTGTGAAGGATGTGGTGCCTGCGCTGCTACTTGTAGGCTAGGGGCCATTCAACTGAGGGGCTTTAAAGACAATCAAATATCGGCTCAACTAGTTGGCTTGCTAGGTGGTGGTTAAGTATCGAGAAAGCCAGCGAATTCGATCCGGTGATAGTAGCATTTTGCTGTGAGCATTGTGCTTACGCTGCTGCCGATCTTGCAGGAACATCAAGGATGCAGTACCCACCTAACGTCAGGATAGTGAGGGTGCCATGCACCGGTAAGGTTGACATGCTCTACATACTAAGGGCGTTTATGCTTGGAGCTGACGGAGTCTTCGTCGCTGGCTGTCTTAAGGGTGGCTGCCACTTCGTGGACGGTAACTTAAAGGCTAACGCAAGAGTTCAATTCTTGAAAAAGATACTTGAGTTATTAGGCTTTGGTGGAGATAGGCTTGATATGTTCTTTATGTCCTCAGCCATGACGTGGGAGTTTGTGAGAATAGCAAGAGAGTTTACGGAGAGAATCAAGAAGCTAGGACCTAACCCATTCTTTAAGAGAAACGGGGTTGATGGTAAATGAGCTTTAAGGTTCCTTCAAATTTCAATGAGCTCTTGAAGCTTATTGAGGGCGAGCTAAGCCCCATTAGTGTTGATGTTAGGAGTAGTAAGAGGATTTATGTAGATATAAAGAAAGAGGATATTAGGAGGGCGGCTAAGCTCTTCCTAGATCTCTTTGAGCCTCTTAGGGGTAGGTTCTCAACCGCTACCGCCATGGATTGCAGAGATCATTTTGAAATCCTATACCACTTCTCATTTAGTGAGCTTGGACTTGTACTAACCGTGAGATGCAAGGTGCCTAGATACAAGCCAGAGATAGACTCGATAGCCGACTTGATATATGGAGCAAGCTTCATCGAAAGGGAGATCCACGACCTCATGGGCATAAAGTTCATGGGTCACCCGAATCTAAGAAGGTTAGTATTACCCGATGATTGGCCAGAAGGTGTATACCCACTTAGGAGGTATGGATGATGTCGGGAGGAGAGCTCGTAATACCGTTAGGACCCTATCACCCAGCATTTAAAGAGCCTGAACTCTTCAAGCTCTACGTTGATGGAGAATCCATAGTGAATATAGACATTAGGCTCGGATTTCAACATAGAGGTATCGAGTACCTGGCTCAGAAGTTGACGGTCCAACAAGTAGTTTTCTTGGTGGAGAGAATATGTGGGATATGCTCTACCTCACATCCAACATGTTTTTGTCAAGCTGTAGAAGAGGCAATGGGGCTTGAGGTCCCGGATAGAGCTAGGTACATCAGGACTCTGATAGCAGAACTTGAAAGAATTCATAGCCACTTGCTCTGGGCTGGGGTAGCGCTACACCTCATAGGCTACGATACGTTATTCATGTACTTCTGGAGATATCGAGAGCCAGTATGTGAGCTCTTTGAGGAGCTGACAGGTAATAGACAACATTACGCTATGCTATGTCCTGGTGGAGTGAGAAGAGACATAGACTTGAAGAAAATGAGGCCTAAGATCCTTAAAGTGATGAAAGAGATAAAGGAAGCAATTACCAAGTTAGCTGATGCTGTAGCCCGCGATAGACTCGTGAGGGCAAGAATGGAGGGAATAGGTGTTCTAACAAAGCAAGATGCCATTAGGTACTGTGTGGTTGGTCCAACAGCTCGAGGATCAGGGCTTAAGATTGATGTGAGGGCTGATGAGCCCTATGCAGCCTACAAGGAGTTGGGAGTCGACGTCAAGGTTATGACTGAAGGCGATGTACTGGCTAGGACTCTCGTCAGAGTCTTAGAGACATTGGAATCCGTAGAGATAATAGAGAGGTGCATCGACTCCATGCCCAATGGCCCCATAACAGCGGAGTTTAATGAGTACCCCGTAGCTGACGGTATAGGAAAGCACGAGGCTCCTAGAGGCGAGGACATACACTACGTCAAGCTCAATGGTACACCAGTACCTGAGAGAGTCAAAATTAGAGCTCCTACTTACGCTAACCTTCCATCACTGGTCCCCCAGCTTATAGGGTACTCAATAGCCGACGCCCCGATAATATTGGGCTCAATAGACCCTTGCTTTAGCTGCACAGAGAGGGTCTCGATAGTCGATGTTAGAAATGGGAGGACCATAACCCTATCGATGGACGAGTTCAACGAGTTTTGTCGTAAGAGGAAGAATCCGTTAAAGGTGAGGTGAATGATTGACCTTTGGGTTGTGGGGCTCTCAATAGCATACATAGTGCTTATAGGGCTACTGATAGCGCCGAACATAGGCCTATTCTTGACGTGGATTCATAGAAAGCTTGGAGCACGAATGCAGTGGCGTATAGGGCCTCCAATATATCAGCCGTGGGCCGATGTCATCAAGCTACTATCTAAAGAGCTAATAGTTCCAGAGACAGCGCATAGAGCAACGTTCCTCTTAGCGCCTCTATTAGCCCTCGCAACGGTGATACTAGCGTTCTTAATAATGCCATTTGTGGGAAGGACGCCCTTAGCCTTTGTAGGCGACGTTATAGTGGTCATTTACTTGATGTCAATGCCAGCCTTAGCAGCAATGATTGGAGGATCGGCCTCGGGAAACCCTTACGCCGCAGTTGGAGTTCAGAGAGAAATGACACTAATATTCTCTTACGAGCTTCCATTCATCATGGCTGCCTTGGTGCCAATACTTAAGGCTCGGAGCTTGAAATTCATCGATATAATTAATTATCAATTAGGTAACGGTCCACTCGTCTTCACGATTTCGGGTTTCTTAGCATTTGTTGTCATGGTGATGGTGATGCAGGCTAAGCTTGCTCTTCCACCATTTGACATACCTGAAGCGAAAACAGAGATAATCGCTGGTCCCTACGTGGAGTACTCCGGACCTCTGCTTGCACTATTTAAGCTTGCTCATGCAGTTATGCTGTTGGTAGTAGCTTGCTTCGTATCCAACATGTTGCTCGGTGGCCTAATCGTTAGTGATTGGAGTAGCTATGTCGTGATTTTAACGGACTTGCTGCTCATAGCGGTTAAGATACTAGTAGTCATAATAATAGCTGCCTTCATAAGATTCTACAATCCCAGATTAAGACCAGACCAAGCTTTTGGCATGTTCTGGAAGACCATAACGTTCATAGCTGCCTTGGCTCTAATCCTAAGTTTCGTTCCCATACCATACTTTTAAGTGGTGTTAGGCATGTCTGGCTTAATCACATGGGCTCGAATAAAGAGTCCTTGGCTATTTCACTTCAACTCTGGATCATGTAATAATTGTGACATAGAGTTATTAGATGCTTTAACTCCGAGGTTCGATGTCGAAAGGTTTGGGATACTTCTAGAGGGAAGTCCAAGGCACGCCGATGTGCTCGTCGTGACTGGGATCGTTAACAGGCAAACTCTACCAAGGCTTAAGAGAATCTACGATCAAATGCCGAACCCGAAGATCGTCGTGGCCCTAGGTACTTGTGCAACATCTGGGGGGATATTCTCTGAGGGATACAACATAGCTGGGCCAGTAGACAAAGTCATACCGGTTGACGTCTACATACCCGGCTGTCCTCCCAGACCTCAAGCGATCATAGATGGCATAGTGAAGGCATTAGCCAAGATTCAAGCTCTTAGAGGTGGTAAGAGGTGATCGCTATGAGCCTTTCAGAGATAATGCTGATCATGGTGCTAGTGCCTGGTGTAGCTGGCTTCATAACTCTTGGTTTAAGTAAGGTTAGAGCTACTAGTGGAGCCATCGCCTCCATTGCCTGCTTGATCGCACTAATCATGAGCGGGGCCCTACTGTATAAGCTAAATGTGGAGAACATAGTTCAACAGGTGATCTTGTGCCTAAGCGTTATCGGAATGAAATGGGAGCTCGAAGTTACAAGGCTCAATGCCCTTACTACGTTCTTCATCGCATTGATTGGTTTTCTAATAGCACTATATTCCACTAGATACATTACTAGGTACGATGGTAAGGGCTACTACTTCACGCTAATACTTTGGAGCTTAAGTGCATCGATAATCGCCATGATGTCAATGAACTGGATATCGTTCTTAGTATTTTGGGAAGTCTGCACGTTAGCCTTATTCTTCTTAGTTAGAGCCGGGGGTAGTGAGGCTAAAGCACCTGCATATAGGGCGCTCCTCCTTCTGGCTTCATGCGACCTCTTAATGACTGTCGGGGTTGCCTTGGCCGTAGTTAAGACGCAAAGTCTTGAAATCTCAAGGCTCGCAGGCTTAGACCCACTTAGCGTGGGTTTGATATTCACGTTAATGATTCTAAGCGCCTTAGCTAAGGCAGGAGGTGTACCGGTTCATACATGGATCCCAGATATTGCTTCAAACTCTCCGGCGACCACACTAGCTCTATATCCAGCTGCCTACGATAAGCTGCTTGGGATATTCAAGCTCTCAGTGATCTGCCACTACATTATAGCATTTACCCCTTCAATTAGCACGGTAGTCACCATTATAGGAATGATGACCATGCTCTTGGCTGTCCTCATGGCCATGGTTCAGCACGACATAAAGAAGCTGCTTAGCTTTCACGCTATTAGCCAAGTGGGCTACATGATAACCGGTATAGGCATCGGAACCTCACTAGCCATAGCCGGTGGTCTCTTCCACATGGTCAACAACGTGCTTTTTAAGAGCTGCCTATTCTTAACAGCTGGAGCAGTCTTCTACGTTACTGGTGCCAAAGAGGTTGAGAGGCTAGGTGGGCTGGCTAAGAAGATGCCCATCACCTTCGCGTGTGCTCTGATAGCGGCTCTCGCAATATCAGGAGTTCCACCGTTGAATGGCTTTGCTAGCAAGTGGATGATATACCAAGCTGCCTTTGAAGCAACGGAGATAAGTCCTGTCAACGCAGTCGCTGGTATAATCGCAGTTTTAACCAGCGCCCTAACCTTAGCTTCATTCATAAAGTATCTTCACAGCGTATTTCTAGGCCCCCTACCAAGAGGGTACGAAAACGTCGAGGAAGTACCATTAAGTATGAGAGTTCCGATGATTGTGTTGGCGGCTTTATGCATAGTCTTTGGGCTACTCCCACAAGTCCCCCTCACCTACATGATCATACCTGCTTTAAGTAACATACACGTTACGTACGGCTTGCCTACATCACTACCGCTAGAGTGGGTGTACTTAGCTCCATCAGCTTGGGCTACTTGGAGCCCAATAGTAGTCACGTTGATAGCCCTCTTAGCGCTAGCGCTTGGGTGGATTATCTACGTAACTGGTAAGAGGGTGCAGCCGTTTGTCTATAGGATTGAAGCCGTTAAGCCATTTGTCTCCGGTGAAGACCTAATTATCTATTATCATGGCGGGCACTTCTATGGACCAGTTAAGTTATCCTTAAAGAGGTTCTACTCAATAGCAGATAAGGGAGGATTCTCGATAGCGTGGAGATCTATTGCTAACATCTTTAAACCAGTCTTAAAGAGTCCTAGAAACGGGGTTTTCTTTATTTATGCCTTGTGGATCATCATGATAATTTTGGTGGCGATTATTGGTGGTGGTACATGACCAAGCTGAAGGCTGTACTTGAAGGTTTTAGAGCCTTGATTAAGGGTCCCTTCACGGTAAGGTATCCCTTCGAGCCCTCTCCTCCGCCTGAAACTTTTAGAGGAGCTCCTAAACGAGATATCGAGAAGTGTACTGCATGCGGTGCATGCTACCAGAATTGCCCAACTAAAGCCATTTCGATCCTCGACCTAGGCAAGGAGGTTGCTGTCGACGTTTGGTACGGTAAGTGCATCTTCTGTGCGAGGTGTACTGAGGTGTGCCCTGAAGAAGCAGTTAAGATGAGCTTGACCTATGACCTCAGCACCTACAACAAGGAGGAGGTTAGAGAAAGCGTCTCCATGCCCGCTCAAAGATGTCAAATATGTGGAAAGTTGATAACAAGCGATAGGCAGGTAGACAAGGTTATTGATAGGGTTAAGATACTTCCGCTACCATTAAATTACCATATGATGGTGTCTCTATGCCCAGAATGCAAGAGGAAGCAGCAAGCTACACTTTTATTGGGATTAAGAGTGGAGAGAGTACCAGCAATAACCATTCCGGTGGCTGTCAGCGAAAAGAAGTAGAAAGCTTTGAATTCATATGTTTTTAAACTAGCACCTTCCTCTTTGAGGAGAGTTAACGATTTAGCTTAGCTTCTTCCAAACTTTAACGTATTGACGTTTAAAATATAAGACTACGACACGAAATGTAAAGAGGACAGGCTGATACTCGAAGGGCTATTCTCCATGCGTGTTGGAAGGATTATCGATCTATGCATTAATAGAGGAGTTGAGTACGCTGATTGTACAAGCATTACTTACAAGAGACTGAAGGTTGATTACATTAATGGTCAGTCCGTAGTTAGTCAAAATTCAGGAGACATCTACATACTTAAAGTATTGTCGAGAGGTAGTTGGAGTGTGGGTGCGTTTACGAAGCTAAGCGATGAAGCTATCACATATGTACTGAAGAAAGCCGCTGCAAACACCGTTAAGAACATTAAACTAGCTCAGAGAAGACCTGCTCAAGGAGGTTACGTCATAGGGCAGAAGAAAGAGATATGTGAGGGTTGTGTACCTGACGTAGTTGATTTCTTGAAAAGCGTGGAGACAAGCCTTAGAGAGCAGTGTGAGAATTTGCAAAGCTTCGAAGGAGTTGTTGAAGGATTAGTTAAGACGAGAGCTATGATCTCAAGCGATGGAGTGAATGCTTACGAAGTCAAACCTTTAGTTGTTGGTTGTTTTATAGCTCGTGCGAAGAGTAGTGAGGTAGCAACAACCGAGGTCTTTGGATCTGGTGGACTAGAAGTCCTTGAGAAAGTAAGCCCTCAAGAGCTTATTGAGGAGTTAGCGTATAAGCTAGATGCTACGTTGAAGTCTAAGGCGTTAAACCCATACTATAGAGGATCGAGGTTCGAAGTGGTTCTATCACCGAAGGCGGCTTCTCACGTCATGCAAGTGATCGTTGAAGAGTTTTTAAATGCAAGAAGCTGGAGGTGGCATTTAAAGGATGGCTACAGTAACCTA
>QNVF01000040.1 GCA_004347965.1 Candidatus Nezhaarchaeota archaeon WYZ-LMO8
ACATCGCCAGTCCTTAAGGGCAACGATCTAAAGGGGTACTGCTTTCTAAGGTCTTCAGATAGATGAGCTGACATCAGCTTATGCCTAATGTGGTTTGGTGCTTGATATATCAGGCGTCTCTGCTTTCTCGGCTGCTTAGTCTTTATGTGCATTAAGCTCACCTCAAACTATCAACGTTGCTAAGGCTGCTACTCGAGGCCACCTTTCAGCTGCTTCACGAGCTATTGGTCCTCTTATCTCAGTCCCCTTAGGGCTACCATCCTCTGTGACTATAACAGCTGCGTTATCCTCGAACTGAACCCATTGACCGTTAGACCTCCTAAAGGGCTTCTTCTGTCTTACCACTATAGCTCTCATAATTTGTTTTCTTAGCTCAGGCGTTCCCCTCTTCACTGAAACAACTATCATGTCCCCCACTCCAGCTCCTACAAGTCTTCTATGTTTGCTCTTCCCTCCAATCACGCCTATCATAGCAACCTCCTGAGCTCCACTATTATCTGCACACCTTATTCTGGAGCCTGGAAAGACAGCTGGGGTTATCCTAGGCCTATAAGATATTCCAGCAGCTACTTTTGGTCCTCGCTTAGCCATTGAGACTCCCCAGTCAATGTTGTGGACTCAAAAAGCCTTGCGGGGTATAAAAATTTACTCTTTCGGTCCTTCTTGACCAAGAATACTCTCTTTTAGGAGACAGGTTTGCCCAAGACTACGAAGCTCACGGTTTTAGCGAGAGGCCTACATTCCCCTATTATGACGTTATCGCCAACCTTGACGTCGAGACAGGGTGGTAGGTGCGCATGTATTTTTCGTCTCCTCCTCTCGTACCTCTCATACTTCCTTACGTAGACCTCGTATTCGTGAAGTATTGTTGCTGTAGCCTTCATCTTCACGCTCATTACGGTTCCCTCTAGAATCTTACCTCGAACTGATAGGGTGCCATGATAGGGGCAACAAGGATCACTACAGGTTCTTTCAGGAGATTTAATTCCCGGTACCCCTATGTTCCTTGTCTTCACAGCCTTGCTCATGAAGTTAAGTCACCGCTAAGCGAGAAAGGATTTAGAAGTAATTTAAAAACTTTTGCGTAGAAAGCTTGAGCTTACCAGCGCCTCTTAACCACACGCTTTACTCTATCCTCTGGCCTACCTAAGAGGTAAGGTCCTTCAACCTCAACTATGACGTTGCCGGGAAGCTTAAACCTAATTGTGCAGCAGCTCTTGGGTATTACTTTAATGCACCCCTTATCATCCATTATCTTTAAGGTCTTCATCGTCTCATCTACGACCAACCCTTCAATCCCTACGTACCCTTGATGAGTGCTCTTAACCACTTTAGCTCTCAAGCCTATCAATTCATGGTTTAAAATGTTTTGCGGTGTTATTGGCATAATCCCCTCACAACTGCTATCTTGATGGATTTGAGGTAAGGAGCTACGTACTCTAAGCCATCACGTTCCTAGGGCGTTAGCTCATAAGCTTCTTTTTGACTCCATCAGCTATCTTAGGTAGTATCTCTCCGGTTCTTCCTTGTAGAAAGTAATCAGAAATCCCCTCAATGGTAATTGGGGTGGGTTCAAGATTTACCTCGATTATCAATGCGGGAGGTACCTTCCTCTTAGCAAGGCGGGGAAGCTCTGCTGCTGGATATACAACCAACGAGGATCCGCATACCAACATGACGTCGCATTTTCGAACTTCCTCTAAGCTTCGTACTATAACATCTCGAGGTATAGGCTCTGTGAAGTATACCACGTCTGGCTTTAATGTTCCTCCACACATTATACAGATGGGTGGTAACTTACCCTCATCTCTAAGCGCAATTAAGTTGAAATCGCTCTTTGGATACCTTGCACCACAATCTACGCATCTAAGCTTGTAGATGCTCCCATGAAACTCGATTACGTTTTTGCTACCAGCTTTTTCATGTAGGCCATCTATGTTCTGCGTGATGACGCACTTCAATACCCCCATGCTTTCAAGTTCAGCTAAAGCAAAGTGTGAAGGGTTTGGCTGAGCTTTCTCTATGTAGCTTTCTAGGATTGAAGAGGTGCTTAGATACTCTTCCCAAAAGCGTCTAGGATCTCTAAGGAATAAGCTGTAGACCTCATAAGCTCTCCTTTCAGCCTCTGGATTTCTAGTCCATATGCCCGACGGTCCTCTAAAGTCAGGTATCCCAGACTCAGTTGAGACTCCAGCTCCTGTAAGAGCAATAGCGTACTTCGATTTCACTAAAGCCTCAACAACCTCGTCGATAGGAATGTTCACTTTAACTCCCAAGAGAAAATCCAGAAAATACGTATTAAAGTTTTAAAATATTCGAGAAGATGAAGATGTCTCACTTTTCCATAGCCAAAAAGCTCTTTTCACCTATTGTAGAGGACCTTAATGATTAGGAGGACTAGAAAACGATTTTTGGTGCGGCCGCCGGGATTTGAACCCGGGTCCGCAGCGTGGCAGGCTGCCGTCCTAGTCCAGGCTAGACTACGGCCGCTTGCAGTAAAGTGATACCTAAAGTAGATTATAGGCTTTTCTTTGCGTAGTCCCTTAAGAGCGCATCTATTTTTGATAGGTGCCTTGATAGGTAAACAGCTTGACTTGAAATTTCTACTAGCGCTCCCTTCTCTACAACTAAGTGTACGATCTTTGCGTCAATTCCGGTTATCCTCCTTGCTTGCTCAGCTATCGTGTGTAGTTGCGTGCAGTGCGGTGAGCCATCCATCGTCAATATCGTTATTGAGCTCGGCTCTGCGTAAGCCATTATCGTAGCAATTTTGAAGCCCACCTTATCTAAGTGCTCCTCGCTCATGCATACGTAGAGTGCTGTCTTACCTCTCGTTACATCTTTAAATATGCTTGGATGCTCAATAGGTAGACACTTGCTGTATATCACAACGTCCTTACCCTTTAAGAGGAGGCTAGTCGCGCTTGTAGCCATTAACCCCAGCTTTCTCTGCATGAAAGCTATTTATGCAGAGCTTAACGAATAAACGTTTACTTGCTTTGAGGTCTTGATGATGTCTAGGAGAATAATATTTGCTCTAATGTTCTCAATGCTTATTATAACCACATCTATGGGCATCGCTAATCCCATAGTTCCACTCTACGCTAAAAAACTTGGAGCAACGTACACAGACCTAGGACTAATAGGCATAGCCTGGTCAGCTCCCTACTGCATATTCCCTGTTCTTGCTGGTATGTGGAGCAATAAAGTTGGTAGACTAAGGTTGTTTCTCGTAGGCATTTTAATGAGCACTATCGTACCTCTCCTCCTACTAGCTTCAAGCTCCCCCCTCCACATAGCGTTGCTCAGGCTTTTTCACGGGATAGGCTTGTCATTTCTATGGGCTCCTGGTGAAGCCTTAATCTCTGATGTGACTAGAAAAGAGGAGAGAGCACGTTTTCTAGGCTTCTTTAGTGCTTCATGGGCTGCAGGGTACTTTCTTGGACCGTTACTAGGTGCACTGATAGTTGAGCAAGCAGGATATGAAGGGGTCTTCTGGCTCTCTTTTCTTGTAGGCGTAACATCACCTTTCACGCTATTGCTAGCCGGTGGCGATGTTAAGCCGAGATATGTCGTTAAGAGAGGGATCTCCCAGCTTGTAAGGAAGGCTGTAGTTGAAGGTCTACCTCTCTACGTAGTTGCCATAACCTCCAGCATGGTCATAGCTATAATCTACAGCATCTACCCAGCTTACCTCTCAAAACTAACGTTCAGTGATGCTGAGATATCCACCATGATGAGCATAATAGCTGCTACAAGAGCTCTAGGCTTCTGGTCGATAAGCCTACCCTCAAGGCTTAAAGAGAGGGAGGTGATAATCATTGGCCTGTCTTCTCAGGTCATTGCATCCTTCCTCGTAGCGTACTCTCAAGACTACGTACTAGTAGCGCTATCCATGGCGATAATGGGCTATGCCATCGGGCTTCAAATGCCTCCAGTTACTTCAGCTACATCGAGGATACTCGAAGGTGAAGTTGGTCTTCCAATAGGCATAATGGAGGCAATGTTCGGCGTTGGATGGGTTATTGGTCCAGGAGTTGGAGGAATCTTAGCTGACCTTGCTTCGTGGGACTTAGCACCCTACCTCTTCATGAGCTTTGTGAGTCTAGCTTCGTTGCTATACTTCGTTATCGCGAGATCCACGTGGAATATTGAAAAGTCTCCTTAAGCTACACAATTCTATGCTCCTCGCTAAGCGCATAGATTACACGAACGTTAAGCCCAATGCAACGCTACGTGAAATTGAAGAGCTGTGCTTAGAAGCAATAGAGCTTGGCGTTAGAGCTGTATGCGTAAGCCCCTGCTACGTGAGCTACGCTAGGAGTCTCGTTAGAGGTGAAGTATTAATATCAGCAGCCATAGACCTACCATTCGGTTCATCAAAGATCGAGGTTAAGAGGAGGGCTGTTGAAGAAGCTATGGCTGATGGAGCCGACGAAGTGGACTACGTGATCAATATAGGGATGTTGAAGAGCGGCTTCAAAGAATACGTTGTACGCGAGGCGCAGGAAGTGCTTAAAGGAGCACGTGGAGGAACCGTCAAGGCCATAATTGAAACAGGCTTCCTCACGATAGACGAAATTAAAAGCGTATCCGTAAGTCTAGCTGATGTCGGAGTTCACTTCATAAAGACTTGTACCGGCTATGGACCGAGAGGAGTAACCGTAGAAGACGTTAAAGCGATTAAGGATGCTCTAAAGGGTAGAGCTAAGATAAAGGCAGCTGGAGGAGTGAGAGATAGAAGAATGGCGGAAGCACTTATCGACGCTGGAGCGGACATAATAGGGACGAGCACAGCAAGACAGCTGCTAAAACCTTAAGGAGATAGCTATCGTAAACTCATCTAATGGTTCCCCCTGAAAAATGCGGGAAGCAAAAGTCAAGTAAGCAATAAATTTCTCCAAATCCTCCCTCAACATCACCTTATCACTAACAAGGCTGTGGCTACGGCAATCAGGTCATCGCCTATCATTGCTTCACCGTAACCAACGGCCGTCCTATTGCCAATATACAGCGGTCTCCCAACTCCTACGATCTTTCCCTTCGATGCAGGCTTTAGGTAATGAACATCTAACTGAGCTGTCACAGCAATCTTCCCAACCTTAATTAGTTCCTTGTTTATGTTTAAAGCGATGGCAGAGTCAAGCACACTAGCCACAACACCGCCATGTGCTACCCCTAGAGCTTGATGATGCTTCTCCTCTAGATCAAGCTCAATTATTATTTCTCCACCTCTAAACCTAGGCTTCATCCCTATGAGCCTGTACCAAGGAGCTAACGAAACGTTCTCAAGCCATCTCTCCATAATTTCAAGGTCGAAGCCGTCAGCTTATAACCATTTTGTAGCGATGAGAGGTGGGAGGACAGTACCTCGCCTTCATCAATTATGATGAGTGAGTTATAGAGCTAGGTCGGGGTATGTGGGTGTCGTGGTGCGGGGGGTGGGATTCGAACCCACGAAGGCCTACGCCACGGGATTTCTTACGCCCATCCGGCCTCAAATTCGAGGAGATCTTAAGTCCCGCCCCTTTGTCCGCTCGGGAACCCCCGCTTTCACTGCTGTTTCTTCTGTAGGGGTTTAAAAGCTTGATGTGGGCGTGGATCACCTTTTAAATCGCTCTGCTAATACATATGCTTGGTGATCTCCATGACCTTCTTTGAAGTTAGGAGCGTGGAGTGGCGAGATGGCGTTGTTAGGCTCTTAGATCAAAACGCATTGCCATGGGAGATGCGGTACGTGGAGTGCAGGAGAGTCGAGGAAGTCGCCAGAGCAATTAGAGAGATGACTGTTAGAGGAGCCCCTGCGATAGGAGTGGCGGCTGCCATGGGGATCGCATTAGCCGTTGTACACTCCAATGCAAGGAGCTTAGAGGAGCTTCTTAGAGACGTGAGCTCTGCAGCTGAGATTCTCTCGAAGGCGAGACCCACAGCTAGGAACTTGTTTTGGGCCATTGAGAGGATGATAGGTAGGATTAGAGAGGCAAGGAGCCTTGAGGAGGCAAGGAGCATAGCTTTAAGCGAAGCCCTCAAGATGGCTGACGAGGATGTAGAGGTGAATAAAAGGATTGGTGATGTGGGTGCCACGCTCATAAGTGATGGCGACGTGATATTAACTCACTGTAAACAGCTGGGCTAGCCCAGCTGGCAGAGTGCAGGGGCCTTAGCTACCGTCGGCTACGGTACAGCGCTAGGTGTCATTAGGAGGGCGGTAGCTCAAGGGAAGAGGGTCAAGGTCGTAGCCACGGAGACGAGACCAAGACTTCAAGGAGCGAAGTTAACAGTCTACGAGCTTAAGAGAGATGGCATCGACGTCACCCTGATAACAGACAACATGGTCGGTTACGTCATGAGCCGAGGAATGGTCAATAAGGTCATAGTTGGAGCGGATAGGATATTGAGAGATGGTCACGTGGTCAACAAGATAGGGACTCTAACCATAGCTATAGTTGCTAAAAGGTACTCGATACCATTCTACGTGGCAGCACCGTCATCAACCTTCGACTTAAAGTCGAGGGTCGACGAAATAGTAATAGAGTATAGAGACCCCAGAGAGGTCTTAGAGGTTAACGGTAGGCCTATCACCATAGACGTCGAGGTGCTAAATCCAGCGTTTGACGTAACACCTCCAGACCTCGTAACAGCAATAATAACCGAGAAGGGAGTGATATGGCCTCCATACCACGAGAACATACCGAGGACCATGGGGAGATGAAGTAAACATTTATCCTATCCCACGACAACTAGAACACGGGCGATGAAAGGTCAGAGTTAAGATGAAAATTAATGATTGTAAGGCATTAGGTTGAGCCCCAATAGAAATATATGCTCAGGAACCTATGAGGATTGGGCGGCCGTCGTCTAGCCTGGACTAGGACACCAGCCTTCCACGCTGGCGACCCGGGTTCAAATCCCGGCGGCCGCACCACCTTTTTCTTCGTTCTCTGCTTTCTCAATTTCTTGCTTATAATCACAAATTTAGTCTCAAAGGTAAGCTTCTTTAGCTAAACTTAAGAAGTCTTCAACTGCCCATTCCTTATATATTTGTGATGAAAGTTTAACAATGAGAAGGGTGTTTATGTTGGATGAAGCCTACATAGGAGAAATTGTTCAGCCTTTCCCACCTCAATTTCTGGAGGATTTATTCGAGTTTGGGTAATTCATTGAGCGTAAAATACTCCGTCTATGAAAAGGAAATCTCTAGTGAGGCGTTAGAGATTGGAGAGATGGAAGGTGTTAAACTTGAGGATCGATACGTTGGTGGTGCACAAGTCTATTCAAAAGGAAGAGCTTCAATCGAGAAGCTTTTACAAATATATCAAGAATGATATCAGTATTGGATGTGAGAAGTTTTGGGGAAAAATGTTCGAAGAAATTGGGAGAGAGCGCCAAGAATCAATATAGGATAGATGAATTTTACTGGTCTAAATGGAAGGGCGAGGAAAGCCAAGGCTATAGTATGAAATTCGACAAATACAGTTTAAAATTGAGATGGATCCAAAGGAAGAGAAAATTATTGAAGGAATTATCGATTATGCAAAAAGCACCACGTGAAGATTAACATCAAAATAAGCCGAAGTTAAAAGTCTGCTAATTTTCATTTGAGAAATGTTTCTTCCTTAGTCTTGAACTTGAATTTTGTTGAAGGTTTGTTAAGTTAATATAATATAGTGGCTGAAATTTAATTTAAAAGGAGGATGTTGAATGATTGAAGTAGCTATTGGTTTAATGGGGCTGGCTTTAAGTGTTTTAGGGGTTGTGCTTGGTTATATATGGCGAGCCAATAGTAGATTAGCTAAGATGCTCCTCGAAGGTCAAGAAAGAATGCAAAAGGGAATGGAAGTGTTGCAAAAAGGAATGGAAGGAATAGCCTTAATGGTAAGAGATGTCCATGAAGGGCAAAAAGAGATGATGAAACTCTTAGCAGAAATATACAAGAAGATCTAGTTTGAAACTCAAATTTGATCTTTAAAAGGCGGGAATAAATCTCCTGCTTTTATTTAAAGAGAATCTTAGTTCAAAACTTTTAAGATTGTTTTGTCATAGATTTCTTTAGCTTTTCTGGGCAGAACCATTCTCTCAACACTTGTGGAGTAATGTTTAGCCCGGTTTTGCTCTTGCTTCAAGAAAAATTCCGTGTTTCTTGTTCGTTTTCAAAGAGAAGAGTTTATCACTGTTTTTGGTCCAATTTTTAACCATTGCTTTAGTGCTTTCTCAGCTTCATCGTCGTAGAATGTGATGTAGCTCTTTTTTAGAGTCGTGGTGAGGTATGACCATTCTCTTTTTAAGGACGAATATTGCTTTTTTACACTTTAAGGCTCCATATAACTTGCTCTTCTTTAGAGGGGGCCCTTTTGATGGTTGGATTTGGAAATTTAAAGCTTTGAACTAGACCCGGTCTTGCCAAGAAATCCCTAAAAAACCTTTGTAACGCTTTTAGCATGTTGGCATAAGTGTGTGAATTTCCATCCTTCAAATTTAAAAGGAAACTCCAAACATCTTTAACATCTACAGAATTGATGTTTCCTTGTTTCATCCACACCAAAAACTTTCTTATTTTATAGATGTACTGTTTCACCGTTTGTTTTGGAAAGCTGAAGATCGACTAGGCAGAATTCACTAAATCTCCTCAATATTTCCTTAAAATCAGAAATTCTCTCAAAATTATTCTCCTTATTCTCTATTTCTCTATTCAAATTGTTCTAATTTGCATTCTGGGCAATTTAAGAGGCTGCCACGCTGCGGACCCGGGTTCAAATCCCGGCGGCCGCACTTTAACCTTTTTCTAGTGATGGCTGCTCGCTACGGCACTCCTAGTATTCCTTCATTACACGCTGAATAACTGGAGGCCCTCATAGGGGTTGATGAGTACCTTCATTAAGGAGCACCTCAAAGAAATCGAAGTAGGATCTCTGAGCGGAAATGCGATGAGAGTGTTGCGACGCATTCACGACCTAGAAGCTGCTAGGTTATGGCTCTCTCATCGAGAGACCAGCTTCTTCAGGAATTTCATCGACGTAATTAATGTCTAGAACATCTCCCGTCCAATCGATATTCGGCTCTGTTGTATTCAGCCCTGTTGGATAGGTGGTGGTTGAAGAGGAGCTTATGCTCGCTGCATTAAGGTTCAACTCGATGGGGTAGTAGACGCAGACGCCTTCTCCACCTGGGAGGGTGGAGTATTCTAGGAGCATGTACAGCGTAGCGGACCTATCTGTGCTGGGGAAGTAGGCTGATAGCACGGCGTTAATATTTGAGCTGGGCTTTATCTCAATCCAGCTAGTTAAGTTTGAGGTGGCTACTCCGTTCACTATCGTGATGTTCGTTGTCGTGTATGATTGGGGGCTAATCAAGCTAATGTTTGCGTACAACTGATCTAATATGCTCTGCGAGCTAAGAATGAGGCGAGCATAGTAGGATTTAGAGTCTACGTTCACTGCTCTAACGAATATGGCTGATGTAGTTGCTAGAGAGCTAGCTGAGAT
>QNVF01000041.1 GCA_004347965.1 Candidatus Nezhaarchaeota archaeon WYZ-LMO8
GAGGTTTACGTCGGCACTTCTGGTTGGCTTTACGATTGGAATGTTGATGGTAGTCTCAATTGGTATGTGAATGAATCTGGACTTAATGCTGTTGAGCTAAATGCCTCCTTCTATAGATTTCCGTTTCCAAGTCAGGTGGCTTCTTGGGCTAAGAGAGGTGGGAGGATTAAGTGGGCTATCAAGGTTACTAGGCTTATAACCCACGTTAAGAGGTTGAAGAAGGACTCGCTCCCTACTTGGAGTAAGTTTAGGAGGCTCTTTAGCTCGATGGACCACATAATCGACTTCTACTTGTTTCAGCTTCCACCAAACTTTAAGAAGACATGTGAAAACATTGAGAGGTTGAAGATTTACGCTGAAGAGACCAATCTAGGCCCTAGGTTTGCAGTAGAATTTAGAGATGATTCCTGGTTCAACAATGAAGTTGTGAAGCTTTGCGAAGAATTGGGGATAACAATCGTATCTATGGATTCCCCAATAGGCACATGGATAGCTAGAAGTAGCGATGCCATCTATCTTAGGATGCATGGGCGTGATGTTTGGTATGCCTATGACTACGATGAGCTTGAGCTTGAAGAAGTAGCTACTAAACTTGTATCTCTAAAGCCAAGGAGAGTATACGTCTTCTTTAATAATGATCACTGGATGCTTGATAACGCCAGAACCATGTTTAACATTCTTAGAAGGTTGCAGTAAATCCATGACCTTCAATCTTGCTGATACGAAATCTCAGTTAAATAGTGACTCTAGGAAGTTTTTTATGATTTTTCAAGTAAATTGTGCATGGGGAGTTCTGCGTGGGGCTTGACGTGATAATATTAGCAGGAGGCTTTGCAAAGAGATTGAGACCCATATCAGACGTTATGCCCAAGCCCCTACTACACATAAATGGAGTACCCCTGCTAAACCATGTTTTAGAGAAGATTCTGGAGATAGATTACAATAGGATAATAATTTCAACTAATAAGAAGTTTGAGGGATCATTTAGGTACTGGATGAAAACTCTTGAGACAGTCTACGAGAAAATTAAGATATTCTTGTCGGTTGAACCATCACAATCAGAAGAGGAAAAGTTTGGTGCTGTAGGTGGTCTCTCCTACACCATAAAGTTGTTTAACGTCGATAACTCTGGGCATGACCTCTTAGTCATCTTGGGAGATAACCTCTTCGACTTCGACTTGAAGGGGTTTGTGAGCTACGGAGCGAGATTAAATAGGATTGTTATAGGGGCTTACAACGTAAAAGACCCTGATGTAGCGAAAAAGTATGGCGTTATAGAAGTTGATGAAAACCGTAGGGTTACATCTTTCCTTGAGAAGCCTGAAAAACCCTCCTCAACACTGATATCGGTGGGGATATACTACGTACCCAACAGGTTCATACAGAAGATCGATGAGTTCCTAGGACTCCAGAAGTATAGAGATGCAGTAGGCAAGTTCTTTGAGTGGCTTTCTAAGAACACTGAGGTGTATGCATACGAGTTCACTGGTTACTGGGCTGACATAGGGACTCCAGAATCCTATTTAGAGGCGAATAGGTGGGCTAGTGAGAGGAACTTGGGGAGAAGATGGCAATGGCCTTAACTTAAGCCTAAATGCTTTTAAATCTACTACAGCAGTGATCATGGAGTGAACTTAAGCTTACTGAGCTCAGGGAGCTCGTAGACCCCAGCTTTAGGCTCGATGATTATCAGCTTGAAAGAGTCTACTTCCACTTGGTCTCTCAGTATTGGAGAGAGGAGGAGGCTTTGAGGAGTCTCATTAATTGTGGAACCACTAGCCAATGGCGAGAGGGCTGGCAGTACTATTACCGTGACGTTATTTAAGACGCCTTTTAAGAAGCACTTGAACTTCCTTTTAACTCCAAGGTTATCCTTAATTGCTATTGCTGGATGCTCATGTCCCATCAAGAGAACCTCAACGCTTTTAGGTACTTCTTCTAAAGGCTTGTGTCCGTGAACCATTGCGTAACGGTCTTCAATCATTATGGGATCGTGAAGCTCAGCCCCATACTTCTTCAGCATTGCTATTATGTAGTTGTCGTGGTTTCCTCTAACGACGTGAATCTTGAGATTGTTGCTTGAGAGCCACGTAAGCAAGTCCTTGACCTCGATCCACTCTTGACTTGATGGCACTCCAAATTCATGCTTGACGTCACCCAACACGATTATGCTCTCTGGTTTAACCTCTTCAATCATCTCATATATCATCTGCTTTGTCTTGACGTATGTGGACCTCGGTATGTAAACCCCCTGCTTCTGGAGGGCCTGCTCGTAGCCTATGTGTAGGTCTGTAATCACCAATACTCCTCTATCTCTTAAGTAAAGACCTGGTAGATCACTCACCACTTCAATGCTCTTTGACACCACGAAGCACACAATGAAGCACCCACGTAGCCAGCTGTAAAAGTAGATGTATTCAATACTATTATGCATTAATGAACATATGTTAAAGTAATCATGGAGTTCGAGTAGATAAGGTGGTAGATCGAGCATTTAGTGCTTAGAAATGTTGGTGAATAATGTTCTTAGAAAATTGTCATGCTTTCACAATAATTTGCTTATTGCGCTCATACTTCTCTCGGATTCTCCAAGCACACTCCCTTCCGGTACACACCTATTACGCACTACCAGTCAATTACAATTGCGGGCTAGTGTCAATGCAGTATCCATTTAGTCTTAGGTTTGGATAGTTAAGAAAGCTAAAGAGTAATATAAGGAATAGATAATACTGCTACGAACGCTACACTTAAATGCTTACTTTAATCACTTCAAACTTCATGAAAAACCAATGCTCTACGTCACTACACGTTCACGTCGGCAGCTTAGTTGTCGATAACTATACCCCTATAAAAAGTGTTAAAGGTTCTCTAAAAAGTGGGTATCCCTTAGGAGGCACATAAGTGCTACTAGATCCTGTTTCATCCTTAGTTCTGACCTTTTGCCTTCTAGGCTTCCTTCTTTACAAAAAGGTTAGCGTAGGCTTAGTGCTGGTGATAGCACCAATTCTCCTAGCTTTGCTAACCCTCAAGCCAGCAGATGCCTTAATGGTGCTTTATGATGTTATTGACCCATATAGTCAAAGCGGCTTATTCGCCTTACTAATTATGACGTCAACGTTCTTCATAGCATGGCTAAGTTACTTATATGATGATTGTGGAGAGGTAAGAAATCTTGGTGATAGCTTAAACAGGTTCACTAAAAGAACAGGTCTCCTCCTAGCCCTATCTCCAGCAATCATGAGTCTCCTTCCAATAGCTGGTGGTGCCTTGCTTTCAGCTCCCATAGTGAGCTCACTAATTAAGGACTCCAATTTGTGCCCCGCAAGAGGAAGCTACATAAACCTCTGGTTTAGACATGTTCCAGTTCTAGTCTATCCATTAGCTCAATCAATTATTCTTGCTTCAGCTCTAACCGGTACGCCACTCTTCATTGTAATATTGTTTCAGACACCGGTTGTAGTAGTAATGACTGTTGTGGGCTACTTCTTAGGCTTGAGGGGAGGCACATATAGAAAAGTTGAAGAATTAACGTGGAATCGCGGGGATGTAAAGATTCTCGTTAAGTCCATCTTACCGATAGCATCAGCTACAGCATTAGCCATAACTTTAAGCATTACGTGGAAGGGTCTGGTGCAGCAGGGCTTAAGTCTTCTTGTAGCGTCAGTCACTGGCATAATTGTGTTAATCACGATATCTCGTATGGCTCGCAAGATCATTGGAAAGTCTTTATTAAAGTGGGGCATATATGATGTGACGCTAGCGACTTATGGAGCCTTTCTCTTCCAAAACGTCATGACGATTGCTGGTATACCTAGCGTGCTCAAGCCATTAGCATTGAGTAGCACAAGCGAATTACCACTGCTAGCTTCAATGCCCCTTCTCCTCAGCTTCTTGATGGGCTCAGTCATCAGCTCACTAACAATATCGACGTCAATGCTCGCCGGTACCATAGAGTTTACGCCAAAGATGGTAATGCTCCTCTACACATCTTCCTTCTTAGGATATGTAATCTCACCGCTACACCTCTGCTTAGTTTTCACATTAAAGTACTTCAATACAACGCTATACGAATTCTATAAATATGCAATCCCATCAACAGTGATGACGTACTTAGCGACCCTTCTATTCTACTTCATCCTACCATAATCTATCAAGATTTATGCTTGATGTGAACTTGACTTAAAACCTAGAACTAGATGTTTAATGAGGCTCTACATGATGTTTGCTCTCTGGATCCTCTCCATGACTTGATCGTATAGTCTCTGCATTAACACTCTCCTATCGTCCATTAGGACCACGTCACTCAATCCTTGAAGCACCAAGCCGTGAGCGAATGGTGACGGTAGATCGTAGGTTGGCATCACATAGAACCTTCTAAGACCCAACTCAACTTCCCTAAGAACCTCCTCGGCCGTCTTGACGTCCATTAGGTCTTCAAGAACCTCTCTATAAGTCTCTTCTAGTACTGGGAAGTTCTCTATGTCCTCCACGACGTCCATGAGCACCTGCGCGTTAAAGATCTGCCTGCTTACTTTAACCTCTTTACCCTTGTAGTTCCTAAGTATCATGAAGGCTCTCGTAGCACAATGCCTAAACCTCCTTCTAACCATCTCAGTATACTTGACTGCTTTTCGAAGGGTCTCTCTTAAATTGCTGGAATTCACGGCGCTAAGTAGAAGCTCCACGTTGTGTAGCATTCTTCTAGGCAGCGTTAAGATGAAGCCTGTATCTCCAACTGTTACTGCAACGTTGACTCCAAGCATCTTCATGAGGGCGTAGGCGTAAGCCCTTGAGAGGGCGTCGTTAACTCTCCTACCAAAGACGCAGTGAAATATTATGTTCTGCCTGCTCTCAGGGTCTATATAGTCCTCGATTAGTATCACGTTGTTACTCGGTCTAACCTCTACCCTAAGCATCTTTAAGAATGATAGCATTGAAGTGAAGTACGTGTAAATCGAGTTCGCAGCCCTCTTATCGCACTTGTACTCCTCCATTAAATACTTCAAGGTCTTTGTCTTAGGCTCTTTCTCCACTAGCTGAAACATCTCCTCCCTAAACTTCCCTATGGCTTCTCCAAGATCGAAGCTTAATGGTAGCATTTCTGAGAACCACGATGGAACTGTAGGCTTAACACCCTCCTTGGGAGTAACGTATGCCTTAAGACCGATGGAGTACCTGAACTCATACGGCTTGCCTCCCAGTATGAAGACGTCACCTGGACTAAGTCTCTCAAGAAACTCCTCCTCTATTAAGCCCACCCACCTGCCATCAAGCGTGAAGACCTTAACCGCCACTTCATCGGGAATTGTCCCAACATTGGTGGAATATATGAGCCTTAACAAGGGCCCCCTCCTCCCGAAAACCTCCTCCTCGTCGTCGTACCATATCTTCCCGTAGACCTTATAGACCTCAAGCGTTGAGTACCATCCACTCAAGTACTTCAAGACCGATTGGAAGCTTTCATAAGGCAAGTTTCGATAGCAATAGCTCCTCTTAACTAGCTTGTAAGCTTCTTTAACTGACCACTTCTTCTCCAAAGCCATTCCAACTATGTGTTGAGCTAAGACGTCTAAGCAGTTCTCCGGTATGTAGACTCTATCGAGTCTCCCCTTGTAGGCCTCAGATACCATGACCGCATCTTCAACTAGATCGTCCATTTCCATGCCTATTAAAATGCCCTTTGAGACCTTATCAAGAGCATGTCCAGATCTACCCACTCTTTGTAGGCAACGAGAGATGGATTTTGGAGATCCTATTTGAGCTACCAGGTCTATGTAGCCTATGTCTATGCCTAGCTCGAGCGATGTGCTGCACACCACTGCCTTCATCTTGCCCTCCTTAAGCCTATCCTCAACACTCCTCCTAATTTCTCTTGAGAGACTACTATGGTGGGCTGCAAGTTCATCACCGTCCACAACTTTTAACTTTGAGAGGTGGTAGACGACTCTTTCAGTTCCACTTCGAGTATTAGTGAACACTAGTGTTGTCGTGTGGGACCTTATGAGCCTCTTGAGAAGATTATACATTCTACTTGTTGTGATAGATGCTGGAGCATGTATTAAATCGTCTACTGGGCACACGACTTTAAGGTCTATAGCCTTGACGAACCTAGTATCAACTACCACGCAATCTCTTGGAGTTCCATCATCGCTGTAGCCTACTAGAAACTGAGCTACGATCTCAAGTGGATGTATTGTTGCTGAAAGCCCTATCCTCACAAAGGGTCTTCCAACAAGCTCTTGAAGTCTCTCAAGGCTTAAAGTTAGGTGAACCCCTCTCTTTGAGCTGCAGAGCTCGTGTATCTCATCTACTATAACCCACTTAACGGTCTTAAGCTTCTGCCTAAACTTTGGAGCACACAATATTATTGCTAAACTTTCGGGGGTTGTGATGAGTATGTGAGGGGGTCTTCGAAGCATTGAAGCTCTTTCAGATTGAGTGGTATCTCCAGTTCTCACAGCAACCCTTATCTCGCCTACGTTCACTCCCTTAGCCTTAGCAAGCTCCTGTATCTCCTCTAGAGGCTTCTTGAGGTTCTTGTATATGTCGTAGTTTAAAGACCTTAAAGGAGAGACGTATACGCAGTAAACGCTGTCTTGAAGCTCTCCACTCCTAGCCATCTTGAAGAGCTCGCTTATGATGCTTATGAAAGCTGCCAGAGTCTTACCACTACCAGTTGGCGAAGCTATAAGCACGTTCTTTCCCTCGTATATGTGGACGATTGCGTACCTTTGAGGAGGCGTTATGTCTGGAAAGCGAGAAAACCACTCAGCAACTACGGGATCAAGTAGCTTGAGAACTTCCTCCTTAGTGTAGCTCCTAGTGGCTTTGATTATCAACTTTGACCCCGAGCTCACGATAGGTTAGTGATAGGTCTCTCTTAACCTTGCTGTATATGCTCGATGAGACGGGTTAAGAATTAAAGTGTTGAAACCTCCATTTCCATTGGACTGTGGAAAGTAGAGTTTACGCCTAACCTTTAAGCTATGGCCTTGCCACTTACATCATTTACACTTTTGCTGTACACTTTTACTTAAAGCAGCTTCAGATTTACTAAAGATCCTTTAAACCAGGTATAGAAATTGGAAGGTCACTTCTTCATGAGCCCTATTATTGCACCGACTACGAAGCCTATGCTTACAGGTCCTATGCTCATTAATCCTAGCACCACTGCGAGCTCCTTGACTGCCTGAAGTGCAGTACCAATAGTTTGCAAAGCTTGTGCAGGGGTTAGTCCAAGGCTCCATACTGATAAGAAGGTTCCTAGGACTAGGATTGCTATGAAGGCTAGTATGTACTTCAGAGCTTTAACTGATACATATCCTAATGCTAGACCTAGGAGGAACTGTACTGCCACAGCTGCTAGCACTTGGGGTTGTGAGAATATCAATGGTAAGTTTTCAAGTATGGACATAACTTTACACCTCCTAAGAGTGTCAAGAACGTGGATCTTATAAGCCTTGTTAAGAATATGATCGTGGAACTTCGTAGAACTTCTTACTAAAGCTTTATCTTTTAAGGGAAGCTTAGCTAAGCACGATAAATGAGCAATGACCCTCTAACCTGCATAACCTCGATCCCTAGGATGACTCACAGAAAAACCTTTTAAGACACCATCTTGCTGAAATCCCATATCCTTAAAGGTGAAGGCTATGAGTATTGAAAAGAAGTATGCTTTAGAGACGGTCAAAGAAGTAGTAAAGTGCTTAAGCGAAAACGTAAACAATGGTCTAAGTGACAATTGCAAGAAATGTAGTAAAAAAGAGCTGTGCGACTCTCTTTACGACCTCATTATATGCGGTTATCGTATGTGTAGTGATCTAATGCATGGGGCGGTAATGCACACAATACTCGAAATTGAGAGGACTGAGAGAGATTTAAAGGACCAGGCATCCTTATAAGTTCACTTTTTAAGTGCTCTCTCAACTCCGTAAGCTATGATTTCGGATGCTGACTGTACGTCTTTTAAATTCACAAGTTCAACGGTTGTGTGCATATACCTTAATGGTATTGATATGAGCATGGACTTCAAGCCTGTTCTCGCTAGCTGAAGAACATCTAGATCCGTTCTCGTTTTTCCAGCTTCAGGACCCACTTGAAATGGTGTACCTCTACTCTTAGCCTCATTCTCAAAGAGCATTGAGAGAGACCAAGGTATTGGAGGACCTCTCGATATTACAGGGCCATGTCCAAGCTTTATTGGGCACTCTTTCTCTTCCAGCCCGGGGTAACCGCCTGCATGCGTTACATCGACTGCTACAGCGAGCCCGACACCTTCTTGGTGAAGCTTATATCCAGCGACAGTAGCACCTCGAGCTCCAACTTCTTCTTGAGCTGTGAAGACTGCGTAATGCTCGACACCCAACTCAGTTAAAATCTTGGATGCTAGGATCACTGCTACGCAGCCAGCTCTATCATCGAAGCCTCTCGAAGCCATGATTGTTGACTTGCCTCTGGGTATTAGCACTAAGTCCTTACGTAAGTGAGCTGGGTCTCCTACCTTAATCAATTTCTCCACTTCATCTCTGCTATTCAAACCTACATCCACAAACATGTCCTGTATTTTAGGTGCCTTCTCCCTTTCTTCAGGTCTAAGGTAGTGAATGGGCTTTGAGCCTATAACTCCTAAGATAGCTCTATCCCTCCATTCCAATCCTTCAAGATCACTTCCACTACCGTAGATAACCACTACCTCACCGAGCAGTATCCTTTCATCCCACCCTCCAATAGGTTCAATATACACTAAGCCGTTCTCCACAACGCTCTTGACCGTGAAGCCCAGCTCATCCATGTGAGCTATAAGTGCTACCTTAGGCTTACCTCCAACCTTAACATAAAGGTTCCCGAGTTCGTCCACCTCAAATGATGCTTGAGGTATCATCACCTTAAACATTCCTTCTATCTCGCTCTTAATAGGATCTTCCCAACCAGAGACTCCAGGAGCTAGGGTTAAGGTTCGCAACATGCTTAGAGAGTCCATGCGTGGTCACCGATAAGTTCAAGTTAGTATTCAAGGCTATGTCTCCAATAGCTTAAATATTTTCAATGAGGATAGCTATTAAGCCTATGCCAACTAGCCTTCATAACGATTGTATCGTTGCTCAAGCTTTTAACTATGGTTAGACCTCTTTAAACCGCTAGCTATGAAGACGTATATTGAATCTTAAAAATGTCGATTAGATGAAGCCAGGTTCTAACTTTTCTACCTCTCGATACTCTTCAAGTCTAACACAGCCTAGCTTTATTACTCTGACCTGCTCTACATTTCTTAATGGCGTTGAGATCGAGACTCTCATAGCTTTAAAGTCTATGCTCTTCAATATCCCTATATCGAGAAAACTGCTCTTCTCAC
>QNVF01000042.1 GCA_004347965.1 Candidatus Nezhaarchaeota archaeon WYZ-LMO8
CTTACCTAGGAAGGCTTAAGATAAATGTCTTCAGACTTCTATCTTCAGCTTTTCCACTAAGTCTTTAGGTATAAGTTCTTTAACCTCATCGAGGTTACGGAGAGGTCTTTTCCTCAATACTTGTAGTACCGCGTTCTTTGAGAGACTCGGTATGCTTTCAAGAAGCTTGCGATGTGCAGTGTTTATTTTTATTGGCGTTTCCACTCCTACGACCGATCGAAATCCATGTCTTAGGACGACTACATCAATCTTTTCCCTAATCTTGCGAGGATAAGGTAGAAACACTAGTATGGGATATGTGCCTGCTTGTCTTGCGTAGGTGCCTCCACTACCCTGCTTCTCGACGTAACAATCCTTCAACGTAGTCCATTCGGGAACTAACTTTCTAAGCATGGGTAGGTCTATTTCTTCCCTCATCCTCTTCTTGTATATCTTAAAGAGCCTCTTATTCCTCCTTATAATAGCATCCCCTATTTCCCACATCGGTGTACCCGGAAAAGCCATTACTTGCCTAATGTTGATCCTTCTAACCAGCAGACCTTCCTTTAGTACTTCCCTCATAAAGTCTAAATTTGCCTTATAGGTTTCTTCCGTCTCGCCTTTCAATCCATGGACAAAGTTCACACCTGGTAGGAGATGTGGTAAGCCGTTGTAGCCCCTCTGTGCACCCACACTGTTTATTATTCGGATTGCTTCGAGAGCTTCTTCAGGGTAAACCTTCAAGTTGTTCAGCTTCACAACTACTGGATCAGCTGATTCTATGCCAAAGGCTGCTACATCACCCGGAGTGTGATGTTCAATTATTATCTTGCATATCTCGAGCGATTCTCCTCGATGATGATAGACAGTGCCGGGATTAACATTATCTATGTGCAGTGTCTCAAGGTTAGGTGCTACGGCTACTATGCTCTTGAAGAGCTTCCTTATGGCTTCTACGTTCGGCTTAGGGAATTCTCTTTCACCCACCTCTTTAGATTGATAGGTGAAGAGGTCTGGTTGTCTACCTAACCTTATGTGTCTAACGCCAGCTTGATATAACGCCTCTACTTCGTCAGCAATCTCTTCAACAGCTCTGAACTTTGGTTCGCCGTATAGAGGTTCTATGCAGAATGAGCAACCTCCAACAACGTATCTTGGACAACCCCAATAAGTCTCTATTTCGCATATTAAGTTGAAGTTGTAATTTGGGTGTTGAGTCACTATTCTAGCTCCACGCACGGCTACTTTAGCTATGAAAGATGGGTCTCTATCGAAGACAGGTAACTTGAGGTCACGTTTAAAGTTGTTTAAGGCAATTTCGTAAAGATACTTCTCAAACGCTTTGTGGAACATGTAGTCGAAGTCTCTTTGAAGCTCTCTAGGTATTATGGCCGTTCTACCACCTTCAACTCCAAATCCAAATGATACAACAGGTCCTACGAGAACTTTTAAGGGTTCTATGATCAAGCGAGACCACGTCTTCAATTCGCTCAGCTTAATTGGTGTTCCTCCTAAGTATCTTCCTGGAACAGCAACCCCCGCTATGAATATGACACAGTCGAACCTAGACAGCTTCATGAGGTAGTAGTCTAAGTTGCTTCTTAACTGGTCTACCGTGAAGTACGTGATTTCAGCGTAGGGATTTGCAAGCCATATAGCTCCAGCACTATACCTCGCATATATGTCGAGATATGGAGGAACCCCTAGACCGCTCGGTTCATCATTGTAACCGTCAATTATGCATACTCTAGACGGCATAATTCCTAAAAAGATAAAACGTGCATCCTCTAATAAAGGCAGAGGATGAGCTCGTGAAGGTCAAGGACGTTGGTGAGTGGAGGATTATCGATAGGATATGGAGGACTCTTATCAGAGATCCTGAGGAGATCATGGGCTTCAACGATGATGTGGTTTCTAAGAGACTCAGAAAGGGGTGGGTCCTCGTAGCACATACCGATGCACTTACAGAAATCGCAGACATCCTGCCAGGTATGACCCCTCATAGCATAGGGTTTAAGTCAGTCGTCATGAATGTAAGCGACTTCGCTTCTAAGGGTGTAAAGCCTTTAGGAATGCTATTTGCATTGGGAATGCCAGGAGACGTGGACGTCAGCTTTGTCGACGAGATAGCTAGAGGTTGGAGAGATGCAGCTAAGAAATATGGACTTTACGTATGGGGAGGGGACATAACTGAAGCAAGGGAGCTTGTGCTATGCGGTACCATAATAGGATTAGCCAGGGAAGGGGATTTAGTAGCGAGGAAGGGAGCAAGAGAAGGGGATTTAGTAGCTTGCATTGGAGAGTTTGGATTAACTAGTATAGCTTACTTCATGCTCCTTGAAGGGTTAAGAGCCCCAAATGAGAGAGTAGAGCGTAGAGCGAAAGAAGCTGTCTATTACCCCAAAGCTTACTTAAAGGAAGGATTAAAGTTAGCTCGCTTAAAAGTCGTAACTTCCTCAATGGATTGTAGTGATGGGTTAGCATGGACATTACATACGCTATGTTACCTGAACAATGTAGGAATGGTGATAAAGAATATACCCATTCCTAGTGAAGTATTTGAGTACGCTAAGGAGCACGGCTTAGATCCCTACGAGCTAGCGTTGTACGGTGGAGAAGAGTACGCATTAGTGTTCACACTTAAGCGTGACTCCTTAAATAGAATTCCTAAGAGCTTACTTAGGGAGATACACATTATAGGCGAAGTAACTTTAGATAAGAGGGTGAGACTAGAAATTGAGGGTGTTAAGAGAGAGGTTGAAGCTCGAGGATGGGAACACTTTAAATCTAGAAAGTAGAAGACTTGATGCCACCACAATAAGGTCCTTAAAGCCGTAGTTTAATGAGTTGTTTAGCAACATGAATCCAGCCACAAACTCCGCTAACCCCAAAGGATAGAAGAAGCTACTTGCAATCTGCATGATACCTACAAAAGCATGTCTTTGATATAGCTGGTTCTTGGCATGATTTACAGGTAAATTGTTTCTCAAACTTTAGAACTGAAGCCCCGGGCGGGATTCGAACCCGCGACCTGCCGCTTACGAGGCGGCCGCCATAACCACTAGGCAACCGGGGCTTCTTAACATTTCATTACCAAGCTTCAAGATAAAACTTACTTGAAACTTCCTAGTAAATCTCATGAAGGTTCAAGAAAACCGTTCCTTGTTTAGTAAGCAATACATTACGTTCTCGCACAAAATAGATATAGCAAACCTTTGTATGTCATCAATAGGTGGGCGGGGGTGGCCGAGTCAGGTCAAAGGCGCGGGACTGAGGCACGGTCCCTCTAAAGACCGCTCGAATCCCGTGGCGTAGGCCTGCGTGGGTTCAAATCCCACCCCCCGCACCATGAATGTTACATTAACTTTTTTCGAATAGAAAAAGTCTCATGATTCACTGAGGTTAAGTTTATGCCAGTAGTGGCTGGATTAAGTAAGATATGGAATGAAGTTGATGAGTCATTTAACTTATGGGGTTAATTCTTTATGACCTTGAAAGACGAGATTCGTGAGTACGCGAATAGGGTTTTAGGTCTTAATTGTGTAAAATTTGTTGCGGCACATGACTTCAAGGATTATGTGGAGCCATGGGTTAAGACAATAATCCTGCTGGGAATAGAGACATGGGATGACGCATTTGACATGGTGTTGTTTAGAGCTAAAGGTAACGAGGTCGACATTTACTATGTCTATGAAGTTATAATGGCTGAGAAGGCACTTAAGCTATGCTTACACTTAAGAGACTTAGGCTTCAAGGCTAAGCATGAACCTTACCGCTTACCACTAAAGCAAGTGGCTGTTAAAGCTGGTGCTGGGTGTTATGGCAAGAACTCCCTGATCATAACCCCGGAGTACGGTTCTAGGATAAGGTTTACATGCATCGTCACGGACGTTGACTTAGAGCCTGATCCACCATTTAAAGCTGATCTGTGCGGTGAATGCAACTTGTGTATGAAGGCTTGTCCACTTAATGCCATAAGAGAACCGTATAGGATTGATGTGAAAAGATGCGTTAACTCGCTAGCACCACCTTCAAGAGAAGTAGTTCGAGATGTCATGGAGTTAGCGCCAAAACTCTTAAGGAGACCAACAGAAAACGCCATGATTTTATGCTCAATATGTCAAGATGTTTGCCCTTACAATAGACGCGTAAAGAATTTCTGAAAAGTACTAGACACTTAAATTAGGCAATGATGACTCTGGCCTCAACGAGTAGATGAAGAAGATCTTGAGTGCTGAGCCTCCATCCCTGATTCCACATTTCACGCAAAATATTAATGGTTAAACACGTTATACTGTTCATAATCTTAATGCTGCTAATCAAAGGTGCATGCATCTTTCTCGTCTATTTCCTTAGAGGGACCAGCTCAATAACTTTAAAAGGTATTTAACCTTCATCCTGTCTGCAACCTTCATTATCCATGCATTACTAAGAATGGGTTCTTTACTAAAGCCGGTTTCTCAGCATTGTTAAGGATATCTTCTAGATCTCTCATGTTGAACTTAACTTTTAGAAGCAAGCATACGAGGAAGATTCTAGAGTAATGGCACTATCGCACTTTAAGTGAATTTGCAAGTCATTGCTGCGTGAGGTAGTAATGTGACTGTTGTGGTAGGAGAGCATCAGCATTGGAGTTGATGATCCTCCTCCCTTCTCTAAACCCACCTCTCATCATCTAAAAGTATTTCCTTATGTGTTGATTTAAATCTATGGGGCTCTGTTGTGTGGAGACTGATGTTAACAACTGACGTTGGTAAGGAGCGTTGGACGGCATGGGAAGTTATTGACACAATATTTCCATACGATACCAAGGCCTATGTTAGAGCTTTTAACGATAGAGGAGTTGTGCTTGTGTGGTCGAGACTTCCTAGTCATCAGTTAATAGAGCTTCTTACAGGTAGACTTACAAGAGCTCATAGGTTAGTAGAGCTTGATGATGCTTCTCCAGCAAGGCTTAGAGACATCATAGTCTCAGCTAGGAGAGTCCTTAGAGACCTAAAGGAGGTTAGTGTTGAGAGTAGGATACGTGGAAATTATCTTGAGGTTAGCGAGGAAGAGCTTTCTAGGATACTAATGGACAAGCTTGGATTAATCGGTGGAGAGGTAAAGCTAGTAGTTGAAGTTGTGTGGGACGTCGCTGGAATATCATTGAGAACCGTTAGAAGCGATAATAGCTTGCGCTTAATTTAATTATTTATTTTATTCAATTTGTGTGTTTATATCAACGTTGAATAAGTGAAGTATGGGAAAATGCGGTGCTTTACATGAATGAAGGAGATTTAAGCTTTGTTCCTAGTAAGTCCGTATTCAAAGATGAGAGGGCTCTCTCATTTGAGTACGTACCCCCAAGCTTACCTCATAGAGAGAAGCAGTTGAAAATGTTAATGAACTTCTTTAGGTACATAGCTGAAGGAGAAGGAGGACTTTATCAAAAGGCTCTTCTGATAGGAGATGTCGGAACAGGCAAAACAGCAACCTCTAAGCTTTTTGGAAGCATCTTAGAGGAGCTGTGTAGGAAGAGAGGAGAGGACTTTAAGTTCGTATACGTGAATTGCTATCGTGAGAGAACGCTTTTTCTCATTGGCCAGAGGATTATGGAGGCTCTAGCTCCATCATTGCCCACGAGAGGGCTCTCACCTCAAGAGCTTTTAAGGATGGTAGTTTCGCTACTTAAAGAAAAACGATTCCCTACGATAATCGTGTTAGACGAAGTCCACTACTTCGTAAAAACTGCAGGACAAGATGCACTTTACAATCTCCTCAGAATCTTGGAGGGCTACTATGAGAGTGAAGTAAGACTAGGTATGTTGTTCATCTCAAGAAGTAAGAACTTCATTTATGAGCTGGACGACGTTGTTAGAAGCAGTTTAACGAGGAACATAATAGACTTTGTGCCTTACACATCTCATCAATTGATGACGATACTTCAAGAGAGAGTTAAGCTGGCCTTCAAAGAAGGGGCTATTTCTTCAGAGGCATTGGAGGTCATAGCCGATAACGTGGGTGTTGATCGTGGTGGAAGGGGAGATGCTAGGCTGGCCATAGAGATATTATGGCGTGCTGGTAAGATCGCTGACATGAGGGGGAGGGGAGAGGTAACGCCAGATGATGTTAGAGAAGCCAGCAGTTTTATACATCCAGCTATTAGAATTGAAGATTTGAAGAGCCTTCTAGTGGATGAAAAAGTGGCTTTGTTAACTATAGCAAAAGAATTGAAGAGAGGCATTGCATACACGAGGATGGGGGCCTTTAAGGATAGATATCGAAGCGAGTGTGAGCTTTGGGGACTTCGAGCTAAAAAGCATACTCAATTATGGAAGATCATTAAGAATCTAGAGAGAATGGGTTTTGTGACTACTAAGACCGTAAGTATAGGTAGAGGGAGAACTACGTTGATAGGTTTGCCTTCAATACCAGCATTTCTATTAGAGAAAGAAATTTCAAAACTCCTGATCGAGGATATCGGAGGAAAAGGGGTTGAGCATTGAAAGTCTCCTGGGCTCTAAACCTAGGGTAAAGATACTTAAGGTTTTAATAGATAAAGGGGAGCTCAACATAACAGCCATAGCAAGAGAAGCTGGAGTCAACCATAAAACAGCTTTGCGACACCTTGAGGAATTAAGGAGAGTAGGGGTTGTAACAGAGAAAGTTTTTGGTAGAGTAAGAATTTTCAAAATTAATTCTGAAGATCCTAGAGTTGAGGCTTTAAAGATGCTTTTTAAGTCTATTAGTAGTAGTGAAAGGAAATGACCATGGTTGACGTAACTGAGAAGGGTGATGTTTACAGAGAGGCGGAGGCGGAGGGTTTCATAAAGTTGAGGTCAGAAACTTTGAAGAGAATACGAGAAGGTAGCGTAGAGAAGGGTGATGTATTCTCAGTAACGAATGTCGCTGCTATATTAGCGGCAAAGAAGACTTCAGAGCTCTTACCATTATGCCATCCGATTCCCATGACCAACGTCTCAGTTAAGATAAGTGTAGAAGACGAGGGAGTTAAGGTACGAACGACGGTTAAGGCTATTGGAAAAACAGGGGTTGAAATGGAAGCGTTAGTTGCTACGTCGATAGCACTAATCAACATATGGGATATGGTTAAGAAGTACGAGAAGGATGAAGGAGGTCAATATCCTTACACAGAGATAACAAACATAAGGGTCAAGAGCAAAATAAAGAGGGGGATAGATGAGCAAAGTAGTTGATGAACATAAGAGAAGAGCTGCTCCAAAGGTTTCTTTCTATATAATAGTAACAAGCGACTCTCTTTATGCCCTCTTTAAGAGGGGGGAGAAGGTAGATGATGAGAATGGAGCGCTGATAGCAAAGATCTTAGAAGCAGAGGGACAAATAGTTAAGGGCAGGTCGATAGTTCCTAACGATCCATCCATTATAAAGCAAGAGATAGAGATGGTAGTAGATACTTTAAAGCCTGATGTGATAATAACAACTGGTGGTACTGGATTAAGCGGTAAGGATGTGACTATTGAGGCTGTTGAAGGGCTACTTGAGAAGAAGATTCCAGGGTTTGGAGAGCTACTTAGATTTTTGAGCTTTAATGAAATAGGAGCTGCAGCTATGCTAACAAGAGCAACAGCTGGCGTATACAAAAAAACCGTCATATTCTCAATACCCGGTTCTCCTCACGCGGTTGAGCTAGCACTTAGAAGACTAATAGTTCCCGAGGCAGGTCACATAGTAGCTCATGTGAGGAGCTAGCTTTGAGGACCATAATTGGTATAGTAGGTTCCGATAGGAAAGCAAGATTAAGGTTAATGAGGGAGCTGAGCAGTAGACTGGAGAGTGAAGGTTATAGCGTGATATTAGTATTTCATCATCGCGACATCGATGAAACTAATGCGTCAAGCACCTTGGTTGTGAACACTTTAGACTCTTCAATATTCATAAAGGCAAATTTTAAGCTCACCATTAATGACTTAAAAAGGCTACTTCCAAGCAAGTGGTGTTTGATGTTGGTTGATGGGTATAAAGTTGCCCCTTACATAGTGGCTGCTACATCTAAATACGACGTTGATGAGTTCGGTCCTCAAAGCTTAGCTATAACTCCTTTAAGCAACGATCTAATGGAGTTTACAGCTCCTTTGAGAGATAAGATTATGGCAATAGAGAGAGTAGCCGAGGTTATTCACGAAGTTCTAATAGGAGATATCATGAAGATTCTGATGCAGAAAGATTGTGGAGAATGTGGCTTTAAAAGCTGCAGGGATTTAGCTGAAGCCATTGCGAAGGGTGAAGATACCCCTCTTAGATGCGTCAAAAGAAGAGAGAATGTGAGGTTGATGGTTGATGGAGACCTCATTCAGCTAAATCCATTTACATCAAAGATGCTTGTTCAAGTCATATCGAGTCTATTGTCAATATTGAAGGGGGTTCCAAGAAGCTTCAATAAAGTAATCGTTGAAATAAACTTAGACTAACCTTGCTTCTTCAAGAAGTCCTCCATGGATTCATCCAACTCAAGCCATCGTGATATGTCCCGCTTAACAAGACCGGGTGTTTCGAATATCACATGTAGAAATGGTATCATCTCGGTGCTCGCCTTCCTCCTAGACAGGTGGCACTTTGAGGCTACTTTCTCACATACAGATTCCCTTTTTGCTCTCATATCTTTAGCTTTAGCCATAAGTAACAGTTTTTGAGGAAAACCATACTTAGTGAATTTATATGGATGTATTTTAGCCATAGCGACACCAGCTGTCATGAAATCTATGACGTGTCTCAGGAGTTCCCACCTTTGCCCTCTCTTCATTCTGCCCAAGAAGATGTCAGCTCTTGCAAGGTAGTAATATGCCTTAGCCAGCTCTTCAGGGTCTGTGTATTGTCTTGGCAAGTTCTCGTCTAACCACAGCATGAGAGACTCGTAATCTAGCAACGATGAGTTGATGACGTTCCTAGCATCATCACATCGTTTTGATACAAATATCATCCTTAAGACGTCGAATGCTTGATATTGCCTATTTCTCGCTCGAAGCCATGAAACATCGTTCACAGATAGTCTCTTCTTGCCTTGAGCAGTTGCTTGCAAGTCATTGACTGCAGATCTCATATCACCTTCAGCTAGCTCAGCAATAATTTTTAACGCCTTTTCATC
>QNVF01000043.1 GCA_004347965.1 Candidatus Nezhaarchaeota archaeon WYZ-LMO8
GGGCCCGTAGCTCAGTATGGATGGAGCACCGGCCTCCGGAGCCGGAGGTCCCGGGTTCAAGTCCCGGCGGGCCCGCCAAAGAAGTTTGGCTTATTTTCACAAATAGGACTTATTTTTCTCTTCTGTTTTTCTGATTTAGAGCTGTTCTGGGGATTAACCTTGGCTATGTGGAGGTGAACTCTGAGTAGTGCGTTAAGGAGCTTTGTCTCAGATACGCTCCTTAACGACTAAGGTTTTATATTCTGGCTTAGGCATAAAAGTCTAATATCTTTAATGTTTTAAGGTTAAGCTGCTTGGTCATTTTGTATAGCAGCTTTTAATCATGATTATTGATATTGATATCAATATTAGGCTGTATATTAAGAGGATTAGCAGCGGCTTATCTGAGAGTGAGGATAGCTCATTAAGCCATTTATTCATGACTTCTAATCCCTCATAAGCAGTCATGTTAAAATCTGCTACACGCAATATAGCATTCCCTATCATATCTCGAGTAAGGGAGGTTGTAACAGCCTTTAACCCAAAAAGATAGAGCGATCCTAACGCACCCAGAACACCTAATGCTAAAATCACAAAGCCAAGTAATCGACACAATCTAGACACTGCTAAACACCATAAATTATTTGTCTCACTTTAAGAATTATTAATAATTTGTCTTAGTGAAAGCTGTATAGCCAGTATTTACTACGGCGCTTCAAATACCTCGACTATAATGACTGATATGCTCGCTTCTCCAAGCACTTTTACTTCATCTCGAGACGTCGTGGTTCTTCCGGTGTTAAAGAAGGGCAGTGAGGGCAAGGTTTACTTATTGTGGAAGGATCTCCATAAGCTCAGCGAATTCTACTTTGATGAGTGCGGTAGCAGCGGCTGGATGCCCAAAGTCAGCATCGCTTATGGAGAAATAATCGTAATTGTGTGTCCAAGCATTCTATACAGATTAGCCGACGTAGGAAAGCCCACTATAAGCGGCATTGAAGTCTTGTGTAACGAGACCTTAACAATTAAGGCCGAAGCCTACGACGAGCAGAGCGCTTTACATAAAGTCTTTCTCGTTTACAGCATAAACAACTCCCCGTGGAATTACAAGAAAATGGATATCGCAAGAAGGTACGTAATGGAGCCAGTTGGGGTATGGCTTGTGAGAAGAGCTCTATATTACTGAAGTATCGGTAGGGATCGGTAGAGTGGAGTTCTACGTGGTTGCTATAGATAACGTAGGAAACTACGAAGTAATGAACGTCTACAGACATAGAACTTTCTATGCGGAAACCTAATTCGACAAGCTTAAGCCCATTTTACTTGAAGCACTCAGACGTCGTTCACGGCGATGGACAGGATATAGTCGTAGCTCTAAACACCGACAGCGATACAAGTGGTAGTCGTTCATTTACGGATTAGCTGGCATTACACTAACTCTTAAATATTCCAATGCTCATACTAATCGTGTTAATGAAGAGTGACTAGGCAATGGAGTCTTTGAAGAGAAAGTTCTTAGAACTGCTGGAAAAGGACTTGGAGTTTCGCTATGCTGTGGCGGGTTACTTAGGGTTATCTGAGATACTCAAGAGACTCGACGTACTAGCTGAAGAGCAGATTAAGATAGCCAAAGAGCAGATGGAGCTTAGAAGAGAGCAGATAAGATTAGCCGAAGAACAAGTTAAACTTAGAGAGGAGCAGACAAGGATATGGGTTGAGATAGCTGGACTTAGAGAGGACTTCAACAGGATGAGAGAGGACTTTAACAGAATGTATAGGCAATTGGATATTAGGCTTACTAGGGTTGAGCGCACGTTAGAGAAGATAACATTAGATATTGGGGAGGAGGCTAGGATCATAGTTAAGTATAGGCTTAGAGAGATGGGCTACGATGTCGAAGTAGGCTCATTAATATTGCCGGAAGCTGAGATAAACATTTACGGAGTCTCGGATGAGATTTGCGTTGTAGGTGAAGCGTCCGTTAGAGCGTCTGCGAACATAATCGACAAGATAAATGATAGTCTCGAGAAGCTAAGAACTCAATACCCAGACAAGCTTAGATCGAAAATACTGAAGGTCGTTTACACTAGCCTAGCTATGCCAGACCTAATTGAGAGAGCCGAGAAGGAGGATATATGGGTTTTAAAGGCTACAGGCGATACAGTTAAGCCCAAAATTTACAGTTAAATCGACTTAATAGCCACGATTTACTTTCTAAATTTCAAAAATAGAAAGTTTAGCGAAGTTGACTTGAATTATGACTTTCAGAGTTACTTCCTCATCATCCATACATTGTAACTCACGATCAATCTCGATGCACTGTACATATTCGTGAAATAGGGAGTGGCTAAAAGCATTATTAATAGGTGGACTTCGTAATGTTTTATGGTGGGTGCGTTGAACCTCTCAACTGATAAGATTAGAGAAGCTTTCAAAGTCGTGTACCTTTCTAGAGAGAGGTATAGGACGACTAAAAGAGACTTGCAGAGCTCGCTGAGATTAGGCGCCTTAGCGAGGGAGCTTAGCAGCTCGTATTTAGAGGTGATTGAGTGGAAGGAGTGGAAGAGGGTCTTAGCGCTGAGGACCTAGCAGAAAAGCTCTATAAAGAATTTGAGAAAAGCATACTACCAAAGCTCTTAGAGATTCCAGAGGAGACCAAGAGGTACCTCTACTTCATGGCGTGGCTCAATGAGGAGCTAGAAAGGAGAGATCTAGGTCGAGTAATAGTAACCGGCGGATTTGCTGTCGAAGTGTATACGGGGAGAATGCACAGGACCATGGACGTCGACGTAATAGTAGAAGGCGTTAATGCCATCAAAGTGGTTGAAACCTTCCTCACAAAGTTCTCAGAGAGAATAGGTCGAGGCTACCTACCGAGGTATGAAGTTTTGCAGCTAAAGTCTATAGACATAGTGTCCCCGATCTATGGGAAGAAAGCTCAGCCGACGAAGCTGCTGGTGGAAGGGCTTAGCATCTACTTAGAGCCCGTGGAGGAGCTAATAATCACCTACTTAGCCGGCTGGAAGTACTGGAGTGCAACCGAGGATAGAGACAAAGCCCTCTGGTTATTCATAGCGTGGAGGGACAGACTAAACCATGACCATCTCGAGAAAAGATCTAGAGAAGAGAGAGTGGAAGACTACTTAGAGCTCTTGAAGAAGAATGCGAATAGAATTTAGAAAGGAGAAAGGTAGTTAACACTTCCTCAAGCAAGCCACCATCACATCTCTGGTCGTTACTATTAGCATGCGCACCTAGAAGCTCATAGCAGCCGTGATGAAACCTTGAAATCTGGGGGATCAGTCTCAATTTCACTAACCTATTGCGCCCCTTAGATTACAAAATCTCCCAATAGCTTTATGCTTCACTGACACTAACCATAGACTTTAAGCAACACATGCACTTAACTGATTCTATAATCGCGTGAGGTTTAATATCTAGACAGTCACCCTCAAATGAGCTATTTCCTCTTCACATCAAGGCTCTTTAAGCGCAAGTTGCCATGTTGAAACTTATCAGAGCTTCATTGTTTAGAGCCCAAGTTCATTGCTATTCTCCTTAGAAGCTCTTCCTCGCTCACATCTAACGCGTGAAGCCAAGTCTCTAACTGCCACTCGACCGGGATAACTGATATGCCCGCTTCTTCGAGCACTTTTACTTCATCTCTCGAGTTCTCGTAGTTCCACTTAGGCATTATGAACTTCTTAACCTTGACCCTCTTAGTCTTAATAGCCGCTATTATCTTACCTGCCCCTCTCCAACCTAGCCCCCCAACAGGACCAATCCTACCTTTGATGTCGGTTTTACCGGTCATTACGATTGATGGGCTTACCGACAACCCCGAAAGCTCTGATATCGCCGCTACACTAAGTGCAACTCCAAGACTTGGGCCTGAGACTCCTCCCCCTGGAATTCCCTCAAGGGGGCTTACTACTTGGAATCTGAAGTCGTAATCGCTTATATCGATGCCGAGCTTCTTATTCAAGTAAAGCTTTATGTAGTCCACAGCGTTTTGTGCACTTTCAATAACGCTCACGTCTTCGACGGTGGTCATAGGGCTGATTGCTACAGATTTTGCAGCTCCAGTTACTGTGACTTTACCGGTACCTTTACTAATCGCACACTCTACTATCAGTAGCATTCCTCTTCTACCTTGAGGATCTGTTGCAAGTCCTAGAGCTACTCCAGGTCCTTGAACCACCATGCTTTCTTGGGCATCCATGAGCTCCCTGTCGACCTCGTGCTCTAAAAGCTCTGCGGCCTTTTCGAAGTGATATAACCTTATCTTGTAAGACTCAGGTGTTATTCTTGATAATAAGTCCGCATCGATAGGCCCCATGAGTTCTCTTATCCTCTCTAAGTCCTCTTTGTAAACCTGGTACACCTCAACAAGTCTTATCTTGTCCCCTGCCTTCATAGCCTTAACGTATTCGCTTGCAGCTACGACCTCCTGGCTTCTCAACCTATTAGCTTCTCTTATTACTTCAGCTATGACCCTCGGTGAGACAACCCTAAACCTCTTAATTATGCTTAAAACTCCTTCGGGTGTAACCTCTTCGTGCAAGTGAAACATGTATTGCCTCAAATGTACTCTTACCACGTCAAGTCTTTCAGAGTCATTTCTAGGAAGCGGTACCTCGATTATGTAGGGCTCAAACCTGTTTAAGACAGCTTCATCTATTGCATCAAGCCTGTTAGTTGCAGCTATCACTATCACGTTTTCAAGAGGTTGCAAACCGTCGAGCTCCGTCAGTATTTGTGCTGTTAATCTATCGCTTACTGGATCTCCTCTCCTTTTATTAGCTATAACGTCAAATTCGTCAAAGAATATTATGCTTGGAGCATTTCTTCTAGCAAGCTGAAATAGGTCTTTAATGTTCTTCTCAGGGTCCCCAACCCATTTCGCATTCATAAGTAGTTGAGCTGCTGGAACGTAAAAGAACGTTGCATCACACTCTTTCGCTATGGCTTTTGACAAGTAAGTCTTACCACATCCTGGTTCTCCCCACAGCAAGAAGCCTTTGGGTGGAACCCAATTTAACTTACTGGCAAGTTCTGGTTTAAGGCTGAGAGATATGATCTTAAAGACCTTCTCTTTAATTCCAAAGAGCCCGCCTACGTCTTCATAACTTACAGCTGGCTTTACCTTGAGGACGGAGCTTAAGACCTCAGTACTCTTCTCCTGCTCCACGTAACCTCTTAGCTCCCTAGCTATAAGCTTGAAGTCATCTATGGTGACTTTGTATGAGAATTGCTCACTTCTTGGAGCACCTAGCATCCTAAACAGCTTCTCTCTTAATGGCTCAACCTTTCTTACTCTAACCTTGTTACAGGCATCTATGATGTCAAAGGGGGTGAGTTGAGTCTGCCTATAGGAGCTTACAGACCTTTCAAGCACAGTCATTACTTCTTCAGGGTCTAAGTACGTCCATCCATATTTCTTGAGCTCAGCTTTTAAGACGGCAAGTAACATTTCTCGAGTTATGTTTTGATCAAGATCTATTACGTATGCTCTTCTCCTGATGTCTTCTCTTATAGATTCAAACATGTTCGTAGCAGCTATGATCACTATCCTCTCATTGGTATTAATTACTCTATTAAGGTACTCTATGAAGACATCCTGAACTCTTACGTCTTCTCTATCAGCTCCATACAAAGGCTTATCAACCTTCATACCGATGCTATGGAATTCGTCAAAGAATATGACGCTTGGTGTGTCCTCAGCTCTCTTGAATACAATTGCAAGATTTCTTATCGATTGACCATATAGCGGATGAAATATCTCATCACTATTGACAACTATTGGCTGAACATTAATTCCCAACTTCAAACCATAAACTACAGCTTCTCTAAGACAAACCTCCGCTAACAAAGACTTTCCAGAACCTGTTGAGCCCTTTAAGATAAAGAACTTTGGAGGAGGTGCGCCTTTAAATAGCTCCTTCACAGTAGGGTCCTCTATCACATGATACGCTATAGCTGTCATTATTGTTTGAAACTCCTTATCTCTACCTATCAAATCGTCCTTGGTATTAGGGAACTTCTTGTTAAGTTCATGAAGTCTCTTCTTGAGCTTCTTTGGCGTTAACTTTGCATTCCTCCATCTCCTGTACTCTCTATTGGATAAGTATAGAGGGAGTGATAGGAGGGTCCTTAACTTAGGTCTTAAGAGCCACCAAGGTTTCTTCTCTTCAATCTCTCTCATCGATAAACTCATACCAGCCCCTCCAGTGAACAACTCCATACAATATGGCTAAACCAATAAACATGATAAGCGATATTATGAGGTTCCCAAGCTTAAGGTCTATTGAGAGTGTAGCGGCTAATGAGTACGCAAGCACACCAACAGTTATGAGAACCACAGCAGCACATGATAATGCAAAAGCGTAAAACATGTATCTTAGCACTAGGGCTATACTGTCATTAATGCTCCATCTACCAGTCTTTCTCACCTTCATGTCCTTGAGGTCGAGATAGGCGGTTAAGCCAAAGAGTAGTATGAAAACTGCATAGACCACAATCCCCCAAGGCTCCACAGACCATAAGCTGAGGGAAACAGGTATCTTACTAATAATAGATTGCGAGTCTATCTCTGACGTCAAGGGGATTACAAGCTTAAATGTTATGTTCCCTGGACAATGGTATGTATTAAGCCTTACCTCACCTTCCTGCGAATACTTTGTAAGTGTTAAGTTAAAGGATCCTATCGAAGAAAATAAGAGCTCGCACATGCTCCTCTTGTAGGTCGTTGGATTAATTATCGTAAGAGTTACAATGCTTCTAAAACCTTCACGAAATGCTTCCTCAACTTTAATTGAAACATCCGGCGGGATTAAGTAATTGAGAGTTACTACATAAGTTCCCTGAACCTTAATCATGAGGAGTTCCCCACTTCTAAGTACAACGTCGTCACTTATCGCAGTAATCATTGGTTCTTGTGCACATACCATTGTGAGGCTCATGAATATCAAGATTAGTGATGATGTGAACATGAAGCGTGATATCAAATCATTTATCCCCTTAATCTCACACTTGACGGGGCTCCATAAAAACTGTTCTTCAAGTCTTTCTAGTTCATTGCATCCTTTAAATGCAAGATAGTTGCTCTAAAACAGCTACTTCTTAGTTTCCTTTTCTCAAGAAACTTTCTTAGGACATCTTGCTTTTTAGTAAATCATCATTGCCAGGGAAACTTCATGCTAAATAATAGTTAGTTGAAAGATTTATTACCTTAGAAGAATCATTAAATAAACCTTAAAGTCAAAGCTAATAGTATGAAGTCGAGGTTTTAGCCATGAAAGTTCTTTCAACTCGTGAGAAGGTAGGTGCATTAAAAGAAATCGTAGGCCCTGAGAACGTCATAGACAGCAAGCCAGCTTTACTCATATATTCTAAGGATGCGAGCCCGATGAGAGGTAAGGTGCCCATAGCAGTTGTGAGACCATCATCTACGGAAGAGGTACAGAGGATAATCTTATGGGCTAACGAGACCAGGACTCCTCTATATCCTAGAAGCGGTGGCACAAGCTTGTGGGGAGCGATTCCCGTTGTTGAGGGAAGTGTCGTCGTAGACCTGTCAAGAATGAACAGAGTAATAAACATTGACGAAAGAAACCTTGTGTGCGTTGTTGAACCAGCCATTACCTTCGGAGAGCTGGAGAATATCTTAGCGAAGCGGGGGCTAAGGTTCATAATGAGCCCAGAAAACGGAATGGGGGCAACTGTCGGCGGAAACTTTGCAAGTCATGGAACTGGTTGGGGGGCTGGGCCTAACTTCTCAAATCAAGGAGATTGTGTGTTAGGCTGTAAAGTAGTCTTACCAACAGGAGAGATCCTTACAACTGGAAGTATGGCTAATCCAAACGCTCATGGACACTTCTATCGCTACGCTCTTGGCCACGACCTAACAGGGCTCTTCTGCGGCTCCGAAGGGACCCTTGGAATCATAACAGAGTTGGCGCTCAAAATCGAGGAGATGCCTGGAGCTCTGGGCTTTGCAACTTTTGGTTATGATGACCTAGAGGCTGCTGGAAAAGCACTGTACAGGGTGAGGAGGATGAGAATACCGACTATCTATGCTTACTTATCTACTAGCTGGACGCTCAACATGCTCTTCCCTGAGAAGGCTCCTTGGCCCCATACAATAAAGTTCGTAGTAGGGGCTAATACCAAAGAGATCATGGAAATCGAGCTTAACAGGTTAATGGATGCTGCAGGTAAAGATGGAACCTATCTAGGTCCTCAATTAGCTGAAGAGACTTGGAAGGAGAGGTATAGATGGGTAGGTCTCTTCGGCTACAAGCTTGGGATGAGAGCAGCCCTTCCGATGCACATACCCATAGGAGAAGTAGGATATTACCTCAAGGAGATAGAGAAGACCTCTCGCTATGTAAAGGATAGATATGGACTGAACGTTGGGGCAGGAGGCTTCATGTGCGATCGAAGTGTTGTAGTCATAGTAGTTACTTACTTCGATCCAAGCAGTAGGCAGGAA
>QNVF01000044.1 GCA_004347965.1 Candidatus Nezhaarchaeota archaeon WYZ-LMO8
ATGCCCATGACCTAAAGGCTTGAGTCCCTAAGTTCGTTTAAGTTTGAGAAGGAATCACATCTCATATGGCACAACAATCACGAACGTCTCCACATATATCTGTCCAAAGCCGGGATGATGGTACCAGCTTCCCTCCTTTATTGATGCGTAGAATACTTGGTCGTTCTGAGGCTCGATGTATACTAAGCCTTCAACGCACCTTATGGCGTTGAAGGCGTGGTTGAACTCTCTCCCCTGAGCATCCCTACCTAAGACTACGACTATCCCCACGTCCCAATGGTTCATCTTCGCCTTAACCGAGAGCATTAACGCGTAATCTCCACAGACGAAGTCCCACTTTGAATATGGAATCTTGTCTGTATCGTCTTCTGCAAGCCACCTCTTAAGATCGTTGATCGTTGGTCTTACAGTTTCATTTAACAATAATGGAGAGAACAAGGCGAAGTACATCTTATCGTAGGCTTCTTTAAGCTTAGCATAGCTTGCTGATAGTGCCTGGTGCTCGCTTAAAAGCACCTCATACCTCTCTTGAAGGTTCAAGTAGTCTTGAAGGTGTTGCTGAAGGATTGTGTAGTTCTGAAGTAGTTCTGTGTAAGTTTTATTGAGCATAGCGTAGGCGTCTTTAAGCTCAAGATGCTCGGATGTAAGCTTCTCGAAGCTATCGAGGAGAGTTGAGTAGCTGCCTTGAAGGTCGATGTATGATGCGCTAAGAGCTTCATGTCTCTTAGAAAGGTCTTCGTATTGAGCTTCAAGCTCTTGAAGTCTCTCTTTGAGAGTTGTTACTTCGCTTTGTAGAAGGTTGCTCATGTAGGTTGACAAACACGAATAGAAGAGGAGAGCAGATAGAGCAAATATGATGGCTAGGGTCTTCAACCCTCTAGGTGTCATGGCCTCTCCTCAGCCTTCAATAAGATCTTTGAGTACCTTGCTAATGAGAGTATCTCAAGTGGTTCACCGCTCTTCAATAGAGTCCAAGGTTCCTAGCTGTACATGAATGCTTGAACTTTAAGTGCTTTGCTTCCTCTAAAGTTGTGACCAAGATTTTTGATGCGCTTACTAAAGCTCATGGATTGTATGTTCGTGCAAAGTTTATCTGTAATTTCAGCTTAACTACTTACATGAGTTTTAAGGTTCGAGCTAAGAGGAGAGAGCCTAGGTTTCTTAGGATTGATGGTACCCCGAACTTCTCATCTAAAATCTACGAGAAGCCTGGTGAGGTTGAGATTATTGCTCGTAGGCCTGTTGTAACTGCTACTCCGACTACTAGGGTTATAGATGCTCTCAGGATTATGGCTTCTCGCGGCTTTAGGAGGTTGCCAATAGCTTCAGTAACTGGTAGGCTTATGGGGATAGTTACAGCTATGGACTTCATGAACTACTTTGGTGGTGGAGAGAAGTTTAACTTGATAGTTAACAGGCACGGCTTCAACATTTATAGTGCCTTCAATGAAGCACTTGAACCCATAATGACTAAGGACGTTGTGAAGGCCTACGTCGATGAGACTTTTGTAGACGTACTTTCTAAGATGGTTAGATATAATGTTGGAGCGATTCCGATAGTTACTAGAGAAGAGAAGGTTTTTGGGATAATAACTGAGAAGGATGTTGTCGATCATTTAGCGGATAAGATAACTGGTAAGACAGTCGAAGAGGTTATGACGAGCGACGTGGTTACCATAGGCCCGAACTTCACTCTTTATGATGCCTTGAGGACCATGGTCTCTAATGGTTTCAGGAGACTGCCAGTAGTAGATGATGGAGAGCTTAGAGGAATAATAGTGGCCATGGATGTGGTGAGGTTTCTAAGCTCTAGTAGAGTATTTGAGAAAGCGAGATCAGGTGATGTGAGGGACTTTTTGAGCGTCAAGGTCTCTGAGGTAATGACGAGAGAGGTGGAGACCATAGCTCCAAGTAAGGATTTAGGGGAAGCTGCTAGGTTAATGAGGAGTAAAGGTAAGGGCTCCCTACTGGTAATTGATGATGGAGAGCTTAAAGGGATAATTACTGAGAGAGATCTTGTTATCGCAATAGCTTTAGAGTAGCTTTTTAACTATTCTTGCTCCTTCCTCGAAGGCTTTCTGGTTAATCTTAGCAGCATCTTTTCTAAATGTCCTCGAAATAGCCTTCATTATGGATTCTTCACTTAGAGCTAGTTTACCAGTAGCCCAAGCTGACCCCAACATAACTATGTTAGCAGATTGAGGAGAGCCTATGCTACTGGCTATTTCGTGAGCATTAATAACATATACTTCTCCAGCTATGCCCTTCAGTTCCTCTAGTATTGCCTCTAAGCTTGGGTATTGAAAGTCTAATATCATTGATATGGGAGGAGGAAGGGCATTGCTATTCAACACTACAACCCCTCTTTTAGACTTTAAGTACTGCAGCACCTTCAAGGTCTCTGATAGCTCGAGCGATATGACCATGTCTGCTGAGCCCTCCATTACTAATGGTGAGCTTACCTTCTCCCCTATCCTGACGTGACATACGACTGAACCTCCTCTCTGAGCCATACCGTGAACCTCTGCCACCTTGGTATCGTAGCCCTCTATGATGGCTGCCATACCCATTATAGATGCTAGCGTGAGTATTCCTTGGCCACCAACACCTGATAGCACTATGTCCACATGCTTCACGACCTCACCACCTCAATAGCTTTGTATGGACAAGATCTCTCGCACAATCCACATCCGGTACACGTATTTTCATCTATTACGATCTTTCCAGCTCTAGGTATCAGGGCTGGACATCCTACAAGTTTTATGCAAGTCATGCAGCCCTTGCACTTATCAGTCTCTACAGCTCTCTTCTCAAGCTTTACTCTTCCAAGCCTACTTTCTCTTAAAAGTGTTAGAGAGCAGGCTCTTCGAGAGACTATGACTGCTGGTCCTAATCCCCTCTTAACATGCTCTATTGCTTCGATTATGCTGGATATCATTAAGTCTACATCGTAGGGGTCTACGACCTTGCAGAACTCTACTCCACACGCTTTAGCTATGTCCTCGGGTAGCACTCTCTTGACTTGCTGCCCCATGGCATTTACACCGGTAGCTGGGCTCGGCTGGCCTCCAGTCATGGCCGTGAAGTTGTTGTCCAACACTACTAGTACGAAGCTTGAAGGATTGAAGACCGCGTTTATTAGGGCCGGTATGCAAGCATGGTAGAAGGTTGATTCGCCAACAGTTGCTATGACCACCTTGTCTGTGAACTTAGCGAAGCCGCAAGCTAAGCCCACGCCCGCTCCCATGCAGATCGTTGTGTCCACAAGTTCTAGCGGTGGATAGTAGCCTAGCGTGTAGCAGCCAATGTCACTTGGATATATGGCTTCGACCTTGACCTTCTTGACAGCCATCTTTATGGCGTAAAACGCGCTCCTATGAGGACAGCCAGCACATAGTATTGGAGGTCTTAATGGTGCTTGGAGCTTAACCTTGATGTCTGGTAGCTCAACGTTTACACCTAGAAACGAAGCTAAGCCTTTTAATACTCTAAGTGGCGTTAACTCGCCAGCTAAGGGAATCAAGTCCTTTCCGTGGACTCTGACTCTCAACTTTAAATCGTGGCAGAGAGCTTTAACTTGGAGTTCTACTAGGGGCTCCAGCTCCTCGACGACTAGGACCTTCTCCTTGTCTTCTAAGAATCTTGCTACGAACTCCTTGGGAATGGGATGTATTGTAGAAAGCTTTAGAATCGAGGGTTTATAGCTCAAGTCAAGGTTGTCAAGAGCATCAATTACGTAAGCGTAAGCTAAGCCGCAAGCTAAGATCCCTACTTTCGACTCTCCCTCTACAGCGTTAAAGCTGGAATTATTGAACTCCTTCTCAACAGCATTTAGTCTCTCGATTGCCTCTAACCTCATGCGTCTCGCGTTGGCTGGAAGGCAAACGTATTTTTCGGGCTTCCTCTCAAAAACAGCCTTCTTACTAGATCTTCTTACAGAACCAAGCTTTACTGGTCCTCTAGAGTGGCTTAGTCTCGTCACGGTCCTCAAGATTATTGGGGCTCCATACTTCTCGGATATTTCGAGAGAGTATATGGTCATGTCCTTAGCTTCTTGAGGTGAACTGGGTTCAACAACTGGTATGTACGCGTGAAGCCCGTAAATCCTGTTGTCCTGCTCGTTCTGAGAGCTGTAGCAGCTTGGGTCATCTGCTGATACTATTACGAAGCCTCCTCTAACTCCTGTATAGGCTGATGTGAATAGTGGATCAGAAGCCACGTTTAAACCAACGTGTTTCATAGCTGTTAGAGACCTTAAATTACAGTAGGATGCTGCTAAAGCAACTTCGAAAGCTACCTTCTCATTGACGCTCCACTCAACGTACAAGTCATAGTCCTTAGATAGCGAAACTAAAGTCTCAATAACCTCAGTGGATGGAGTACCTGGATAGGCTGTAGCTACCTTGACGTCTCCCTCAATAGCGCCTCTAGCTATAGCTTCGTTACCGAGCATTAGAACTACTTCCTCTCTATCCTCCCTCATGAGCTGATCCCTAGCCTTTCCTACGCTTAAGAACTAGGAGTTAAAAGAGGTTTCTCTTATAATTTCCGAGGGATTTAACGATCTTATTAGGAGACCTTAGAGTCTCTCAGATAAGGAGTTACCTTTCTACGATAAAAAAGAAGAGTTAATTGAAGTCTTCTTATTTAACACCTGCTCTGAAGAAGTGGCCGTTGGGGCACTTGAACAGACCAATGGTTACAGGTTTTCTGCCCTTCGGTGCTAGAGTCCACGTCTTTGTTGGAGTAGCAACCTCAGCACCACACTTTGGACACTTGGCCATACTCATCCACCGTGATAATGGTGGAAACTCATGTTTTATAAATGTTTCTCTATGATGTTCAAGTTAAAAGTAGTTGTATAGAAAGTTTTTGTTTTCAAAATTTTCGTAGTTTTTAAATCTTTTTTAAAATTTTTCGTTTGAGAAATTTATATTTTTGCTTAGAAAGCTTTAGAAAATTTGTTTTTAAAATGGAAAAACTATCTTTTTCACGATTTTTATTTAAAAATTGTAGAAAGAACTTTTTATGTGTTGTAGAGTTAATTTGATTTCGTCAATCAATTAAATGGCATTATCATCGACCTTGCTTTGAAGCCTTGGCTCTTAGTCGCCTCTCGAAGTGTGATGTGAAGTTTTCGACTGTTGCCTAACTTAGTTGTTGAGGTTACGGTGCTATCAGTGTTCCAATTTCCTCTCCTCTTATAGCCTTCTCTATGTTTCGAGGGTTCAAGCCGTTGACTATATGCGTTGCTATCTTTGAGCGTGCTATAACTTGAAGTGCTACTGAATCTATTAACTTGTAGCTTCCTGGTTCTGACTCCATCTTTAATATCTCCATTAACTCCTTCATCGTAACTCTCCTTAATAGTGTAGCTTGAGGATTCTTTTTCGGGTCTTCAGAATACAAACCATCTACGTCCGTTGCTACTATCAGCTTTACGGCTTTTATAGTCTCAGCAAGTAGTGCTGCCACTGCAGTTGTTGATTGTGCGGGGCTTACTCCTCCCATTACATAGATGGAGTCTCCAGGCTGATCAACTGAGAAGAGGTAGTCCTTGAAGAGGGCGTTGACGCCCTTAGTTCTTAAAGCATAAGTTAGGAGCTTTGCGTTAATCTTTGTTACTTCAATCCCCATGAGGTCCTGGAGAGCCTTAGGAGCTCCTAGAGCAGCTAGTAACTCGATGTAAAGCCTTGCTACTCGACCTCCTCCAACGACTGTGTGTATACTAACTCCTTCCCTCCAGAAGTTTGTTACTAGGTCAACGTAACTTGAAAAAACTTTTTTCCTTATTTTGCCCCTATCGTCTATTAGGACGTGCCCCCCGAGCTTGACTACGTAGCTTTCGCGTATCCTCATAGCTGTAAGTGACTAAGTTCTTTTCTAGTAATAAACTTTCAGAGTTAATTGTTGCAATTCTTATCGAGGAGCATACCTCAAAATGGCTGCCATGCCCTTAAAGGACTCTAGAAAACCCTTTCCTTCCTCCGTTCCACTAGAGATGATTTCAATCTTGGTGTTAAACGTCTTTGAGAGCTCTACCAAGTACTCTATCACGTCTCCTTGCTCTATATTAGTTACTTGACCGCATACAGGGCACTTGGAGTGTGCCCCCTTAAACTCCTCTACTTCATCCTCCCTTACGAGGTCTTCATTAGTCCATCCACAGGTACTGCAGGAGACCTTTACGTAGCTTAGTGGGACGTCCTCCGATACTATTAGAGTGTCGACAACCCCCTGTTTTAAGAGATAGTAGACCTCTCTGTATCCATAAGCGATTAAGTCGCTCTTCTTAGCTAGGTATTCTAAGAACTTCTGAATAACCTGCTTTTCGTGAACGTACCTCATCCCTTCTAAGAGGCTTTGCGCCCTTTCTATAACCTCGTAGACCCCTTCTTCTCCTGTGTATCCTACATCTACTATCCCTATGACCATCCTCTTGAGGTCGTAGGGCAGGTAATCACCATCGTAGAAATCGTTCTTCGTTGGACCTGGTCCTCCAAGGATTATTCCCTTGAGGTCTTTAACCTCCGAGAATAATTTTTGAGCGTATTCTCCAGCTCTCTTGTAGAATTCGTGAGCCATTATTTCTATCACTCTCTCAAATCTTCTAGCTGACTGACCTCCAGCACTATGCTTTCCAGGTACACCTGAGGTTATTTCATCAAGAATCTTTAATCTCCTGCCTGTAAGGAGAGCAAAGGTTGCACTGCTCCTATCGATTACAATGATGCCGTAGCTACCCTTCTCCTCGAGCATTTCTTCTAATATCTCTGTGTGAAAACGCGAGTCACATCGGTATAGGTATGTGTTTATGGGCTCTGGAGGCTCTATGACGTAGACCTCCATCTTCTCACTACCTGGAGGACCTCTAGGAATGTAACCGGCAAATATCACTAGCCCGTTCTTAGGCGTTGAAGTGAATAATTTAAGCCTCTGCAAGGTTACGGTTAGTGCATCAAGCACGTGATGCCTTGTGGTCCTATCCTTTATGTTAGCTGCTGTAGATAGCTCCTCTCTTAGAGCTGATGTTACCTCGCCAAGCGGTCTACCAGCTGGTATGTAGAGTGATATGAGCTCTGTTCCCCTACCCATCTTGGACTTTAACTCCTTGACTAATCGTTCAAGCTTAACCTTGTCTATGCTTATCGTCATCACCTTCTCTCAGCTTCGAATTTGAACTTTATTTCTGGATACTCATTTACGGCTATCCCGTCCTCCAAGTTATCTACTACTACCAACTCTTGTGCTCGACACGTCCCCTTTATGTCCTCAGCTCCAATCCTTATTGAGTCCATGAATGTGGAGCTGCCTATCCACAGGATTCTCAATGGATGACCTGGTGATAACCTGTTTCTTACCTTAGTCCTCCTCACAGCTGCTATAGTTGCCACAACGACGTTTCCCTTAGCTTCAAGATCTTCGTCGAATTCGCATTCCGATGGAGTTGGCCATGAAGTTAAGTGGATGCTCTCAGCTCCTACTCTTTCTTTGAAGGCAGCATGATATATCTCCTCAGTTATGAAGGGACAGAAGGGGGCTAAAAGCCTTAGTATTATGTAAAGAGACTTTGTAAGCGTATATTGAGCAGCTCTCTTGCTTTCAACTGTGCTCTGCCAATAAAGCCTGTACTTTACGGCCTCGAGATAGTGGTCGCAGAAAACGTGCCACACAAAGTTTCTTAGAGAGTCGAGAGCTTCGTTGAATCGCATTTCCTCCATGGCTCTAGTTACCTGCTCTATGAGTCTCCTAAGCTTGGTTAAGAGCCATAAGTCTAAGACCTTCAGCTTGCTGGGCTTAGAGTAGTTGTAATCCGTTGTATTCGCTATTACGAGGCGTGAGGCGTTCCAAAGCTTTATTAAGAAGCGCCAGGCGTAATCGACATCCTCCCACCTAAACCTTATATCGTAGCCTGTCGAGCCGCTAGCAGCCCACTGCCTTAGAGCATCTGCACAATACTTTTCAACAACTTCTTTAGCCTCTATGTAGTTGCCGTAGGACTTATGCATCATCCTACCATCAGTTCCTCGAACCATACCGTTGATAAGAGCCACCTTATAGGGGATGCGATTGAAGAGTGCTAGGTGCCTTACTAGTAAGTAGTAATCCCACGTCCTTATGATGTCGTAGCCGTTAGGTTGCAAGTCGTTCGGGTAAAGCTTACTAAACAGCTCTACATCATCAGGCCACCCCGCTATTACAGCGCAAGTTATTGAGGAGTCCATCCAAGTATCCATTACATCGCTCTCGCCTAGAAAATCACGTGAACCACATTTAGGGCAGCTATCAATAGGTGGCTGCTGCTCTCTAGGATCTACAGGAAGCCACTCTGGCTTGGCAACTATCACGTTATCACACTTTTTGCAGTACCAAACTGGTATTGGTGTTGCGAAGATCCTCTG
>QNVF01000045.1 GCA_004347965.1 Candidatus Nezhaarchaeota archaeon WYZ-LMO8
ATGGGAGTTATGCAACCAACGGTGTCTGCAACTCCAATCCTATCAGCTCCACGATCTATAGCAGCTCTATAGAACCTTAAGAGCCTTTTAAGTGGCGTCCTTGTAGCATCCTCACAAGTGAATTGCACGAAAATTCCGTGAGACTTAGCATACTCTATGACTTCTAGAGCGCAACCCAAAACGTCTTCGGCACTCATCTTCAGCTTCCACTTTAAGTGGATATCGGATGAAGGAGCGAATACTATGACTCCATCAACGTCGCAGCTCAAAGCTAGGTCGACATCTGACTTCAAGGCTCTGCAGAGACACAAGACCTTGGACTCAGAGACAGCTTTAGAAACAGATCTAACAGCCTCCTCCTCATCGCTTGATATAGCTGGGAAGCCAGCCTCCACCTCTCTTATGCCGCAATCCTCCAACAGGAGGGCTATCTTCACCTTATCTTCAACTGTAAGTGAGACTCCTGGTGTTTGCTCACCATCCCTCAAGGTGGTGTCATAGAGTATCGGCTTCCTATTATACCTAGCATTGTAAAGACTTGTCGCTATACCTCTCTCTTTCATGTCTTTGAGTAGCTCCTCAATGCTCTTAAGCTCACCAACCATTAACTATCTGCTAAAGTTAGTAACCCTACTAGAAAAATGTTTATTCTCTAATGCAGAGCTTTGATCTAGCTTCTTACTAGGAACCCGAAGTCAAGCTCCTCATCCTGAACATAGCTCTTGCCAAGCTTAAGTGCGAGCTCAGCCTTGTAGAGCTCCTTACCTAAGTAGGCTGCATGACTCAAGGTCGTAACAAGTCCCCTCTTTATCAATTCGTTGTATACATCTTCAGCCCTCGCCCCCTCGATAATACACGTCACTTCACCAGCCTTGAAATGCGAGGCTAGCAGCCCCCTCCTACATTTGTCGATGGTTATCTTAACATAACCTGAAGGATCATAGTCATGCATTCTACTCTCGGAAGCCTTTACGACTTCACATCCCTCCATTTTCTCTACTGGAAGAGTTAAGTCCCTCTTCTCCTTAATAGCTAACAGGCTTAAGCTGAGGTCTTTCATCGGTTTTCGAGCCATCTTAGATAGCTTAGCCATTCTTGCAGCTATGCAAAGCTCTCTAACGCAATTGCAAGTCTTGTTACTTGCCTCCGTTGTGAGGAGTAGTGAGATTTCAAGCTCAGCAGCTATGGCTGCCATCAACCCATTGATCCCAATGCTATCTACATCCATTAGCTCTGTCACGTTACCAACGCCCATCATCAAGGGAACGTTGGGTCGTCTTTTAGCGAACTCGTAGTAAGCCACTAGAGACTCTAAGAGACTTGGCTGTAGTGGAGGGCTCAGTATTGGATCAGCTATCACCTTCTTGAATCCCATTCTCAGAGCTTTATCAACTGTCTCCTCAAGAGCACTAACCTTATCACCTATGGTCGTTGGGTAGTACCCTTTCTTGACGTCCGTTGGTATCACTACGATAGCAACATCTCGCGGCAAGTCTTGTAGATCGTCTAGAATTCCACTATCAACACTTATAACGAGGTTTGCACCAGCTTCAACTGCAGCTGTTATCTCCTTCGGGTCTAGGGAGTCTATGCTGACTGCTACTTCAACCTCCTTTTTGATGGTCCTCACCAGCTTGCTTGCCAGCTCTGGTTTGCTCTCACCAGCCACCATGCCGATGTCAACGATATCAGCTCCATAGCTCTTATACCTTAGAGCTTCAGCCAACGTTGCTTCAACTCCTTTGATTGGAGCAGAGGTTACCTCAGCAACTATTCTGAGAGACCCCTTAGCTATTGGCACTCCAGCTATATCGAAGTAAGCCTTACTTCTAAGCTCCTCCTCTAAGGCTCTAAGCTCCTCCTCTTCCCTAAGCTCTCTACTTAAATTCAGAATTTTGCAAGCTGGCTCCACCTTGGAGAGCTCGACCTTACCAATCATTGAAAGCACATAAGGTATGTCGGCTGCGTGAATGGGCCCCTTAAACGTTGGAATCCCAACCTCCTTCTCTATCACGGAGACGTCCCCGCTAATGAGTCCCGGAATCAATATCAAATCGAAGCCTTTGACGCCGTGAGCCTTCAACCTCTTAGCTATCTCAATTGGAGGAATTAAGGCTGCCACCTCGTGAGACATCACGTAGACCTCGAAGTCTACACCAGACTTCGAAGCGTACTCCTCAACGATCTTTGAAGCCGCTCTACCAGTAACCAACAGGACCTTCATGTACCTCTAAAAATTAGGAAAGCTAAATAGCAATTAAGGTTTCTAAAGGCTCTCCTCAACTAAGGTTAGAAGAGATTCAGCTCGTGCAAACTTCATCACCCTTCAGGATCGTGGAGGCTCATCACTCTACTAAAGCTATTGAGAGCGAACTTTAAATCCTATGCCATATAACCTCTAATGGCGATCGAAAAATGCCGGAAAACATTGAGATCCCAGAACCAATCGTCCAAGTACCTTCACGTAAAGAGCTACGAGTTAGAACGCGACCTGGTAAGGGCTTCAGTGTACCCGAGCTTAAGGCCGTTGGGCTTAATGTTAGGAGAGCCAGGAAGCTAGGCTTGAGGGTTGATGAGCGTAGAGATAGCTGTCGTGAAGAGAATGTAAAGTTGCTAAAGGAATTTCTAGAGAGGATCGCTAGCAAAGCTTAATTGTAGATCGACTATCATACTCGATTAACTTATTAAAGCTTTGAGGAAGGAAAGCATGACGAACGTTCGAGGAGTATACTGAAGTTTTTTAGGGTCCTCACGAACTCTATAGCGAAGTTAGATGCCAGACGACGTCGTCGTGGTTGACAACGTCTATAAATCTTACAGGGTAGGAGAAGTCGTAACGTGGGCTTTGAGAGGAGTCTCTCTCAAGGTTAAGAGGGGGGACATGATAGCCATAATGGGACCCTCAGGTTCAGGCAAGACAACCCTCCTCAACATGATTGGCCTCCTTGACAGACCAACCAAGGGAAAGATTTACATCGATGGAATCGACACAAGCAAGCTAAGCGATCACGAGTTAGCAAACTTCAGGAACTACAAGATAGGCTTCGTCTTCCAGACATTCAACTTAGTCGGCAGACTCACGGTACTTGAGAACATAGAGCTTCCATTAATAGCTAGAGGGCTTCCTAGACATGTTAGGGCTAAGATCGTAATGGAAGCTCTCAAGAAAGTTGGTGGTGATGAGAGCTGGCTTAAGAAGAGACCTACACAGCTATCTGGTGGACAGCAGCAAAGAGTCGCTATTGCGAGAGCCATAGTTACCTCCCCCTCAATAATATTAGCTGATGAGCCTACAGGAAACCTCGATAGAGCCTCAGCAAAGGTGGTAATGAACACCTTCCTTGAACTCAACAAGAGTGGCCAGACCATAGTGATAGTAACTCACGATCCCGAGGTCGCAAACTGCACGAATAAGATATACGTAATAAGAGATGGAATGATAGTCGACGTTAAGGAGCCCGATAAGAGCCGCAACATATTGCTCACAACTTAACACATCGAAATTAAAGAAATGGGGAAGCAGCCCCTCGATATGTTTATGAGAGGATAGCGGTAGATTAAATTCGCGTACAATAATAAAGTTTGGTGGTGAAGTCTTGGCAAATAAAGTTGCCTTCACCTTACTGATCCTGACCTTAGCCTTGACCTTCTTAGTTATACCTATCTACACTCTTGCTCAATCTTCAAGTAACTTTGAAATTAAGTCGATGACCTTCAAATCGTCTGCTGGAACAGATGTTTATCCAGGAAGTAGGAAAGCTTACTTGAGGGTGGATGTGCAGTACAATGGCTCATCAAGCATACACTCGGTTGCTGGACTTTTAAGTCCGCCAGCTGGAGTAACGGCCAGCTATGGCTACGGTCTAACTTCACCTGCTAGAGACCTCAACGGCACAGTTAAGGCTGTAGTGGAGTCAGGCGACGTTTTCTACTTTGAATTCTACTTGGATGTTGACAAGAATGTGAAACCTGGAAGTTATTCGGCGTCTTTATCCATAAGTTATAAAAGCGAGGCTTCTCAATACTCTGAGAGTTACACTATTGAGATAACGATAGCTGATTATCCAGAGCTTAGCTTCATAGCAATTGAAGTTTCCTGGAGCCCTGGAGCCTATCCAGGAACTACAGACACAGCACTAAGAGTTATCATCAGGAACGTTGGTCAATCCGACTTGAGGAGTGCCATCTGTAGGCTCGAGCTTCCAGAGGGTATGAAGCCTAGGAGCTCAACCACTCAAATCGGATATATGGCCGTCGGAGACCAAGTAACGCTACAGTTCACTGGTATAGATATTAGCGAAAACGTGAATCCAGGTGGATATAGTGCAATTTTAGTCGTGGACGGAGTTGCTCAAACACCCGACGGTGTTACCTATAATGCTTCAACGAACATACCCTTAACCGTGGAGGTTAACGCTATAACCAGCGACCTCTACGTGCTTGAGCCATTCTCAATACAATGGGGGGAAGCGAGGCCAACACCTTCGTATCCAGGGTCAAGGTACATAGCCCTAACGGTAACCTTCGTTAACATTGGTGAGTATGCTGCAATTAGCTTAATGACTAGAGCGTCATCTCAGTTCTTAAACCCAATAAAGCCCGAAGATGTCTACTCCGCTAGCATATATCCTGGAGGCTCTTGTAGCTTAACGTTCTACTTCGATGTGAGAGAGGAAGCTCCTCAAAACTTTAGCGTGATTCTAAGCTTGGAGTACTGGGTTGACATAGGTGGAGGCACGTTAGTAAAGATACGCTCGCAGAGGAACATGCGGACGTACGTGGAAGGTTACGTGGGAACTGACACCTTTGGACTTCATGTAGTTTCAGCTGGCTGGCTCAACAACTACAACGTGTTTCCAAACACCGAAAACGCGACATACCAAGTTGTCGTGGCCAATAGACTTCCATTTCAGTTAAGAGGCATAAAGGCGTCTCTCACATTACCACAAGGGCTTAGAAGCGACGATGGAGGCTCCATTGCAACTGCTTACGTTAGCGGCCCAATCACTAGCTACTCAACAGCAGCACTATCCTTTAGAATCTCAGTTGGTGCTGTTAATCCAGGAGCCTACAAAGCGACCTTGACACTGGATTACGTAGCTGAATCTGGAGGTCCTGGGATAAGGAGGATTGAGAATCACGAAGTAAAGATAATAATTGTAAGCGACTTAGAAGCCGTAGAGCTAATTAGCGCTAGCTGGCTTGGATCAGCAGCCGAGCCTGGAACTTACGGTTTGGTCCTTAGGGTTGATGTGAGGAACAACTACGTGGACTCCATGAGCGGTATAATCTTAGAGTTAGATCTACCACAAGGCTTCTCCTTCGCTATAGATAACTCATCAAGGGTTAAGGTAGCTCCCTCATCACCTGAGCTAATACAAATAGCCCGGCAATTGTCCCCTCAAAACCTACAAACTCTAATATCCATGATAGGTCCTATAGCTTCATCACCATCATCTCCACAGCAATATCCTCGAGGAGCTGCGTTATCGTTCCTAGTACCATTGAACGTCCTAGTCAACTCTACTGGGACTTACGTGGCTATAGGCAATGTAAGCTACGTGGATTCCTGGGGTTGCGTCAGGAAGTGTCGAATTGAAGTACCGATTGTGGTCATTGGCTCGACTAAGTACATAGACGTCAAGATTCTAGGCTTAGTTAGCGTGAAGAGTAGGTACACCGAAGCTATGCTTGTACTACGTAATTTAGGCAGCTCACCCGTTTATAATGTCTACGTAACTATTAGGTCAGCTCAAAGCATCACACCACTCCAGGCCGCTACGAGCACCCCACTACTGATTGCTACGCCATCCACCATCTACATCGACATTATGGATCCGAGGGTTGAAACCGAGATTCCAGTAACCTTTGCATTCAATCCCGTGGGCTATCAAAGCTTAACTGGTGCGACTACGGTAATGAACTACGGCGTGGTCCCTCTAACGATTTCGATCTCCTACAAGGACGCGAACGGCTACTCACATAGCTTTGAAACAACTGTGACTATTGCCTTGGAGCCATTCATAGACATAGTTGCGAGAGATCTTAGAGCTGAAGCATCTCAGGGAACTCTCGACGTTAGTGGTACTTTGATAAACTATGGCTCAGCTACAGCATATAGGGTTGAAGTGAAGGCTTACGCTGGAGGTACTTCGGCAAGCTCCTTCATAGGGGACATAGACCCAGGCTCTCAAGCGGTCTTCAGGGTTAGGCTGAGATCCTCAGAGTTTGTGGATGAAATAGCTAAATTGACGATATGCTACTACAACATCTTCAACGAGTATTATCAGCGAGAGCTCAACGTCTCCATTATCCAACTCCAACCTAAAGTGGAGGAGAAAGCTGCAGGTGAATTTTTACAAATCTCGTTCTTTGGTTTGCTAACAATAGTGTTGGTCGCACTATTCCTTGTGCTAGTAGGTTTTCTCATATACAGGCTCTATAGGTCTCACATGCGCAAGCTTCGTAGTGAGGTAATTCCTCAATGAGCCTTTCAGTTATGACCTTTATTGCAGATGCCTTTAAACTTGCCTTTAAGGTATTAAAGGAGAGGAAGCTTAGAGCAACATTAACGCTCTTAGGAATAATGATAGGTCCTCTCGTTATGATAATGATGGGCTCAGTGGTTGCTGGCTACTCAAGTTATATAGTCAACCAAATAGCTTTATTGGGGCAGAACGCCGTCGTCATTTATCCTTCATCAGATTACAAGCTTACACACGAAGACCTCAATTACATAAAATCGTTTACCTACGTTGATGAAGCTGAACCATTCTATGTATCTCAAGGAGTTATTAAAAGAGGCGTGGAGAATGTTCAAGTTTATGTCTATGCAGTCAAGATACCGCTAATTTTGAGGTCCATAGGTGGCTTAGAGGTAGTGGAAGGAGAGTTACCGATGGAAGGCGATGTCGTTAGTGCTCTTGTGGGCTATAAGGTGGCATTCGATGGTCAGGGAAACATGCTATACAAGGTAGGTGACGTGATAACCATAACTGTTAGCGAAGTCAAGGGTGGGCGCATAACGAAAACTAGGAGCATTAACGTGGTAGTTATAGGCATCCTTAACGAGTATGGAGGAGCCTTGCTTTTCAGCCCAGATCAAACAATATTCTTAAACAGCGAAGCTGGAACTAAGTTGCTAAACATCAGGGATTGGTCTGGAATATTTGTGCTACTAAGAGATCCCATCTACGTCAACGAATTCACGACAACGCTTCGAGAAACCTATGGCGACAAACTTACTGTGATAGCATTTGGCGCAATAGCGAAGATAGCGTCCAGCATAGCCTCAGCAGTAACATTCATAAACTTTACAACTTCACTCTCAGCCTTAGCTGTTGCAGTTGCAGGAATAACTGCGACTATGGTTACATCAGTCATCGAGAGAACTAGGGAGATAGGGGTCATGAAAGCGGTAGGCTTCACAAATGTTCAAGTTGTGCTAATGATCTTAGCGGAATCACTTGCAATGAGCTTGCTAGGCGGCTCGGTGGGAATGATCCTTGGAGTTGTTGGAGCCTATATGCTTGCATCACGAGGCCTTGAAATTGCTGGTGAAACAACATCTATAATAGTGAGAGCGCAACCTGCACTTACCCCAGATCTCTTCTTACTGACCTCAGGGTTAACGGTCCTGGTAGGCATAATTGGAGGGCTTTTACCAGCTTACATGGCATCTAAGATACCGCCAGCCGTTGCTTTACGTTACGAATAAGCCCTCACCATCGTATTATGATCAAAATCAAAAAGCTCTAAGATTAACCTTAATCGGAGGACTATAGGAGGCAGTCTCGCAGCCTAACATGACCTCTCGAGCAAAGCCTAGAGGTCCTGAGGATATTGCCTTAATTTCTGAGAAGAAGCTGCGTGCATCAATAGCAAAGTAGTTTACTTTAACTGGATCCCTCAGCTCCCCCTTAATTAACAAGAAGGTTGCGTCAGGTTCTATTGCAAGCAGCTCATTGACCAAGTACACTCGTTTAACTCCATGAACTAAGAAGCCAAGCTTCGTCTCCTCTACGATTTCCTTAAGGCTCCAATCTCCAGGGCACACAATTATATTGCTGTGTAGAGGCTCGGGGGGACAGCAAATCCCCTTCCATTACCCGTAGGCTCGACACCATGTACATAGGCAGTCTCTCTATTATGCAAGAGGGAGACAAGCCTTCCATCTTCTATTAGCTTCTTGCGCCTAGCCTTGACCCCCTCGTCGTCGAAGAAGAAGTTTCCATACCCACCCTCAATAGTCGGATCGTCGAGTATCGTTAGGTTACTGTAGCCATCCTTTAAATGCCACCTCCAGCTTCTTGCATTTAAAAACTCTTCAACGATCACTTGCATGACGTGAGAAGCCGCCTTCGGTGATAGAACCACTTCGAACCTCGATCC
>QNVF01000046.1 GCA_004347965.1 Candidatus Nezhaarchaeota archaeon WYZ-LMO8
AAGAGATCGAAGTACCAGAACGCATCAGGAAGTACAAAGAGAAGATACTATCGACCCCACTTCAAACAGATATTGAAAGGATGTTATGGTATACTCGAGTGTATAAGGCTACTGAAGGGCAGTCAATAGGTTCATGTATGCGTGCTGCATTAGCATTTCGCGAAACAGTTAGAAACATGAAGATCCGAATCGAAGAAGAAGAGTTGATAGTTGGATGCTGGGCTGGAAAGAGGGGGGCAATACCATTAGCTATAGAAATATTCGGTCCCTACCATAGAGAAATCATTATGCCAATACTCTATAGACACCAGCCAGAGAAAATAAAGGAGGACTTCCCCGATGGTATAGCAAGCCTCTCTTCAAGGTGCTTAATGGAGTTAGCCACATCTCTATCTGATGAAGAGTATAAGCTCTTAATTACAGAGATAATTCCATACTGGAGAGAAAGGTCTCTTTATGCAATTTTACAGAAGAAGTTTGCTGAAGAGGGGCTGCAAGGAGAAGCCGTAAAGCTTCCCGATGAGTTCGTTCAGAGATACAAATTCTTGTGGCAAGCTCCATATGACTTAGATTTTGTAGCAGCAGTTACACCAATGCAGGGCCACATAACCATCGGTATGAAGAAAGTACTTGACTTAGGGTTTAAGGGAATAGCTCGTCAAGCTAAAGAGCGACTGGATGATTTGAGGAAGAGCTTGCCTGAAGATAGTGAGGAACTTCAGAAAGCTAAGGACTTCTTAGAGGCTGTTATGGTCTCCTGCGAGGCTGTGTGCGAGTTTGCTGAGAGGTTCGCTAAGTTAGCTGAAGAGATGGCTTCACAAACACAGAGTGAAGAAAGGAGAAGAGAGCTTCTAGAGATAGCTGAGAGGGTGAGGAGAGTACCTGCTGAACCTCCAAGAAGCTTCATAGAGGCTATCCAAGCAATATGGTTCACTCAAGTAGTCATGGCTATTGCTTATGGTGGAGAGCAAATCATAGCTCCAGGCAGGGTAGATCAATACCTCTACCCCTACTATAAGCAGGACTTAGAGAAGGGCTTGATAACACCTGGAGAAGCAATAGAACTGCTCATGGAGTACTTAATAAAGACAGCTCAAGACATATACTTCGGGCCAAACAACATAACGATAGGTGGAGTTGATAGAGAAGGAAATTGTGCTGTAAATGATGTTAGCTACCTCTTCTTAGAGGCCTTCAAGCGATTAAGAGGTTGTGGTCGCGCAGGACTAGCTGTAAGAATAGCTCCTAATACTCCTCGAGAATTTATACGTAAAGCTGCAGAGACTTATCGTGTTACAGCAGGAATAGCCTTCTACAACGATCCTGTAGTTATTAGAGGGCTTGTAGCTGACGGCTATCAAATAGAAGATGCTAGAGACTACTCAATAGTTGGATGCGTAGAGCCGACGGGGACTGGAAATAATAATGGCTATACATCAGGACAAGCTATCCGGCTACCCTCTATAGTAGAACTCACATTGTATGGTGGGCGCTTAAGCCTACTTGGCTGGAAGCAGGTGGGGCCTAAGACTTCAACTGAGTTTGAAACTTTTGAGGATGTTCTGCAAGCATTTGAGAAGCAATTGGATTTTGCTATTGATCTATGTGTAAGGAAATCGTACATAAAGGACATGCTGATTGCAGAGTACTTCCCATGCCCACTTCTCTCTGCAACTATTGAGGGTTGCATAGAGTCTGCAAAGGACTTTACGAGTGGTGGAGCTAAGTACAATCACTCCAATGTTAGTGCTCAGTCTATAGCAAGTGTAGCTAACTCACTTGCAGCCGTAAAGTGGGTGGTCTTCGATAGAAAACTTGTTTCAATGAATGAGCTGCTTGAAGCGCTCAAAAACAACTTTGAAGGTCGTGAAGAACTTAGGCAAATTTTGCTTAAAGCTCCAAAGTATGGGAATGACGATCCATACGTTGACGAGATAGCTCTGTGGGTTGCAAAGCTTCTAGACAAAAAAGCAAGAGATAGACGATGCTGGATGGGCGGACCACATAGGACTTGTCTGATATCGGTGTCTGGCAGCCAGATCCTAGAGGGAAGGTTGATTGGTGCTACACCGGACGGAAGACTTGCACATTCACCAGTCTCCATAGGGATTAACCCGACTGAAGGAACGGCTAAAAATGGCCTTACTGCGACGTTAAAGTCGGCAGCTCTCGTTTCAAAGGCCAATCAAAGTGATGGTACATCTCTGACATTAAATCTAAACCCAGCTTCAATTAAGAGCGAGGAGGGTCTTGATAAGCTCGTCTCTCTAATTGAGGCAGCGTTTAAGCTTGGATTGCGACACTTACAATTTAACCCAATAAGCAAAGAGATACTACTTGATGCGCAGAAGCACCCAGAAAAGTACCCAGATCTAGTAGTCAAGGTGTCAGGGTACTCCTTCAGGTTTGTCGACCTACCGAAAATACTGCAAGACGAGATCATAGCACGTTTAGAATACGAAACATAGCCCATAACCTTACCCTTTTTCTTTATTAGTTAAACGGAAGGTTATTGATTTAGGTATTTGAAGAGCAAGGCGGAAGTCTGATAGAGCATAATACAGATGTAAGGTGATTAAGTTGCTGAGACAATGCGCTGAGAGAGGATTGGTATTTAATATTCAAAGGCATTGTACAGAGGATGGTCCGGGAATTAGGACCACAGTGTTCTTAAAGGGTTGTGTAATGAAGTGCCCTTGGTGTCAGAACCCTGAAGGCATTAAACCTTATCCTGAGATAGTATGGTATGACGTATATTGTATTAAAGATGGAAAGTGCGTTAAGGCTTGTACGAAGGGGGCTTTAGAGCTCACCGATAAAGGAGTTGAAATAAATAGGACCAAGTGCGATATTTGCGGAGCATGTGTTAATGCTTGTCCAGCAGGGGCATTAGAGGTTATAGGAAGGTATTATACAGTGAATGAGCTTGTACCTGAACTACTCAAAGACAAGGTCTTTTATGATGTATCAGGTGGAGGAGTTACCTTATCTGGCGGTGAACCTGCAATGCAGCATGCCTTCTCTACTGCTTTAGTGCAGGAACTTAAAAGGGTAGGCATACACTCAGCAATTGAGACAGGATTGGGGGTAAAGTGGGAAAATCTGAGACCCTTAGTAGAAGCCGTAGACCTAGTGATAATGGATATAAAGTTAATGGATGAGAGAAAGCACTTGGAATGCACAGGAGTAGACTTAAACCTCGTGTTAACAAATGCTAAGAAAATATCAGAAATGGGTAAACCCATTTGGATTAGGACCCCAGTCATCCCTAGGTATACGAATTACGAGGATAACATTAGAGCCATTGCTCGCTTCATCTATGAAAAATTATCTAACGTTGAGAGGTATGAGCTAATAGCTTTCAATAAAGCTTGCGTTAAGAAGTACGAGAGATTTGGGATTAAGTGGATACTTGCAGATGAGGAGCTTTTAACCGAAAGCCGAATGGAAGAGCTGGTTAAAGTAGCAAAGGAAGAAGGGTTAACAGCTGTTTGCTGGTCTGGCATCGCTAAGAGGAAGTAAACACAATATTTAAAGAAACTGAAGAAAAACACTTCTTCTGACTACCTTAACTGCTTTGCCAGGCTATTGCTATTCCGCCATTAAAGTTTACTTAAAATCACAGCGAGGAAACTGGTTGCAGGTATGTTTGTGCGGTGAAGCGATGTTAAAAAGCTCATTCATATAAGCTTAGGCGAGTTCCAGTAAGAGGGTCATGTTTACGTACGAGCAGTTAAGTTAAGCAATGTCTAATCTCGTTCATCTTTGATCTTGAAACAACTTAATACTAATACATTTTCAGTGATCTTATTTTACGACAGCCATTGGTTTAGATAGCTTCCTACCGATGCGACGAGATACCCCATTTACTCTCCTCAAGCTTATTCGTAAAGCAAACCCTTCGCAAGCTAGCTCAACTAGTCTCTAAATTAGTACTTTGATCTTCCCTCTAAGTCTATGTAGAGGGGGTTTCATTGTCCACTATGCTTATGATGCCTTTGGGTGCTATGTTGGCTTATCTTCTTCATCTGCTACCGCGATAAAGGCTAGTTGATGTTTTCGTATAAGTTCCTTCATTTCTGAAGTTAATTTAGCAATAACATGATCAACTGTACATAGTAACATGCAGTAAGCTTATGTTTTGCAGAAAGAGTCCTTAGACGTCTTTTGTATACGAAAGCTTCCTCAAGATAATGATAATTAGAAACTTTGATTAAAGACGTTGAAACTTTTCGATGATTATAGGTTATAAACCCAGATAGGATGATCTTACAACATCGTTCTTTAGCAACTCTTCACGTGTTCCCTCAGCTACTATTTTACCACTTGAAAGTACGTAGCTTCTATCAGAGATAGATAAAGCTAGTCTAGCATCTTGCTCAGCTAATAGTATGCTCACTCCCTCTTGCTTGCTAAGCTGCTTAAGTTTCTCAAAGACTGTCTTCCTAACTAGCGGAGCAAGCCCAGCTGAGGGCTCATCAATGCATAGGAGCTTAGGCTTCGCCATCAAAGCCATCGCAATTGTAAGCATCTGTTGTTCTCCACCTGAGAGAGTTCCCGCTACTTGTTTTGCGCGAGATTTCAGTATTGGGAATAAGTTGAAGACTGTCTCTAAATTGCGTTTAAACTCCTCCTTACTACGACATAAGAAGCCTCCGACACGAAGATTTTCGATGACGGTCATTTCTCGAAAAGGTCTCTTGCCAGGGCACAGTATCAATCCTCGACGGGCAATCTCTTCAGCCGTTAAGTTATCAATCTGCTCGTCTCTAAAGCGTATCTCACCCGATAAGCGTACTATTTTGCTATGGGTGTACTTCAAGATCCCGGAAATGGCGGATAGCAATGTGGTCTTACCTGCACCATTTGGACCTAACACACCCACTACTTCGCCTTCACCAACATATAGGTTAATCTTTTCTAATATTACTGCAGGACCAAAACACACTATCAAGTCTTTAACCTGCAACATGATTAGACCTCCTCCCCTCCAAGGTAAGCTTCGATAACCCTTTTATCTTTCACAACTTCTTCTGGTTTACCGTCAGCGATTACTTCACCAAAATTAAGAACTATTACTCTATCGACTATCCTCATCAGCTCTGAAAGTTTGTGTTCTATCACTATTATGCTCATCCTCCTTGAGCTACCTCGACATAAAGCCTTTATCGCCTCAGATAACTCTTGGATCTCAGTTAAAGTAAGGCCAGCAAAGGGTTCATCGAGAATTAATAGCTTCGGCTCGGTGGCCAAAGCCCTAGCAATCTCCAGGCGTTTCAAGTCGGCATAAGTCAGCATAAAGGGATAAGCCCGAGCAAAGTATGATAGCCCAACAAGCTCTAATGCTTTCAAAGCCTTTCTCTCAACCTCTTCTATCTTGCTCCCTTTAAAGCCATACTTACTTAGAGCTGCAGCCATAACGCTCGAAATTATGGGTAAGGCCTTAATGGGCTTGGGTATTTGAAAAGTACCGCAAATCCCTCGTTTGACAACTTCCCAAGGTTTTAAGTGCGTGATGTCCTCGTCCTCAAAGAGGATTCGTCCTGAATCAGGGCTCAATAGCTTCAAGATTACGCGTGCTAGTGTAGTCTTTCCTGCACCATTTGGACCAATTAAGCCTACAATCTCTCCTTCTCTTATGCTAAAGCTCACGCCCTTTAATGCAACAACTCCTCCGAACCTCTTCGTTAATCCTTCAACTTCCAGTAACTTCATATAAATCCCTCGTAGCTAGTAATCTTAATGAAGATAGCGTTAGATATAAAGCTGGAACATCTACCTGGTTCAGCATAACGGATTTCACCTAGTTCACCTCATATGCTCAAGTTTAATGCCCTTAAGTCTCAAGACTAGCAACCGTCCAACTCCAAACTCCCCTCTAGGAATGAAAACTACTAAGAGCAATAGAGCATAAGGCACGTACTCTGCAAATGCTCCGATGTACCCTCTTGCTAGCGAGGTAGGGACATCTAGAAGTATTGTGCCTATTATTGGTCCATAGACTGTTCCAGCCCCTCCGATTGCACACCAGATTATAGGTAGGAATGATATGAGGAACGACGTGACCACTGGGCTTACTGTTCGAACTACATGTACATACAGAGAACCTGAAAAGCCAGCTAATAACCCAGTTAGTAGGAAAGCAAGTACTTTATATAAATGAGTGTTTATACCTGATGCTTTAGCAACATCTTCGTCTTCCCTAATTATTTGAAAGAAAAGTCCCATTTTTGAAGAAGCTATTCTCCAAACGAATATTGAGGAAAGTAGGAGGGATACTAACGCCACGTAGTATTCAAGTACTATGTCTCTAACTCCCAAAAGTGGAGGGGCGAGTATTCCCTCCATGCCACCAGCTATCTCTCGAGGTAGAGCATTAACAATAATTGCTGAAAGAATCATTGGTAAGGCTAAAGTGGCTAATCCTAAGTAAGAGCGCTGTAACCTCAAAGAAATGAGACCTGGAATAATTCCTGAGATCATACCTAGTAGAGATCCTATCACTATTGAAAACCAAACTGGAAAACCAAATGTTGCGCTTGTGATAGCTGAAGTGTACCCTCCGATACCAAACATGAAAGCTACTCCTAAGTTAAGTTGACCAGCATAGCCAGAAGCGATGTTCCAGCTCAAGGCTAATATAGCGTAAATGAAGGTTATAGTGAAGGTTCTAGTAATGTGAAGTGGAAGGAGATACGGCATTATGAGAGCTATAATCATGCAGCTCAGCAAGGCTATGGTCGTTGGTTGATTAAACAAGTCTTTTGACAGGTATTTACGTCGAGAGTTTAGTGTGCTCATCATATCTTAACCCCACGTAAACCTTGTGGCCTTACAAGTAATATGAGTAACGCTAACAGCATAGGCACCACATCCTTTAGATAAGCAGCCCCCGGTATTAGGAAGACCACAATATTTTCTGCAAAACCTATGATAAATGATGCGATTATACATCCGTAAAAGCTTCCCAATCCACCCATTATTGCTATAGCTAAAAGTACTAGTAGTGGATGAAGCCACATGGTGGAGCTCCATGGATACATAGGGGCCACTACAACTCCAGCCACTCCCGCCAAGAAAACTGCAATCACATTAGCGTAAAGCTTAACTCTATGAGGATTTATGCCGAGCAAGACTGCCATTTCACTATCTTGTGCAGCAGCTCGAAGAGTAGTACCGAGTGGTGTCCTAAACTGTATGATCCAGAAAAGTATGATAACAAACAAAACTGCTGACAAAGTTAGAAAATATTGTAGGGGGATGTGAACATTCATTATTGATATTGTGCCTTCAATAACTGATGGGATAATTAGATACAAGACACCAGCTGTAATGAAGTGAGATATAACTGATGCCATGATGGCGCCTATTATGAACGTCAAAACCAGCATTATCAGCTCGTGCCCTGTTATTTGCTGGATAAAATACTGAATAGCTGTACCGATAATCGTTACAAGCAATATCGAAAGGATAACTGCAGGCAGTATAGGGAGACCTACATCAACACGAAGCCAATAAAGGAGGAAAGCCCCGAGCATATAATAAACTGTGTACGCAAGATTAAGCATTCTACCAACACTATACAACAAGCTGAAGCCAGATGCTAAGATAGCGTAAGTAGATGAAGCGATTAAGCATATCAAAATCTGAAGTATCATGATCAATCACCAAAAAAA
>QNVF01000047.1 GCA_004347965.1 Candidatus Nezhaarchaeota archaeon WYZ-LMO8
CCTCAATCATCCCAAACCTGAGATAAAGTCCCTACCTATAGAGCAACAATGGGAGCACATGAAGAAGCAAGGATATCCACCATTTGGAGTAGAGGTTAAAATCGTCGATCCTTCGACTGGGAAAGAGCTTCCTTGGGATGGTAGATCTATAGGGGAGGCTTGGTGGAGAGGACCATGGGTAATAAAGGAGTATTATAATGATCCTAGAACTAAAGATCAATGTACTCCGGATGGGTGGTGGAAATCTGGAGATGCTGGCTTCATAGATGAACTTGGCTACTTCAAGATGGTGGACAGGCTTAAAGATCTCGTCAAAAGCGGTGGTGAGTGGATCTCTAGCGTGGACTTAGAGAATACTCTAATGGCTCACCCAGCAGTTCTTGAGGCATGCGTTGTTGGAATACCTCATCCAAGATGGGAAGAAAGACCTTTAGCGTTCGTTGTTTTAAGAGAAGAGTATAAGGGGAAGCCTGAAGAGGAACTGGCGTCGGAACTCAAAGAGTACCTTTCTAAGAGCTTTAGTAAATGGCAATTACCAGATAAAATACTATTTGTAAACGAAATACCGAAGACGAGCGTAGGGAAATTCGATAAAAAAGTGCTAAGAGAACAGTTTAAGGACTTATACATGGAAGAACAAAAGAAGTAATGCAAAGGGGAGAGCAACATCACAAATCACTTAAATTTGTCGTCATAAACTCATAATACTTTTTTACCACCATCTCTGACTTTTGATGAGACTTAAGATGACGACAACTTTTAAAAGGCTTAAAGAAGTCATTGGTGCGAAGAAGCTTTCATACAAATTGTATGGGGTCATCATATCATCAAAGGCTAAAGAAACTACTGATTCCTTTAATCCTGTCTAGCTTCTAAGAGAAGAACTTAGAGAAAGCTTGTGGCTACTGAAGGAAGTAAGAATATTTGAAAAAGGCTATCACTCTAAGTATCGTGAGGCTCTAGTAATGCAACGATCTTAATCTCCTGTTTCTTCAATTAACGAGCTCCTCATGAACTGCATATTCAAACTGCTATCTCATTGCATTTTAAGTAAGGTAGGGATGAAAACACAACTTTGAAAATAACAATTTTTTAAGGCAAAGGCATATGTGTTAAAGGATGTGGACGATACTTATGAGACGTAAGACGTAAAACGGTAGTTCCTCACAATTGGCGTCTCCTCATACACCATTAACATGTAGGTTAAATTATGAAAGCACTATACCTCCTTTCAAGAGAACAAAATTTATAGCACCATTTCTCTCTCCTCGCTTTAGAGGTAATGTACGTGGATGAAAGGTTTCTGAGATGTAGAAAAGCTTCAGCTAAGACCTACATCCTCTTGTGCCTTTTAATAGTGAGCTTAGCGTGTAACCTCGTCCTGTCATACATCCTCTTCTACGAACTTCAATACCCCCTTGAAAATCTTTTTAAGCTCTTTACTGGCGGTGGTGAAAGCCTTAAGGTTGAATCTCCAGCATCATATGTTCATAATGTTTCTTCGATCTATATAGTGGGTGTAGCTAGTGAAGGAGGATACATGTACAGAGGCGTGGCAATGAAGCTGCAAGGATCTCTAATAGAGGGTGAAGGAAGAGTTTTTGTTTCAACCACTCCTAAAATAGGCATAGAACTTCAAGAAGCTGCTGAAACAGCCTTCAAGGCTGCTCAGAAATTCACAAGAGCAAGCACGTCGAACATAGACTTGCTACTTATGGTTGTAGGTAACGAGAGCATATACGTTGTGGATGGACCATCCGCGGGAGCAGCAATAGCCGTTCTTGCCGTATCATTACTCTTAAACACATCAATAAGAAGCGATGTCATCATAACGGGAGCAATAGACGAGTATGGCAATATAGGTCAAGTGGGAGGTATAGTGTATAAAGCTGAGGCAGCAGCTAAAGCTGGCGCAAAGATATTCCTCGTGCCTCCAGGTCAGAGCAATGATATAGTGTATGTAGCAGAGGAGAGGAAAATCGGCCCTTTTATCTTCACAAGGTATTATCAACGATTAGTTAATGTCGAAGACTACCTTAAATCCAAGGGATACTACGATATACGCGTTATAGAAGTATCGACGCTGAACGAGGCCTTCAACTACTTTAAAGCGTAGCGGAGAAGCCCATATCGTGTAACAGATTTGATGAGTGCTTAATGTCGGAGTGAACGCTTCATTGAGAATAGGGTGAAAAATCTTTAAGAACCTAAAGTACTTAAACCAAGTTCTCCTGAAAGAAAGTGAAGTTCTTTTAATGCGACCCTTCTATCGAATTTCTCCTAAAGAATTTAAGCACTAAGCAAAGCACTCACTATGCTAAGATTAAGTCGTCTACTTAATTATTTCATCACTTTCTACTATGAAAAAGCTATGCTCTCAAAGCATCACCGCACATAGTGAAGTGTCAATATGCATGAAATTAGCACTTTCTTTGAAGCTTATGCGAGAGCTTAAAATGACGACTTTAAGGATCTATCTTTAAGTGACACTGCCAAAGAATTAGAGTAACATTTATTTGCCACTTCACTAATAAAAGTGTGACTCTTATGCTCTCTTCAGTAACAATTACTCACTCTTACTATTGGAAAGTGACGTATTCTCCAAAGCTTAGAAGAGTTAGCATATACAATAGTGAGTGCAACTTTGCATGCAAAGGATGTCCATATCTCACAGGACTCTTTAAGATTGAGAGATGTCCTCTCAAAATTGAGGAGATAAAGGCAGTTCTCCTGAAGCTTAAACCTAAAACTGTATTCTTCTGCGGTCGTGAACCAACCGTAAATCCAGATTTACCTGAGCTCATAGACTTCGCAAAGAAGTTAAAAGCTCGTATTGGGATTCTGACCAACGGCTCAAATCCTATACCTGAAGGGGTTGATGCGGCTTCGGTGAGCATAAAGGCATACACTAATAGTATTCATGTCGATTATACTGGGAAGCCTAATCACGACGTTATCAAGAACTTTATGGAAGCCTATGAGAGAGGTATAGAGCTGAAGGCAAGTAGCGTCTTCATCCCTAATTACATAGACATCGATGAAATAGAGAAGATAGCTCATTTCATAGCGAGCATAGATCAATCGATACCCTATCATATCATAGGCTTCATACCCTTTGGCAATGTCCCTTGGAGAACTCCTACATTAAGCGAGATGCTAATAGCTGTTGAAGTTGCTAGGAAATACCTTAAGAATGTTACATGGTCCTTGCCTAACATCACCCTCAAGGACTATCCCTCATCTCTACCAGAGACTTCTTTGAGAGACTGGAAAGAAAGTGTGAGGGTGTTGTAACATGAAGAGCGGCGTGAAGGTAGCAGTACTAGTAGTTTGTCTATGCATCATTGCTTCTGCATTGTACATTTACTATTCAAGCACGTACGCTCCAACACCTTCGCCACCCGCTGAAAGTGCTAAACCAGCGACGATTACTATCGTTGACTCGTCGGGTAGGTATGTTGAAGTTTCATGGCCTGTAAAGCGTATCGCGGCTTTGACTACCGACTCGGCTATGGCTGTAGTCGTGCTTGGAGCAGGTGATCGCCTTGTTGGCATAACTAGGTATGCGGTTGGCGAGCCTTGGGCACCTAACGTGACTGACATTGGAACTTGCTTTTCACCTAGCATTGAAGCGATCATGGAGGTAAAACCAGAAGTCGTCCTAACCTATGTTGATTACCCCAAACCCGAGGACTTGGAGAGCAGACTTGAACCACTCGGCATAAAAGTTGTTCGAATAGACCTTTACAAGCCCGAGACAATGTTCATGGAGTTTAAGCTTGTAGGTTTAATGCTTAACCTCACGGGCGAAGCCGAGAAGATAGTAGAGTATTGGAAGAACGTTTCAAGCGTTATTGACGTGCGGGTCGCGGGTCTAAAGGAGAAGGTGAAAGTGTATTGGGAAAGTTACACTGACTATACAGCTGCAGGGCCAGGAACTGGTTGGGACACCATATTACGGCTCTCAGGTGGCATAAACATATTTGCAGATTCTCCAGTATCGTATCCAAAAGTGAGTTCAGAAACCATTATAATGAGGAACCCAGAGGTCATATTAAAGAGCATTTCTCCTGCAAAGTACAATCCATACAAGACATTAGATACGAAGCCTCTTGAAGATATTAGGAGCAGCATCATGAATAGGCCGGGTTGGAGTGATATAAAAGCTGTAAGAGATGGAAGGGTCTACCTCGTATGTGCTGCATACCTTCACTACCTATTTGGACAAATAGCTGAGAGAGCCTACGTTGCGAAGATACTCTATCCGGCTCTCTTTGAGGACATAGACCCCAAAACTATGCTTAAAACGTGGATTGAAGATAACTTAAAAATGGAGTGGAGAGAGGGGGCTTGGGTTTATCCAAGTCCTTAAAGATCTCGAGGATCTCCATAATCTCCTCTTTAACTTTTTTAATACCCATAACACTAACGATCTCAATAAGCGTTGGGTATGCGAAGATAGGCTTTGTCGAAGCTTTCATGGCAATCTTCGGGAATGTTGAGGGGCTGGACTCTGTTTCAAGAGCTATAATCTTGGAAATAAGGTTTCCAAGGGCCTGCGCTGCTCTTCTTGCAGGAGCTGTTCTAGCAATATCTGGATCAGTTGTTCAAGGAGCTTTGCGAAATGCTCTCGCAAGTCCTTTCACCATGGGCGTGAGCTCTGGAGCTTCTTTCGGAGCTGCTTTAATAATAGTGGCCGGTGTAAGCTCAAGCATATACGTGATGATGTTAAGTGCTTTCGCCTTTGCCCTCTTAGCAGCACTAGTTTCGCTGGGCATAGCGAGACTCAAAGGTGTAACCCCTCAATCACTCATTCTAAGTGGAGTAGCAATGATGTATCTCTTCTCAGCTGGAGTAACGCTTCTTCAATACATAGCTAGAGAGTGGCAGCTCACTGAGCTTGTCTACTGGACCATGGGGGATTTAAGGAGGATTGATTGGGGGAGATTTACGTTTATGCTCCCTGCTGTGTTTACTTGTCTTCCACTATTTGCATATGCTTGGGACCTCAATACACTAATGATGGGGGAGGAGGTAGCTAAAAGCTTGGGTACAAACCCGAGGAGAGTTAGAACGATATGCACCTTACTGGCAGCACTGAGCACATCAATTATCGTGTGCTCTACGGGGCCCATAGGCTTTATATGTCTCATCGCTCCTCATATTGCTAGGTTCTTAGTTGGAACTGACTACAGGTTCTCGATGGTCTGCTCAGTACTGATCGGCGGGCTGTTACTCTTACTTGCCGATACTACTGCTAGGATAGTTCTCATGCCCATAGAATTGCCCGTAGGGGTTGTTACAGCAGCCATGGGCGTACCCTTCTTTGTTTCACTATTATTAAGGACGAGGAAAGATATATGGTGAAGATAACGATAAAAGGAGTCACTGTTGAATACGACGGTATTAAAGCGCTTGAAGATGTGAACCTCGAAATAACCGAGGGTACGGTCACGTCAATCATCGGTCCCAACGGCTCTGGCAAGACAACTCTACTAAGATGCATAAACAACATTCTGAAGCCTAAGATGGGCACGGTACTGATAGATGACATTAGAGTTGATTCTTTGCCTCGCATGGAGGTGGCTAAGAGGATAGGCTATGTGCCTCAAATCTCGCCGACAGCACCATTCACGGTTTTTGAAGTAGTGTTGATGGGGAGGAGGCCTTATGTGACTTGGTCTGTGAGTGAAAGAGACATAAAGATAGTCTGTAGCGCACTTGAGGTTGTTGGGGCGAGCCACCTTGTTTACAGGTATATAGACGAAGTTAGTGGTGGAGAAAGGCAGAAAGTTATGTTGGCTCGAGCATTAGCGCAAGAACCACAAGTTCTACTGCTTGACGAGCCTACAAGCAACCTCGACATAAAACATCAATTAGAAATACTCAGTCTCATCAAGAAGCTGGCTTTAACTAAGAAGCTTTGTGTAGTGTTGGCAATGCACGATCTTAGCTTAGCTTATAGATTCTCAGACATCATGGTTATGCTTAAGGATGGGAAGATATATGCTCTTGGAGATCCAAGCCAAGTCTTGACACCTGAGAACGTTATGAAAGTTTATGGAGTTGAAGTCTTAATCCTAGACAGCCCTGTGCAAACAATCATACCGTTAAAGGTCGTTAGTTAGCAGCGGCATTAAATTACTACATGAACTAAAACATAATTTAAGGGGTTCGAGCTTTATTCCTAAGCGTGATCATTTAGGTCGTGTGGATTGTGAAGGGGATACGTATTGACGGTTCCTGAAATGTAATCAGTAGAATAAGTGAGCCGAAGGAGATGTATGAAATGGCTACGAGCACCTTGAGAACCTACTCGTCGCTACCGCAACGTTTAAGTGAAGACTTCGAGCTGATATACTTTTGAAGTATCATGAAGATACTTGAGAGCTGTTGGATTTCTAACGTTAAAGTTCCTAATAGAATCGTTTTTCCATCAATGGCGTTGAACTTAGCGAGAGATGGCTACGTAACTGAGGAGATGATAAGGCACTATAGAAGGTTGGCTCAAAACGGTGTTGGGCTAGTAATGGTTGAAGGGGCAGCTGTAGATCCGAGAGCAAAGGACCTGCATGGAGGCTTAGCCATATATTCTGACAAGTTCTGTATAGGCTTAAATGAATTGGCGGAGGAGATAAAGAGCTATGGTTCTGTAGCTGGGATACAATTTCTCCATCCTGGGGGATGCTCTACCCCGAAGGTTGAAGGAAACGTGCCCCGAGCTCCTTCATCTTTAGAGTACACAATGTTCATGCATGGAAGGCATGCCTTCAAGGCAAGAGCTGAGGAGCTAAGCAAGGATGAGATAAAGAGACTTGTGGAACTATTTACTGAAGCTGCTGCTAGAGCTAAGGACTGTGGCTTCGATTTAGTCGAAATAAACTCAGCTCACGGTTGGCTGTTTAGTCAATTCCTATCTCCCAATACCAATAAGAGGAGTGATGAGTATGGCGGCTCCTTTGAGAACCGTATAAGGCTCTCTTTAGAAGTACTTGAATCGATAAAGAAGAATGTTGGAATCCCAGTGATATTTAGGATAGAGGGCTCCTTTCCATCATATGGAGGAGTCTCAGATGATGAGCTCATAAGGTACGCTCTTGAGCTTGAAAGGGCTGGCGTAGATTGCCTACACGTCAGTGGCAGCTTCGCCATAACGCCGATGATAGTTAAGAGAGGCCTCTTACTTGATGGAGCGTTTAAGATTAAGTCGGTAGTTAAGGTGCCTGTAATCGGAGTAGGTGGAATCTCCACTGAGATGGCTGTGAAGCTGATAGAGGAAGGCAAACTGGATCTCGTCGCTTTAGGTAGAGCATTGCTCGCTGATCCAGAGCTTGTCGTGAAGCTGAGAGAAGGAAGGATCGAGGACATTAGGCCCTGCACTAGATGCAATGACTGCATAGATAGGCTCTTCAGCTTAAGGCAGCTAAGAGCTAAGTGCTCCATAAACCCCGAAGTTGAGATGAAGAAGGTTGACAAGCCAAAGAGGATCGTGGTTGTCGGCGGAGGACCTGCTGGAATGGAGTTTGCTAGAATCGCCTCCATGAGGGGACATAAAGTCATAATCGTTGAGAGGTCTCAGCAA